>CALAJK010000086.1 GCA_937922795.1 uncultured Anaerolineae bacterium
GTCATCAAACGCTTGTTTGGCGATGTCATTCGCTCGCGCTCATGGCGACTTCAGCGGCGCGAACCGATGCTCAAGGCGCTCGTCTACAACCTGCACCGTTAGGTGCTGCCTATCCTCGATCTATCTTTGCAACTGAGCACAGACCACTGAATAATTGAGCTGCAAGCAGCAGATCGCTGAACAGGAACAGGGCGGCGCCTAGCGCCATAAGGACAAATGCGCTATACGACAGCGCCAGAACGGTGGCCAGCCCCGCCGTAGTCGCCAGCAGCAGCGCGTAAGGCAGCGCCGCCCAGTGCAGAACTGTCGCTCGCTGCCCCCTGAAAACGACGAGATACCATCCCGCCGCGCCGAAGGCCAACCATGCCGCTAGCGCCCACCAGTCAATAAAGACCATCCCCCCGCTTAGTTGAGCGCTGACCAACAAACAGGCCGCAATGTAGGCGAGATGTCCTAACCCAAAGGCTCCAATACCCCCCATGACGTAGTTGTTGGCAGCCAGCAGCCGCGCCATGAACAGGTCGCCCAAGAAACCTAGCGCCATCCCAACGGCCACGCCGACGGCAAACCCCTCTGCGCCGGTGCCGCGCGCGTTGATCCACCAGATCGCCCCAGCTGCGACCAGCGCCGCCGAAGACGCCATACGCATCCAGGTGGGACTGCGATGAGTTTGGTCAGCGTTCAGGCAGCCCGCTGCCATCCCGCCAAACAAGCAGACTGCCCAGATCGCCCACAAGCCAACCAGCGCAAACCGGCTGAGACTGTCTGTTATGGCTGGGAAGATCATGGCTGCGGCCTCCAGGCCGGATCTTCAAATCGTTGAATCTCGATCAGATGTCCATCAGGATCGCGTAGGAAGCAATGGAAGATATTGTACTGCGGGTTAAAGGCCGGCGCTTTTTCGAAAATTACTCCCTGCTGGCTCAGGAACGCATGCCACTCCGCTACCTGCGGCGTCACCAGCGTCAAGATCACAGATGCCGGTGGAGCAGACGTTAGCGCTGCCCCGGACTGCCGCTGGCAGAAACCGATATAGGCGCCGGGACAGGTGCGGTAGATGCGGCATGTGCCTTGATCTAGCGCCAATTCCAAACCCAGCAGCTTCTCATAAAACTGGGCGGTCATCGCCAGATCGGCCACGTACAAAAATGTGATCTGCTGTTCGATTGGGGGTCGCTGCATTGTCATCCAACTCTTTCAGCTCAGCTTGTGAAATCTACCCGAATCGATGCCCAGTTTTCATAGTCAAGATATACTAGTTCAAGTCTGACATCTTGACATTCGAAAAGGCCACCTATGAAGACACAAGAATACATCGCCCTGGAAGAACGTTACAATGCTCGCAATTACAAACCGCTGGACGTCGTTTTAGAACGCGGCCAGGGCATCTGGGTATGGGATGTTGAAGGCAACCGCTACCTGGATTTTCTCAGCGCCTACTCGGCCGTCAACCAGGGACATGCCCACCCGCGCATTCTCCAGGCGATGATCGAACAAGCGGCGCGGCTGCCTCTCACCTCGCGCGCCTTCCGCAACGACCAACTGCCGCTGCTAGCCCAAGAGCTGTGTGAGCTTACCGGCTATGAGATGATGCTGCCCATGAACACCGGCGCTGAAGCGGTAGAAACTGCCCTGAAGGCCGCTCGCAAATGGGGCTACCAGGTCAAAGGCGTTCCTGAGAGCAAAGCAGAGATCATCGCGTGTGAGGGCAATTTTCAGGGGCGCACCATCACCATCATCAGCTTTTCCACCGAGCCGCAGTACCGCGAAGGTTTCGGCCCGTTCACACCAGGCTTCGTCACCATCCCCTACGGAGACGCCGATGCGCTGGAGCAGGCCATCACCCCCCATACCGTCGCCTTCTCTGTTGAACCGATCCAAGGTGAAGGCGGAGTGATCGTGCCGCCAGAGAGCTATCTTCGGCGTGTGCGCGATATCTGTACGCGCCACAATGTCCTGCTGATCGCCGACGAAATCCAAACCGGTCTGGGCCGCACTGGCCGGCTGTTTGCCTGTGACTGGGAAGGGGTGAAACCCGACGTCGTCACCATCGGCAAAGCGCTCTCCGGCGGCTTCTATCCTGTCTCAGCAGTGCTGGCCAGCCGTGACGTGTTAGGGGTCTTCCGACCAGGCGATCACGGATCCACCTTCGGCGGCAACCCGTTGGGCGCGGCGGTAGCGCGGACGGCGCTCAAGGTGTTGGTCGAAGAGGGACTGATCGAAAACGCTCGCCTCCAAGGGGAATATCTGATGGGACGGCTGCAGCGCATCGAAAGCCCGCATATCAAACAGGTGCGGGGGCGCGGCCTGCTGATCGGCGTCGAGCTGCATGCCGAGGCTGGCGGCGCGCGCCGCTTCGCCGAAGCCCTCAAACGCGAAGGTTTGCTGTGCAAAGAAACTCACGAGACAGTTATTCGCTTTGCGCCGCCTCTAGTGATCACGCGTGATGATTTGGACTGGGCGCTGGAACGCATCGAGCGTGTTTTGATGATGCCCTGAGGAGAGGCGTCCCAATCTGTAGCGAAATCTGGGTAGGTGTGGTATATATGCTGTGCCTGGCCTGAAGTTTGCAAGAGGCCTTTGAATTGTTTTACATTTTGGGGAAAGGATTATCCAACGTGAGCAAACATCTGCGATTCTTTAGTCTGGCGGCGATCATTGTGCTGCTGATCGCCGCGCCGGTCGCTGCACAGGATGCGCTGAAAACCTTCACGTTCGGCGAGTTTGGCGATCCGGTCAAACTTGACGCAGCAGTCGTCACCGACGGCATCTCGTTCCGCGTCACCCGTCAGGGCTGTGAAAACCTATTGGAATTCATTCCTGGGACAACCCAGCCGGGACCTGGCCTGGCCAAGAGCTGGTCAGTGAGTGATGACGGCCTGACCTGGACGCTCCAGCTTGAGGAAGGTGTGACCTTCCATGACGGCACGCCCTTCAACGCTGAGGCGGTCAAATGGAACTTCGATCGCTGGCGCTTCACTGATCATCCACAGCATTTCCCTGAGGCCGTATTCGAGTACTATGAGGCCCAATTTGGTGGCTTCGACGATGACTCGATCATCACGAATGTAGAAGCCACAGGCGAGTATGAGATAGTCTTCACCCTCAGCCAACCGATGGGCGCTTTTCTAAATAACTTGGCTATGTCCATGTTCTCCATCTCCAGCCCAGCGGCTGTCGAGAAATATGGTCCGGATTATGGCACGCCTGCGGTAGGCTTCGTCTGCACTGGCCCGTTCAAATTCGTCAAGTGGGAGACGGGCGTTGAGACGGTGCTGGAGCGCTACGCCGATTACTGGGGCGAGTTCACCGGCAACGTCGATCGCATCGTTTATCGTCCCATTCCAGATAACGCTGCGCGTTTTGCCGCGCTCCAGAACGGCACTATTGATGCCTTCGAGCAGCCCAACGTGCAAGACATTCCAGCTATCGAGGCTTCAGACGACCTGTACATCATGCTGCGGCCGTCCTTCAATGTGTTTTATCTGGCTTTCAACTACCGGATCGCTGAATTTCGCAACCCACTGGTGCGCCAGGCTATCTCTCTGGCCATTGACCGCCAGGAGATTGTGGATGCCTTCTATGTAGACGGCGCTGTCGTCGCTAACACGATGAACCCGCCGACAATTGCGGTGGGTTTCAACGAGAACATTGTGACCCCTTACGATCCGGAGCTGGCCAAGCAGAAGCTGGCAGAAGCCGGTTTCCCGAACGGCATTGACCGGGTGAATGTGCTGGCCGTGGACGCTGAAGGCAATGTGACGGATGAGGTCGTCGAGACTATCCCTGTGCGCGTCTATTACATGCCCGTGGTTCGCCCCTACAATCCAGCTGGCGAGGCTATTGGCGAGGCGATCGCCAGTTACTTGCAAGACATTGGCATCAAAGCCGAGCTGGCAAGCGCTGGCGACTGGGCGACCTATCTAGCGCAGCGCCGTAATGGCGAGCTGTTAGGCCTTTACCAGCTTGGCTGGACGGGCGACAACGGTGATCCGGATAACTTCATCGGGTACTTCTTCTCAGCCGCCGACAAGCCCATGCCGCGCGAGGGCTTCTACCAGAATGCTAGGGTGGCCGAGCTGCTGCAGCAGGCTCGTGTTTTGAGCGACCCGGCAGCGCGTGAACCGCTGTATGAAGAGGCCGAAGCCATCATGGCAGCTAACGCTGAGCGCATCTACATTGCCCATGGGCCAGTGCCGCTCGCGTTCAACAAACGTGTAACCGGCTACATCCCAAGCCCAATGGGTGATGAGAAGTTCAGCACGATCATCCTGACAGACTGAACCGATACTTGATCTTTGCTCTTCGCCCCGCTGTGTAGATAGATGCATGGCGGGGCGAAATTTTACCCGCGCTGTGTGCGTTAGCGCAGGCGATCCATGGCAAAATACATCCTACGCCGTTTTATCGAAGCTCTTCCTGTCATTTTCGGCGTCTCCGTTCTAGTGTTCCTGCTGCTGCACTTCATCCCTGGCGATCCGGCGACGGTGATGCTGGGCGAACGCGCCAGCGAAGAGAACGTTCAGGCGCTGCGCGAACGCTTGGGTCTCAACCGTCCGCTTCCAGAGCAGTATGTCATCTGGATCGGCAACATCCTGCAAGGCGACCTGGGGCGCACAATCAAGGGCAATATCCCGGTCTCGGATGAAATCCGCAATCGATTTCCGGCCACGGTCGAATTGAGCCTGTTCGCCCTCACCCTGGCGACGCTCATCGGCGTGCCCGTCGGCATCGTCTCGGCGGTGCGCCGGAGCTCGGTGATCGACACCGTGAGCATGTTAGGAGCGCTCATCGGCGTCTCCATCCCGGTTTTCGTGCTAGGTCTGCTCCTCATCTTCTTTCTAGGGGTTGAATTGCGCCTCTTCCCCTTCGTGGGGCGCATGACTTTTGGCATACAATTGGAGCGCGTCACCGGGCTGCTCACGGTTGACTCCCTCCTGGCGGGCAACTGGACCGCGTTTCAGGACGCGCTTAAACATCTGTTTCTGCCCGGCGTCACGCTGATGACCATTCCGCTGGCGGTCATTGCGCGCATCACGCGCTCAGCCATGCTGGAGGTGCTCAATCAGGATTACATCCGTACAGCCCGCGCCAAAGGGCTGTCGGAACGGCGCGTCATCAATTTTCACGCGCTGCGCAACGCGCTCCTGCCCGTCGTGACTATCATCGGCTTGCAGTTAGGCCGTTTGCTCTCCGGCGCCGTCCTCACCGAGACGATTTACTCCTGGCCGGGCATCGGCAAATGGCTCTTCGACTCGATCATTGGCCGCGAATATCCGATTGTCCAAGCCGTCACCCTGATGATCGCGCTGATCTACGTGCTGGCCAATCTGCTTGTGGACATTCTGTATCTCTTCATTGATCCGAGAGTGAGGGCTGCCGCATGAGTCAGGCCGCGCCTGTCGCCATCACCCGTGCCAATGGGTCTGAACTCCAGGCATATTCGGTCGGGCGGGACATCGCCCGCCGCCTCTGGCGCAGCAGCAGCGCCCGCGTTGGCGGGACGCTGGTCGCGATTGTGCTGGTCATCTCGATCTTCGTGCCATTGTTCGATGATTACAACGCGCTGCGCGACCGCAACCTGCGCGCGCGCTATGCCCCGCCCGACTGCATCATCGGTTTGATCGCTGGCAATGTGCCTTCCTTTGATCAGATGACGTGCGAATATCCCTTCGGCGCTGATATCAATGGGCGCAGCATCTTCCGGCGCGTGGGACATGGCATGTCGGTGTCGCTGGCAGCTGGCGTCATCTCTGTGGCGATCGCGCTGAGCATCGGCTCTGTCATCGGCTTAATCAGCGGCTACTTTGGAGGGTGGATCGAGAGCCTAGGCATGCGCTTGATGGATGTCATCCTGGCCTTCCCCTCGCTCTTGCTGGCGATTGCGCTGGTCACAGTTGTCGGTCCCAGCCTGACGAACGGCATGATCGCGGTCGCTATCACGCAGATCCCAGTTTACGCCCGGTTGTCTCGCTCGATGGCCATCAGCATCCGCAATACCGAATACGTGTTGGCCGCGCGCAGCACCGGCGCTGGTAGCTTCACCATCATCCGGCAGCACGTGCTGCCTAACAGCCTGGCCCCACTGATCGTACAGTCCACTCTGAGCATGGGCACAGCGGTCATCGAGACGGCAGCGCTGGGGTTCCTGGGACTAGGACAGCAGCCGCCCTTCCCCGAACTCGGCAAGATGCTGGCTGACAGCCAAGCGGCTCTAGCCAGCGGCCTATGGTGGGTGATGGTTTTTCCTGGTCTGGCCATCATCCTGATGGTGCTGGGCTTCAATCTGCTGGGCGATGCGCTGCGCGATGCGCTTGATCCCCGTCTGCGCGGCAACTAATCGCTGCAGCCGCGCACAATCTGCATGACGGGTTCGAACAGCCAACTATTCGTTGCGATGGCGTTGGCCGAATAGATGGTGGGTTTCCCATCCCAATCGGTGAAAGTTCCGCCAGCCTCCTCCAGGATGACCTGAAATGGCCCGTTGTCCCATACTTTCATGACCGGGTCAAGCATGATCTCGGCGCGGCCAGTAGCCACCAGCGCGTGTCCATATGCATCGCCCCAGGTGCGCTGAATATAAGTAGCTTGTATCAGCGCATCCCAGGCTCGCTGACGGCCGTGCTGCGCGAATGCATCGATTTCGCTGGCCAGCAGCACCGCGTCCTTCAGCTCCCGCACCTCAGAAACGTGGCAGCGGCGCCCGTTCCAGTAGCAGCCGAAGCCTTGCGCGGCATAGATTGTCTCGGACAGCGCCGGGAAGTGCGCCACCCCCACAATCGGGCGCTGCCCATCGCTCAATGCCACGAGCATGCCATACAGCGGCACGCCCTGCACAAACGATTTCGTGCCGTCAATTGGGTCAATGATCCAGGTGTAGGCCGTCTGGCCAGACTGCTGCCCGAATTCCTCGCCCCAGATGCCATGTTCCGGCCAGTAGCGCTGAATTAGCTCGCGCAGCTTTTGCTCGGCCTTCCGGTCGGCCACCGTGACTGGGGAGTGATCGCCCTTTCTCTCTACGGCGATTCCCGTCTGGAAGTATCCCAGCGTGATCCGCCCGGCTTGCCAGACGGCTTCAAGCGCAAACTCAAGGCTTGCGCGCAGTTGTGTTGTGTCCATCACTTTCCCCTAAACTGCGGCAGTCGCTTTTCCAGAAAGGCGCTAATGCCCTCAATATGATCCGCTGTCTGCCCAGCTAGATCCTGAAGCTCAGCCTCTTTATCCAGCGCTTCCGCCAGCGTATGATCCAGAGCGAACTCAACTGCTGACTTGATGTAGTCGATCGTCACAGTCGGCCCATTTGCCAGCTCGGAAGCGAGTTCTACCGCCCGGCGCATCAGATCGGTGTCTGGAGTCACTTCGTTGACGATGCCCAGCGTCAACGCCTCCTGCGCGCTCACTCGGCGACCGCTCAGCATCAGCTCAAGCGCGCGCGCCGGCCCCACCAGGCGGGGGAGTAGCCAGCTTGAGCCGCTGTCCGGAACTAACCCCACTTTGACGAACGCCTGCATAAACGACGCGCTCTCGGCTGCGATGCGCAGATCACAGGCCAGCGCTAGGCTCATACCCGCGCCGGCTGCGACGCCGTTGATCGCGCCGATGATGATTTTGGGCAAGCGGCGCATCCGTAGAATGAGTGGATTGTACAGCCCGCGCAGGTGCTCGCCATACCGCAGCGCGCCGCTGGCCGCCTGCGCCAGGGCGGCGGCCAGATCCTGTCCAGGACAGAAGCCGCGGCCGGCGCCGGTGAGGATGATGACATGGATGGCATCATCGGCCTCAGCCTGGCTGAATGCGTCATCCAGTTCGCGCAGCATGGTATCGGTCAGCGCGTTCAGTTTGTCTGGCCGGTTGAGCGTGATCGTCAGAATACGTTGGTCAATTTCACAGCGTAGCGTGTCGTAATCCATTTCCTAGCCTCAGAAGCGAATAGATCGAACCGGTTGGGAATGTAAAAAGGTCTGCATAGCGTTGAGCGTTCGTTTGAGCGCCGCTCAGGTTGCAGGCGTCAGGCTCTCCAGCGGCGCCGGGTGATGCCCAAAGCGCACGCTCGGGCCGGCGCTGGGCGCTGCCCAACGCACCCCGTTGGCAATTACCTGGAGCACTTCAGGTTGGTAGTAGGTCGGGTAAGTTTCGTGGCCAGGGCGAAAGTAAAAGATCTTGCCTTTCCCACGGTGATAACAGCAGCCGCTGCGGAACACTTCGCCGCCCTGGAACCAGCTCACCAGCACCAAAGCATCTGGCGCGGGGATGTCAAAATGCTCACCGTACATCTCTTCATGGGGGATCTCGAAGTATTCATTCAGGCCGGCGGCGATCGGATGTCCTGGCTCAACCACCCAGATGCGCTCGCGTTCGCCGGCCTCGCGCCACTTCAAGTTACACGATGTGCCCATCAGCCGTTTGAAAATCTTGGAGAAGTGCCCTGAGTGCAGTACGATCAGTCCCATGCCATCCTGAATGACGCGCTGGTGCACTTGGGTCACAATATCGTCGCGGACTTCATCATGCGCTCGGTGTCCCCACCAGATCAGCACGTCGGTATCGGCCAGAACGGCTGGCGGCAGTCCGTGTTCCGGCTCGTCGAGGGTGGCGCTGCGCACCTTCATCCCCAAGCTCTGCAGATGGTCAACGATTGGTTGGTGCAAACCGGCTGGGTAGATTTCTTGGACGCGCGGGTTAGTTTTCTCATGGCGGCCTTCGTTCCAGACTGTTACACGCAGATCGCTTTCCATGATATGGTTATCCTCTAGATGCTGAACGCTGTTTGAGGTTGATTGTACCTACAAAACGAGTATCTCAGGATAGAAAACATGCCAGGAAGCGACATCCATCACTTCGCCTGAATGGATAGCATTCGCTATTGTTAGCAGTATCAAAAGATCTTTTCGAGTATTTCTCAGCTTTAGGAGAGCTTCATGCCGCGTACACGAATTCTCATCATGGGCGCAGCTGGCCGTGACTTTCATAACTTTAACGTGCACTTTCGCAATCGTGAGCAGTATGAAGTCGTGGCGTTCACGGCGACGCAGATTCCAGGCATTGGTGGGCGCATCTATCCGCCGGAACTGGCTGGCCCTCTCTATCCGCGGGGTATTCCTATTTATGACGAGCGCGACCTGCTGCAAGTCATTCGTGAACATCAGGTGGAGCAGGTTGTCTTCGCTTACAGTGATGTCTCATATGAATATGTGATGCACCGCGCTGCTCAGGTCTTGGCGGTCGGCGCTGACTTTCGTTTGATGGGCATAGGATCTACTCAGATACCAAGTGTGAAGCCGGTTGTTTCAATCGGTGCTGTTCGTACTGGCAGCGGTAAAAGCCAAACGGCGCGTCATGTTGTCACGACGTTAAAAGCGTTTGGTTTGCGAGTCGTCGCTGTCCGCCACCCTATGCCCTATGGCAATCTGATCGCTCAATCTGTACAGCGCTTTGCTGAGTATGATGATCTGGATGAATACGCGTGCACGATTGAAGAACGCGAGGAATATGAGCCCTATATTGACCGAGGAGCGGTGATTTACGCGGGCGTGGACTACGAAGCGATTCTGCGCCGCGCCGAGCAGGAAGCGGATGTTATTGTTTGGGACGGCGGTAACAATGATCTTCCTTTCATTCGTTCGGACTTCCATATCGTTGTAGTTGATCCGCACCGCCCCGGTCATGAGCGAAGTTATCATCCGGGCGAGGCTAACGTGCGTCTGGCCCAAGTCGTGGTTATCAACAAAGTAGATACGGCTGACTATGCGAATATTCAGGCCGTCCGCGCCAGCGTTCAGCAGCTCAATCCAGATGCGATCATCCTCGAAGCGGCGTCGCCGCTCTTCGTAGAACGGCCGCAGATCATCCGCGGCAGGCGCGTTTTGGTGATCGAAGATGGCCCAACCACGACACACGGCGAGATGGGCTATGGCGCCGGCGTGATCGCCGCGCGCCGTTACGGCGCAGCGGAGATCATAGACCCGCGCCCCTTCGCTGTCGGCTCCATTCAGGACACGTATGCGCAGTACCCGTCAACCGGCCCGGTGCTGCCAGCCATGGGCTACGGCGCCCAACAGATGGCCGATCTAGAGGTCACCATCAACGGTTCAGATGCTGACCTCGTCATCGCCGCCACACCGATTGATCTGCGGCGCATCATCAAAGTTCGCATCCCTATCGAGCGCGTTCGCTATGAGCTTCAGATCATCGGCGCGCCGACGCTGGCCGACTTGCTGGCCGAGCGTTTTAAGCCGTAACTGGCAGTCCACAGGGGGGTGCCTGGCGCGGCATCCCCTAGTATGAGGTTTCCATATCGAACAAGCCTTGTTCTTTGGCCTGGTGCAGCGCCCAGCGGTAGAAATAGACCGAAACCACGCTCAACGCCAGCGCCATCCCGACCAGGATTCCCACCAGCTCGACATCGCTTGAATCGGCCAACGTAGAGGAAACCATCAACAGATGCTAAACGAAATGAGC
The DNA here is from genome assembly GCA_937922795.1 of uncultured Anaerolineae bacterium. Classification (GTDB taxonomy): domain Bacteria; phylum Chloroflexota; class Anaerolineae; order Aggregatilineales; family Phototrophicaceae; genus CFX2. The sequence goes on from CALAJK010000086.1 coordinate 10,459, forward strand.
GTTCACTGGCTGCCAAAGACAGCACATCAGTTCTAAATCCACAATGCAAGCAGCATGATGATATACCCGCCAACACATGACGCTTTACACTGGCACGGAATTTCCACAATGGACTACTGTGGAGTCGAGGATGACCGTCGCTAGAAGGATTTGATTGCTATGACTTCAGGAACGATTGTTATTGATCAGGAACGCTGCAAAGGCTGCGGACTGTGCCCAACCGTTTGCCCGCAGCACGTCATCCATCTGCTGGACGATCAACTGAACGCCAGGGGCTATCACCCCGCGGCGCTGGTTGATCCTGAAGGTCACTGCACAGGCTGTGGCATCTGCGCAGTCATCTGCCCGGACGTATGCATCACCGTCTATCGCGAGGCGCGCGCGGCTCGGCGTCCGGTCATGGCCTAGCCGGATTGGAGGCAGAACGCATGGCGCGAGAGTTGATGAAAGGCAATATAGCCATCGCCGAAGCGGCCGTTCGAGCCGGACTTCAAGCCTATTTTGGTTATCCCATCACGCCCCAAACTGAACTCCTAGAATATCTATCACAGCGCATGGTCGAGCTAGGGCGCATCTTTCTGCAGGCCGAGAGCGAAATTGCGGCCATCAACATGGTGTATGGCGCAGCCAGCACAGGCGTCCGGGTGATGACATCTTCTTCCAGTCCCGGTATCAGCCTGATGCAAGAGGGATTCTCTTACCTAGCCGGGGCCCAACTTCCCTGCGTCGTGGTCGATGTCATGCGGGGCGGACCCGGACTAGGCAATATCCTTCCGTCCCAGGGAGACTATTTTCAAGTGACCCGTTCGGCCGGTCACGGCGATTTCCATCCCATCGTGTTAGCGCCGGCCTCTGTTCAGGAAGCGATAGATTTCACCGTCCTAGCGTTTGATTTAGCGGAGCAGTACCGTCATCTGGTCATGGTAGTCGCTGACGGTCAGATCGGCCAGATGATGGAGCCTGCTGAACTGCCATCCATGCGTGAGGTTCAGACGGTTGGGCCAGACTGGGCGCTGACCGGCGCGCGTGGACGTCCGAAACGGCTGATCTCTTCCATCTACATGCTCGGCGAAGAAGGTGAAGCCTTCAACCGCCAGGTTCAAGCTCGTCTGCAGCTCATCAAAAGCCGGGAGCAGCGCTGCTTCGAATACCAGACCGAAGACGCCGAGCTGCTCGTTATCGGCTACGGCACAGCCGGACGAATCGCCTACACCGCCGTCGAGGCTGCGCGCGCGGCCGGGTTGAAAGTCGGCTTGCTGCGTCCGCAGACGCTCTGGCCGTTCCCAGAGGAACGTATCTCCACCCTATCTGACAGCATCCGTGCCTGTCTGGTCGTTGAGATGAACGCCGGCCAGATGATTGATGATGTGCGGCTGGCCATTGGCGGCCAGGTTCCCGTTGATTTCTATGGCCGAATGGGCGGCGTCGTACCTATGCCAGACGATATTCTGGCGGCAATCGAGGAAACTTACGCCCGAATGACAGTTCGTGTCCGCGCTTAACGCTTGAAGTGCTTGAGGAGGGATTCACGTGGTCGCTACCCTCATCCCACCAATCGAAATGGATGTGATCTATGAGCGGCCCACAGCGCTGTCGCCGGTTCATACGCATTACTGTCCAGGCTGTACCCATGGTATTGCTCACCGACTGTTAGCTGAATGCCTCGATGAGTTGGGACTTCGAGAACAGACGGTGTTGATCGCTCCGGTCGGCTGCTCAGTCTTCATCTACAACTACTTTGAGGTTGACTCGTGCGTTGCCCCGCATGGACGCGCGCCTGCCGTCGCTACCGGCGTCAAGCGCGTGCTGCCTGATCGCATCGTCGTCACCTATCAGGGTGATGGCGACCTGGTATCTATCGGCGCTGGAGAAGTGCTGCATGCGGCGGCGCGCGGCGAGCGCATCACCACTGTTTTCATCAACAACGCTGTTTACGGCATGACGGGTGGCCAGATGGCGCCCACCACCCTGCCCGGCCAGAAGACGACCTCCTCGCCCGCTGGACGAGATATACGGATGACTGGCAATCCAATTCGTATGAGCGAGGTCATCGCCCAGTTGGGCGGCGCTGTTTACGTAGTGCGCCGTTCCCTACACGATGTCGCCAACATCCGCAAGGCGAAGAAAGCCATCCTCACCGCCTTGAAAGTCCAAATGGCCGGACTGGGATTCAGCCTGGTCGAGCTGCTGTCAACCTGTCCGACCAACTGGGGCATGTCGCCACCTGAAGCAATGGAGTGGGTTGAGCGGCACATGGTTCCTGTATTTCCGCTGGGCGATTTCAAAGTCACAGATGCTGTAAAAGATCTTTGATTTGTGATACGGAGCTGGAGTAAATCGCCATGCAAAAAGAATTCTTGTTTGCGGGTTTCGGCGGTCAAGGAGTGATGTTCGCCGGACAGTTGCTGGCACATGCCGCAATGAGCGCCGGCCTAGAAGTCACCTGGATTCCATCCTACGGACCTGAAATGCGCGGCGGCACTGCTCACTGCTTCGTTGTGATCAGCGACAGCCCCATCGGATCGCCCATCAGCAAACACCCCCAAGCGGCCGTCGTCTTCAACAACCCGTCGTTTGCGCGCTACGAACCGATTGTCGCAGCGGGCGGGGTGCTGGCTTATAACAGCACCTTGATCACGCAGTCCAGCCAGCGCACAGATATTCTGCTGCTGCCTGTCCCTGCCACCCAGATCGCTGACGAAGTAGGCGATCTGCGCCTAGCTAATGTGGTCATGTTGGGGGCTGTGTTGACCGCCTTCCCCGCCCTGCCGCTCGACATCATCAAGCGCGCGCTGGAAGAGCACCTGCCAGAGCGCCGTCGTCACCTGCTGCCGCTGAATCTTCAGGCGCTGGAGGCTGGCGCTGCCCACGCTCAAAGATTCGTTCAGCCCGCATGACGCCCAACCGATGATTCGCTATCATCAGGACTGTTTACCTGCGCCGCCTGGCGTCACTTCAAGGAGATCGCTCAGATGTTGACAGTCGCCGACATCATGACCTCAAACCCGGCCACCGCCGGTCGCAGCGCGTCACTTGGTGAAATCCTGGGCCTGATGAAAGCGCGCAACTGCCGCCAGATACCGATCGTAGAGGAAGGGCGGGTGATCGGCATCGTCAGCGACCGTGACATTCGGCTGGCGATGAATTCATCCTTCGTGCTCCATGAGCGCTCTCAGGATCAAGCCCTGCTGACGCAGATCACCGCCGAAGCCTGCATGACCCACAACCCGATGACCATCGAAGCCGGTGAAGCCGCGGTCAAAGCGGCTGAACTGCTGCTCACCTATAAGTTCGGCGGTCTGCCGGTTGTCCAGCAGAATCAGCTCGTGGGCATTGTCACCATCAGCGATATCCTGCGCAGCTACATCGACTTAATGCGCGAACGCGAATCCGGATGAACCGCGTCGGGGTTGCAAGAGCCCGGCCAAAGTCAGGCTGCGCCTCGGCGCTGGCGCATCAACCAGATATAGCCATCTTCCAGGCTCGGCTCAAGCGCCAGAGCGCCATCAGTTGATGCCGGCGCGCCTAATACCCGGTACTGCACCCCGTGCTGGAGCTGCAGCGTAGACACAACCATCAGATCTCCCGCCGGACGTTCGCCGGCTGTCGTGATCGCCCATACATGCCCGCGCACCTGCTCGATGAGATCGGCGGGGGCGCCGCGAAACAGCGCGCGCCCCTGGCTGATGACAGCCAGATCATTACAACTGTGGCTGATATCTTCCACAATATGCGTGGAGAGGATGATAGTGCACCGGGCGGCCATTTCTGACAGTAGATTGCGGAAACGAACGCGCTCCTCCGGGTCCAGCCCTACAGTTGGTTCATCTACGATCAGCAGCTTCGGATCGCCCAGCAATGCCTGCGCCACGCCAATGCGCCGACGCATACCGCCGGAATAAGTCTTGAGTTTTCGATCGGCGACATCCACCAAACGCACCTCTTCGAGCAGCCGCTCAATCTGGCGCCGGCGCTCCCCAGCTTCGGTGATGCCCTTCAAGATCGCTATATAGTCTAGAAACTCGCGCCCGGTCAGGTTGGGGTACAACCCCAGATCCTGCGGCAGGTAACCTAACAGCGCTTTAGCGGCCATACGGCCTGCCACAGTATGCAGATCATGGCCAAAAACGCGCACCGTGCCGGAAGTCGGCTGGATGATACCGGCTAGAATCCGCATCAGCGTCGTCTTGCCCGCCCCATTCGGCCCCACTAGGCCGAACATACCGGAGCCGACCTCAAGATCAAGACCATCCAGCGCTCGCACACCGCCAACATAAGTCTTGGTCAAATCATGGATTTCGATCATCATTCGCCCCTGTTCATCCCACTATCGCGGCCAGACAGCCTTGTTTAAGCGCGCTGCGCGCGGCGGCGCATCCATGACCAGACGACCAGCGCCGCTATGATCACCTCGATCAGGCCGATCGCCAGAGCCTGTGCCGTATCCGCCGACAAAAACGGGACCGGCGTGGACGAATAGGCGTCGAAACGGGTATACCGCATGATGATCGGCGCACGCATCGGGCTTAGATACGCGACCAGATTGCTATCGCCCGCCAGCACGCTGCCCAGCGCAACTACCCCTACCCCCCAGATCATGATGATCAGCAGCGCCGCTCGGCGTCGAGTAGGCTGTCCAGCCGCTAACAGCACTGCCAGCGATCCGTTCAAAGCGATCAACGCCCCGCTGCCCAGCAGCCACATTTGCAGATAGCTCACCAGGTCATACGGTCCGACGAACACCCACCAGCTTATCGCCGTGGCCCCCGCGGCAAACACGATGCCGGTCATAGCCGCCATGAAAACTCCGGCCACTTTTCCTGCCAAGTAGACGCCAATCGCCAGCGGCAGGCTGTCAAGCAGCTCACGGGTGCGCAATTGCTCATCTAATGGGATTGTATCCGCCACTAGCACCGGCAGCACGAAGGCCAGCGCGCCTCCGACCGGCGCCCAGGTGGCGAACAGGATCGTGAAGGTCAGCACATCTATGCCGTGAGCACCCTGTTCCTGATCTAACTGACTAACAAGCTGTCGCATGCTGTCTTGACCCATCTCGCCGGCGGTCACCACTGCTAAAACCACGGTGATGAGCGTCATCGCCAACGTGACGACCAACAGCGACCGGCGGCGCCAGTGCATCCGAAACTCATACGCTACGATCCCCGATAGCTGAGATATGGTCACGTGCATGTCAGCCTCCAGCTTGGCGTCCACGCCTGGACGCACCCAGCAGCACACGCTCAGAATCCCGCAGTTCACGCGCTGCCAGCCTGACCAGCCCTATCCCGACGAGCAGCACACACAGCCGGTTCAACCCGTAATCGCCGCCGCTCAAATGATCAGGCTGAAGATAAGGGTGAACTGGCCAGATCACCGGCGTCAGATAGTTCAAGGGGACAATCATCGGCACATTCGGCAGCAGCACGCTGCTGAAGAAAACGAACACAAACCAGATAATTGCCGTGATCGCCGCGCCAAAAGCCGCTACCCGCGTTCGCAGCGTCGTATAGGCGCCGATACCGCTGAGGAGCGCCGCCGGCGGGATCCAGCGCAGCAGCGCCGTCTCGCCAGCTTGGCCAGGCATAGCCGACATACCAGCCAGCGTGCCAGCCAACCCGATCACGCCAAACACAGCCCAGATCATCGCCAGGCGTTCTAGCAGCGCCCAGGCCAGTGGGCGCGGGCACGCCAGCATCACCTCCAGCCCCGGTTCATCGTCTGGCGCAAAGGCCAGCGCACAGTGGATACCGATCGCCAGCGGCAGGCCGAGTTCGACCGCGCGTTGGCGATCAAACCAGGGCATGACGCTGTCCGCGCCCGGCAGCAAAAACACGCCCATCCCCAGAATCGCCCCCACGATCAACGGCCAGGCGAGCGCTCCCCGGCTTACTCGCCAGGCGAAAAGACCGCGCTGCTGCCACCCGAGGATCACAGCCGTCGCCGCCGGCCAACCTACGCTCACCACGAGCGCCAGCGCCGATGCTTGAGCCAAGGATCGCACCTCCGCCAGGCTCAGAGGAACGCCCCGCGCCAGACTGGCCGCCAAAAAGACGATGCCGGCTGCTCCTACCAACCCCAGGCTGAGACGAGCTGCCTGCGCTACATACGCTAAGCGCGGTCTTTGGCTGTATAGATTCTGAGTGCCGGCGAATCTACTCAAATGGCGGCTCATGCCTGACTCCCTCGCTGCCGGTGGTACTCGACCATTTGCAGCGCTGCCAGCGTCATCAGGATGGCCGCCAGCGCCAGCCATGCACGCGATTCAGGCGCAGCGAGACCCGGCAGCGACAGAAGCTGCAACCATGAATTCGGCGGGGCAGTCGTATACAGCAGCACATGCAGCCCCCACAGTCCGAAGCCGGAGACAGCGCCAACCACTGAGTCGCGGACGACGATGCTGAGGAAGAAGGTGAAAGCCGACAGAAAAGCCATCGGGAACAGCCACGATAGCACCAGCGGCCATAACTGAACTTCGGCTTTAGCCGCTGCCAGCAGCACACTGCCGGCCAGCCCCAACGCGAAATTGAAGCCGAACACCAGCGTCAGCCTGGCCAACAACAGCAGTTGTGACGAGACGCGCGTGGTATGTTCAAGTTCGAGGACTGGCTCCAGGTCGGAGTCATAAAGCAGCGCCACACCCGCCGCCACCACAATAGGCGCCAACACCGCCAGCGGCGCTAGGCCGCCCACCCTCACATCGTAGATCGTCAGCGTCACCAGAACGCCCAGCGCCATCACCAGCGCCGATGCCGTCCAAATCTCGGCTTGCACGACCCTGACCTGGGCGCGGAGCAGCAGCCATGCCCATCTCAGGGGTTCAGCCCGCGGCGGTGATGGCAGCTCCAGCATTAGCCGTTCGATCAATTGGCGCGTTTCGTCTGGCGTCGAGGATGGCGCGGCCCAGTTCCGCATCTGCATGACGAAAGGCAGCATAGCTTCGCCTTCTTCATGGTTTTCCAGATCCTCAATCAGCATGGCTTTCAGCCGGCTTTCGTCTGATGAGAGCCGATCAGATTCTGGGGATTGGCGCATGCTCATCTCGCTTGCTCCCATTCCATCATCGCTTCGCGCAGGCGGCGCAGGCCTAAACTCAACCGAGACTTCACCGTGCCGAGCGGAATGTCCAATATCTGACTGATCTCAGCCAGCGAAAACTCCTGGTAATACCGCAGCACCACCACTTCGCGCTGAGCTTCCGGCAGGCGCCCCAGCGCGACCGCAATCTGACGCGCCTCAACTGCTGCGACCAGAAGCGTTTCTGGCGGTTCGCCATCATCTTCAACATCGTGTGGCCAATCATATTCTCGTTCCGTCGCTCTCCAGCGCACGGCCGCCCGTTTGTAATGATCGCGCGCCAGATTGGTCGCGATCGCGTATAGCCAGGGCTTGAACGGCCGCGGATACTGGTAACGTTTAATGCTGCGCATCAGTCGTAAAAACGTCTCCTGCGCCAGATCTTGCGCTAACGCGCGATCGCCCCCTGTCGTCCGGTACAGATAGCCCATCAGCGCATCATGATGGCGCTCAACCAACGCTGCCAATGCGTCACGATCGCCCTGCTGGATGCGGCACGCCAGATCTTCGTTGGTGATCAACGATGCGCTCCTGATGGCATCGAGTTCTTCAATTCAGTCTATCCCTGTTACGACTGAGCAGACCAAAGGTTCACAAGTTTCTTGGATGCCCGAATGAACTGGGTATAATCCACAGTCGTTGACTCACATAAACTTGCCCAAAGGATGGAAATGTTAGATGTCCCAGCCAAGACGGCCGATCACGGCTGAGGATTTATGCCAGATCACTTACGTCGAAGAGCCCCAAATCAGCCCAGACGGACGCTGGATTGCATTTGTGCAGGTGACCGTAGACCGCCTGGAGAACGCTTACAAGCGTAACATCTGGCTGGCGCCAACCCGCGGTGGCCAACCGCTGCAGCTCACCCGGAGCGGCAAAGACACCCAACCACGCTGGAGTCCAGATGGCGCGTTCCTGGCGTTCACTTCCGCGCGTGATGAGAAGCCACAAATCTACCTGCTGCGCATGGTTGAGCCCGGCGGGGAAGCGCGCCAGCTCACCCGTCTCCCCAACGGCGCGCACAGCCCAGCCTGGTCGCCCGATGGCCAGCAGATTGCTTTTCTGGCCGGCTTGAACGCAGCCGAGCGCGAACGCGAAGACCAGTCCCAGGAAGAGCCGCCCCCTGCCGACAAGCTGGAGGGCAAACATCGCAAAGAGCGCAAGGAGCACGACGAGGCCAAGCGTTGGGATCCACGCATTGTGCAGCGCCTCCCCTACCGCACCGGCACCGCCTTTCTCGACGATCGCTTCGCCCAAGTCTACGTGATCGCCACCGCTGAAACGCCACAGGGGGAACCGGCGCGGCCCCGCCGCCTGACCCAGGTGGACGCTGATCATAACCCGCCACAGTGGTCACCGGATGGCCAATACCTTTACACCGCGCGCATTAGCGACCCGCTGCGCGATGAACCCTGGCGCTGGAGCAATCTATACCGAATTCGCGTGGCGGACGGCGAGACTCAGGAACTGACCGACGAGAGTTACAGCAGCAGCGCGCCGCTGCCATCGCCAGACGGACAGTGGGTCGCCTACATTCGTTTTCCGCGGGAGCGGCTGAGCGAGCGCATCACCCGTCTGGCGATCATCCCGGCCGGCGGTGGCCAACCCCGCGACTTGAACCTGGAACTCGACCGCTCTATCGGAGACTTCCGCTGGCTTCCGGACAGCAGCGGCCTGGTGTGCACGGTTCTCAGCGAGGGCAATATCCAGATTCATCGTGTCACGCTGGCTGACAATCGCTTTGAGGTTCAACTAGGTGGCACCCTGCACGTAGACAGGTTAGATGTACACACCGCTGGCATCGCTTACGCAGCCAGCACGCCGGCCAATCCGTCCGAACTCTACTGGCTGCCAACCGGCAGCCCAGAACCGCAGCAGTTAACCCAGGTGAACGCCCGTTTTCTAGAGCGCGTCATCATCCAAGATATGCACGAACTGCGCTGGCGGTCGCCGTCAGGCGTCGAAATTCAGGGCTGGTATATGCTGCCGGTCGGCTATGAAACCGGCAAAACCTATCCGCTGGCGCTCAATATCCACGGCGGCCCCCACGTTATGTGGGGCCCGGCGATGAAGAGCATGTGGCACGAATGGCAGTTCCACGCCGCGCGCGGTTATGTCGTCTTTTTTTGCAATCCGCGCGGCGCAGAGGGCTATGGAGAGTCGTTCCAGATGGCGCTTCACGCCGCCTGGGGCGAGATCGCCTTTGACGATCTCATGGCCGGCGTTGATGCGCTGCTGGCGCATGGCTTCGTCGATCCATCTCGGCTGGCAGTCACCGGGGGTTCATACGGCGGCTATATGACCGCCTGGATCACAGCGCATACGCAGCGGTTCGCCTGCGCCGTTGCCCAGCGCGGCGTCTACAATCTGCTGGCTTTCACCGGCGTCACCGATATTCCCAGCTTCATCCCCACTGAATTCGGCATCGAGCCGTGGGAAAATCCCGAATACTTGTGGCAGCATTCCCCACTAGCGCATGCGCACAAAATCAAAACCCCGCTGCTGCTCATTCACAGCGAAAATGATTTCCGTGTGCCCATCTCCGAAGCCGAACAGTTATTCGCGTATGTGCGGCGCAGCGGCGGCACAGTCCAGTTGGTGCGCTTCCCCCGTGAAGGCCACGAGATGAGCCGCAGCGGCGAGCCTGAACACCGCATCGCCAGTCTAACCCTTATGGTTGAGTGGTTCGACCAGTACTGCCAGCCGCGCCGTGACACACAGCCCGATCCGATATCCCAGGAGGTCAAATGACGCCCGCTCATACCATCCTCGAACAGGCACGTCAGCTGCAAACTGATCTGGTCGCTTGGCGGCGCGACATTCACATGCACCCCGAATTGAGCTTTGAGGAAGTCCGCACGGCTCGGTTGGTCGCTGATACGCTTCATGCGATGGGCATCGAAGCCCAAACTGGCGTGGGCAAAACCGGCGTGGTAGCGCGTCTAGGCGAGGGCAAACCGGTCATCGGCATCCGCGCCGATATGGATGCCCTGCCTATTCAGGAAGCCAACGACGTGCCCTATGCCTCGCAAATTCCGGGGAAAATGCACGCCTGCGGTCACGACGCCCACACCGCCATTCTGCTGGGGGTAGCCAGAATCCTGAATGAGATGCCCGACCGCCCGGCGGGCGAAATCCGGCTGCTCTTTCAGCCGAGCGAAGAAACCGAAGACGCCGAAGGCAAGAGCGGCGCTGTGCGCATGATCGAAGAGGGCGCGCTAGAAGGCATAGATGCGGTGATCGCGCTGCACGTCGCCAGCGGCATTCCCTCCGGCAAGATCCGCATCGGCGGCGGCTACGTTTCGGCGTCGGTCGATTCGTTCGAGGCAGTCATCATCGGCGAAGGCTGCCACGGCGCTTACCCACAGTACGGCATAGACCCGATCTATCTGCTGGCGCAGGTGATCAACGCTGTTCATGGCATCCGTGCGCGCCGCGTGAATCCCGTGCGCCCGGCCGTGATCTCTATCGGCTCCGTTCACGGCGGCGTCGCCGACAATGTGATCCCTGACCGCGTCGCCATCAAAGGCACGATCCGGAGCTATGACGACAGCACGCGCGAGCAGCTCTGGGCGGAGCTAGAGAAGGCGCTGGGTGTGGCGCGCGCGCTAGGCGGCGATTTCCAACTCCGGATCGTCAAGGGCTATCCGTCGATGATCAACGACCAAGGCGTGTCCGACCTCATTCAAGGGGCGGCTGTTGACATACTCGGTCCGGATGCGCTGCACATCGAGGAACCCGGCATGGGCGCTGAGGATTTCAGCTACATGACTCGTCTGGCGCCTGGCGCGATGTTTCATCTAGGCGCTCAATTGGACTCGGTGAACCGCCCTCATCACAGTCCGATCTTCGACCTCGACGAGTCGGCGCTGCCCATCGGCGCTGCCGTCCTGGTCGAGTCAGCGTGTCGGCTGCTGCGCCAGATGGCCTGACCCGGAAAATGTTGAGCGGTGACAGGAGCGATGTCTCATGACAACTTACGCTTTAGGCGGCGAGCTGGTGGCGCGGGCGCTGGCCGCTCAGGGTGTGACCACACTCTACACTTTGTGCGGCGGTCATGTTATGCCCATCTATGACGGCTGTCTGAACAACGGCATCCGCATCATTGACTTCCGTCACGAACAGGCTGCCGCTCATGCCGCCGATGCCCACGCCCGGCTGACGCGCAATGTCGGCGTCGCCGTCGTCACGGCCGGCCCTGGCGTGACCGACGCAGTCACCGGCGTCGCTAACGCCTACGAAGCGCGCAGCCCGCTGGTGCTGCTGGGCGGCGCCGCGCCGCTCAAGACCAAGGGGATGGGAGCGCTTCAGGAAATCCCCCAACTAGGCCTCTTCCAGGACATCACGAAAGTGCGTTTCACCATCACCCAAACTGAGCACATTCCCGACAGGTTGGCTGAAGCTTTCCAGATCGCTTTGAGTGGGCGGCCTGGCCCTGTCTTCGTTGAGCTTCCTTTCGATGTGCTGTTCAATGCCGTTGAGCCGCCGCCTATCCACCCTCGCGTCGCCATCGAGCCCACACCGCCGGCGCTGGGGGCGGTGGCCAGCATGTTCGAACTTTTGCGAGCTGCCCAAAAGCCGCTGATCATCGCCGGCACTCAAGTGTATTGGGATCAGGCGCATAACGCTCTGCGTGAACTCACCGAACAGACCAGCATTCCTGTCTTCACCAATGGGGCCGGGCGCGGCACACTTCCGATGACGCATCCCAATTGTTTCAAGTCCGCTCGCGGCGCCGCCCTACGCGAGGCCGACGTCGTCATTCTGCTGGGCACACCGCTCGACTTTCGTCTGAAATATGGCCAGGAAGGCTGGAACCCACAGGCTAAGCTCATTCAGATCGAAAACGATCCCGCCGAACTTCACCGCAACCGCCGGGCTGATGTCGCCATCGTCGCCGATGCCCGCCTAGTGCTGGAGGCGTTGATCGAGGGTTTGCACGGCCTGCGTTGGGATGCATGGTTGGCTCGCCTGCGTCTGCTAGAGGACCAGAAGAATGAGGAGCTCAAGCGCTGGATGGCGCTGGATGACATCCCGATCAATCACTTCCGTTTCGCCGCTGCCATTAACCAGTTCATCGGCGAAGATACGCTCATCATTGGCGATGGCGGCGATATTGTCGCCGCCTGCGCTAAAGTGATTGACCTCACGCACCCCGGTCAGTGGCTCGACCCCGGCCCTCTGGGCTGTCTAGGCGTAGGCGCGCCCTTCGCTATTGCCGCCCAACATCTGCACCCACAGAAGCGAGTCCTGATCATCAGCGGTGATGGCTCGTTCGGCTTAAATGGCTTCGAGTTCGATACGGCTGTGCGCTTCGGGCTGCCGATCGTCGCCATCGTGGGCAACGACGCCGGTTGGGGACAAATTCGCACGCCGCAGATCCAGATGGTCGGCGAGAGCCGCGCCGTCGCCACCGCGCTCGCCCCTACCCGCTACGATCGAATTGTCGAGGCGATGGGGGGATATAGCGAGTATGTCGAACATCCCGATGACATCCTGCCGGCCTTAGAACGCGCTTTCGCCAGCCGCAAGCCGGCCTGTGTCAACGTGATGATCGACCCCCAGGGAATGGCGAAGACCGGCGCCAGCACGCCCTACATCGTCTGAGGAAGTTAACCGCTTCAGGCCGCTACCCTGGCTTCGGCACGTAGCGCGCCAGGATCGCTTCAAGCTGGTCGAGTTCAACGGCGTTGAACACGTCATGGGCCGGATAGACGATCAGGTTCGGGCCGGCGCCGCACATGCTCAGGCAGTTAGCGGTTTCCAGCTTCACCGACGTCGTCTGCTGGCTTTCGTTCATCTGGCGAACCAGCGTTTCCAGCCGTCCGTACAACCGGTCAGCCCGCCGGCTCAGATTGCAGTACTGCCCCCGGCACAACACCAGTCGAATCCGCCTCGGCGCATCAGGATTCGACATGCCAGCAGACAAAGTCGCGTCGGTCATCAGAATGTCGCCGCCAGCCCATCCTTGCGTGGATCGCTGCCACCATACAACACGCCGGTGGCCGCGTCACGCCGGATGATCTGGCCATCGCCAAACAGCCCGCGCGCCCGTCCCGACACCGGACGAACCCGGTGGCCAAGTTCAGCCAGGCGCGCCATCGTGGCCACCGGGATGCCCTCTTCCAGCGCCAGCGTGCTGTCAGATGTGCCGGCTTCCAGGCACCACCGGGGACGATTCAGCGCTTCTTGCGGGTTCAGGTCATCGTCCAACATGGCGCTGAGCACCTGAAAATGCCCCTGCGGCTGCATGAAACCGCCCATCACCCCGAAACACGCCCACAGTTCGCCATCCTTCAGCGCCAGCGCCGGGATGATCGTATGGTAGGGGCGCTTACCACCCGCCAGGGCGTTGGGATGCCCCGGTTCCAAACTGAAGCAGGCGCCGCGGTTTTGCAGAAACACGCCCGTCCCACGGGCGACAATTCCGGTTCCGAAGCCCATGTACAGGCTGTTGATGAACGAACATGCGTTGCCCCGGCCATCCACCACGCTCAGGTAAACCGTGCTGGAGCCCGGCAGCGGCTGCCCATAAGTTGGCGGCAGCATCGCTCGTTCCGGCGAGATCAATGCGCGGCGCGTTTCAGCGTATTCTCGGCTCAGCAGCGCCGCCACTGGCGCCGGGTTGGTTTCCCAATCGGCGATATACTGGCGCGCGTCGGCAAAAGCCAGGCGCATCACTTCTACCATGAGATGCAGGCGTTGGGGCGAGTCCCACGCCAGGTCGCCTAAACGCCAGGCTGAGGCGATATTGAGCGCAATCAACGCCGCCAGCCCCTGACCATTGGGAGGGTGCTCATAAACTGCTACATCGCGGTACACCGTGGAGATGGGATCACCCCAGGTCGAAGTATGCCGCCGCAAATCCTCATGCGTGAGCACCCCGCCCTGTTCTTGCACAGTCGTCACAATCGCGTCGGCGATCGGACCGGTATAGAATGCCTGCGGGCCGCCTTCAGCCACAGTCCTGAGCGTTCGCGCCAGATCAGGCAGCCGCACAATTTCGCCAGTCCGTGGAGCTCGCCCGCCGGGCAGATAGTCTGCTGCGTAAGGGCTCTGACGCAGCAGGGGTTCCGCTGCCTGCCAGCTTGCTGCAAACACCGGGTGTACCGGGAAACCTGCTTCAGCATAGTGGATCGCGTCCACCAGGACATCGGCCAGCGTCATGCTGCCGTGCCGCTGCAGCAGGTCGTGCCAACCAGCAGCAGCGCCCGGCACCGTGACAGCATGCGCGCTGCGTTCAGGGACTACAGTGCAGCCCGCCGCCCTTAGGTCTTCTAACCTCAAAGCCAGCGGCGCGCGACCGCTGCCGTTCAATGCGCTGATCTGGCGCGTCTGGGCATCAAAGTACAGCGCAAAGCAGTCCCCGCCGATGCCCGTTGAAGCCGGTTCGGTCACATTCAGCACGGCTGCGGTGGCGATAGCTGCATCGGCGGCATTGCCCCCCTGCCGTAAGATATGCAGCCCCGCTTGCGCCGCCAGCGGATTGCTGGCTGCCACCATCCCGCGCCGGCCAACGACCATGGAACGGCGCGAGCGAAAGTCAAAAGTCATGGGTTTCATGGGCGGCCTGGCGTGTCAAGCTTCGCCTAAGTAAACCTTACGCACCGCTTCGTCATGGATCAACACGCTGGCCTTATCACTCAAAGCGACTAAGCCGCTCTGCAGCACGTAGCCGTGATGGGCGATCTCCAGCGCCATCCGGGCGTTCTGCTCTACTAGTAGGATCGTCGTGCCCTGCTCATTGATGCGGCGGATCAGCTCAAAAATCTCCTCAACCAGCACCGGCGCCAGCCCCATCGAAGGCTCGTCCAGCAGTAAAATGCGCGGGCGAGCCATCAGCGCCCGGCCGATCGCCAGCATCTGCTGTTCGCCGCCCGACAGCGTGCCGCCTAGCTGATTGTGGCGTTCTTTCAACCGCGGCAGCCGGCTGAAGATGAATTCCATATCCTGGGCGATTTGAGCCGGGTTCTTTTGGGTGAACGCGCCCATCTCCAGGTTCTCGCGCACAGTCAACCGGGTGAAGATCTTGCGTCCCTCCGGCGACTGTACCACGCCGCGCGCGACGATCTGATGCGCTGGCAG
Organism: uncultured Anaerolineae bacterium; assembly: GCA_937922795.1. Classification (GTDB taxonomy): domain Bacteria; phylum Chloroflexota; class Anaerolineae; order Aggregatilineales; family Phototrophicaceae; genus CFX2. The sequence goes on from CALAJK010000086.1 coordinate 25,618, forward strand.
ATGCGTGATATCCTCGCCGTTCAGCAGAATGCGCCCCTTGGCCGCCGGTGTGATACCGCAGATCGTGTTCAACGTGGTCGTCTTGCCCGCCCCATTGCCGCCGATCAGCGTGACAATTTCGCCCTGCTCAACCGCCAGGCTGACCCCCTTCAGGGCATGAATACGGCCGTAGTACGTATGGATGTCTTCAACTTGCAGCAGAGTCATGACCCAGACGCTCGCATTTCTGTAGATGAGGTTGCGATCCGGGTGGAACCCAGGTACGCCTCAATCACACGCGGATCGCGCTGCACTTCTGCCGGCAGCCCTTCAGCAATTTTCTCGCCGTAATCCATCACGCTCACCTGATCAGACACATTCATCACCAACTTCATATCGTGCTCGATCAGGAAGATAGTTAGGTCATGCTCATCGCGCAGCCGGCGGATGAACATCATCATCTCGTCTGTTTCATGGGGGTTCATGCCAGCAGTTGGCTCGTCAAGCAGCAGCAGCTTCGGCTCGGAGGCCAGCGCACGCGCGATCTCCAGCCGGCGCTGAAGTCCATACGGCAGGTTCTCAGCCAGGAAATCGCCCTGTTCCGCCAAACCGATGAACTCGAGCAGCTCCAGCGCTCGCTCCAGCGCCTGCCGCTCCTCGCGGCGGGTGGATGGCAGCCCCAGTACCGCCGCTATCGGATGCGAGCGCAGACGGGTATGCATGCCTACCAGGATGTTCTCGATGACCGTCATGCCGGTGAACAGACGAATATTCTGGTACGTTCGCGCGATACCCAGGCGCGTGATCTGATCCGGTCGCAGCCCACGTATCGACTGCCCCTGAAACAGCATGGTGCCTTCTTCAGGCACGTAGAACCCAGTCACACAGTTGAAAAAGGTGGTCTTGCCGGCGCCGTTCGGGCCGATCAAACTGGCAATCGCGCCGCGCGGAATTTCGAGATCAACGTTCCGGACGGCCGTCAGCCCGCCAAACCGCTTGACGATGCCCTGGGCTTTTAGGATGATGTCTCCCATGTCAGGCTCCCTTCTGCGCTCGATACAGCAGAGCTTGCTCGGATAAGCGGCGCAGCGGCGGCGGCAGCAGCCCCTGAGGTTTCGACAGCATCGTCACAACTAACAGCACGCCGAAGGCCAGCAGCCGATAATCCTGGAGCTCGCGCAGCACCTCCGGTAAGCCGATTAACACGAATGCGCCCAGTATCACCCCTGGAATAGATCCCATACCGCCGATGATGATCATGCTGACGACGTTAATCGAGACGAGCAAGGTGAAGCTGTTGGGAAAAATCCCTTGCAGCCAAGATCCAAAAATCGCCCCCCCTAACCCAGCGAACGACGCGCCGGTAGCATAAGCCAGCAGCTTGATCCGAACCACATCGATGCCCATGGCGCGCGCTACGTCTTCATCAGCGCGCATCGCGCGCCAGGCGCGGCCCAAACGAGTGCCGCCCAGGCGCACGACCACGAACGCCGCGACCATCACCCCAGCTAGAATCAGATAATAAATGCTGGTAGCGCCGCCCAAGCCGATTCGCCAGGCCGGATTGAGCGCCGTCAGGTCCAGCACTGGAAACGGAATATTGGCAATGCCCTGCGCGCCGCCCAGCAGCGGACTGAACGTATTGGACAGCGCGATCAAACGGATGATCTCGCCGAAACCCAGGGTGACGATCGCCAGATAGTCGCCGCGCAGGCGCAGGATCGGAATGCCGAGCAGTAGTCCAGCGCAGCCTGCCACGAGAATGCACAGCGGCCAGGCCTGCCAGAACGTCAGCACGCCGGTACAGGTTGTGGCGATATCGGCCCGGGCGATCTCAGACGGATTGATGCCGCCGCAGGTGATCAAACTAGGCGTGGTCAAGATGCCCACGGTGTAAGCGCCGATGGCAAAGAAAGCCACATAGCCCAGGTCCAGCAGGCCGGCATAGCCAATGGTCACCGTCAAGCCAATGCCCATGATGACATACAGGCCAACCAGATCGATCACGCTGGTGATGTACTGCCCCAAGAATGACGGCGCGGCCAGCATTAGCACAAAAGCGATGGCGACTGCGATACGACGCACGGACTGCTGCGCCTGCGGGTCTAAATCTTCGAACCGGCTTTCTGCCTGTCTGTTGAAACCCGGCATGAACCAGAAAGTAAAGCTCAGGATGAAGAACGTGATGACGGCCATTGTTAGGGTCATACCGCCCTGAGCATTCAACCCGCCTAGGATGATGACCGCGACCAGCAGCCCCACTCCTGCGTAGAAGATTCCTCGCGGCGCGGCTGAGATCATCACGCCGACCAGACCAAAAACTCCAAAAACAACCATCGAGGCTGCCGCATCGGTCGTCAAGAGCCGCGGCATATCCCCTGCGCCGCGGAGTACACTGCCGGCCTCTAGACCGCTGCCGGCAGCAACCGCCAACACCAAACCAGCAGCCGCGCCGATCACCGTGCCAGCGAGCAGTCGGATGGACAGCGGCCGCCCGATCATACGCCCCCCGGCGATATAGCCGCCGCCGCCGACAGCAGCCAGCGCCAGCGCGTCCGGCAGCGTGATGACCTTGTTGATCTGCGACTGAAGCACGCCGACGACTACCGTCAGCGCCAGCGCCATCAGCCCGACCTGCCGTACCCGGACAGGCAGCATCAACAGGGCGCTGCTGATCACTCCTAAGACCAAGCTGAGAGCCAGCAGCGCCAGCAAGCCGGGCAGCAGCTCCAGGCCGAAGGTCAACGCCGGCCCGATCGGATCGGTCTTGAGATCAGGAAATATGAATGTCAAGTCGATGCTCGCCTCGATCAATACAACTAACGCCAGTCCTACGCCGACGATGAGACTGGCGAGCATCCCTGTCACCACTGCCGTCCGCATGCCGCTCTGCTGGCTCCGAGCGGCCACATACAAGCCCGTCCCGCCCACGATGATCGCCAGCAGCACCTGACTCAGATTGAGGACGCCTGCGATGACAAAACGCTCCTCGAACTTACCGAACACCGCCGTCAGCGCCACAATGATAGTGGCGATGGCCATATACAGGCCGAACCGCAGCGCATCTGTATTCAACATGGTTCAGGCCTTCTTCTCCGACAGAACTTCGCCAAAAATGCCCGTCGGACGGAAAATCAATACCAAAATGAGCATGCCAAACACGATCACGTCGCGCAGTTGGTTGGGAATGCCCAGCAAAGACGGGGCGATCGACTCGACCATGCCTAAGAACATGCCGCCGAACATCGCGCCCGGTATATTGCCGATGCCGCCGACGACCGCGGCTGTAAAGGCTTTGATGCCGGGGAAGAACCCCATGAACGGCTGCACCTGAGTGTTGTACAGCGCGAAGAAGACCCCGCCGGCGCCGGCCAGGACCGCGCCCAGCACAAATGTCGTCACGATCACCCGATCAACGTCGATGCCCATCAACGCGGCCGTCTTCTTGTCCTCGGCCACAGCCCGCATGGCTTTCCCGGTCTTCGTGCGCTTCACGAAGAACCACAACGCTGCCATGAAAATGACAGCCAGGAAGAAAACCAGAAAATAAATCGGACGAATCTGTAGTGACAGGCCGAGGAATTCGACCTCGTAACGACCGCCGATGAGATCCAGGCCGCGGCAAACCTGCGCCCCATTCACCTCAATGCACTCTAGGTTATTGAAGATGCCGGGCAGCACGAAGAAATTGACATCAGGATACACCCGCGTGCCAGAGCCGAACAGCCGAAGGAAGAGCTGTTGAAGTGTGATCGAAGCGCCAATCGCCGTGATCAACGGGACTAGGCGCGGCGCGCCCCGCAGCGGCCGGTACGCAATGCGCTCCAGCAGCACCGCAATCGTCACTGAGGCAGACATCCCGACCAGCACTGTGATGAGCAGCGCTAAAAAGGTCTGATCATCTAAGAAGCCGGATTGATCCATCGCATTGATCGCAAAGAACCCGATATAGGCTCCGGCCATGAACACTTCGCTGTGAGCGAAGTTAATCATCGATAGGATGCCGTACACCAGCGTATAGCCCAATGCGATGAGCGCATAAATGCTGCCCTGCGCCAGACCGAAAATGAAAAGACGGACGAAGCGCTCAAGGGTGAATTGGCCGGACGCAATATTAGCGATCGCAATGTAAGCCAAATACGCCATCAAGATGATGCCAACAAGCCGCAGTGGATTGCGAAGATTTCTATCCAGGAAACCCGTCCACCGGCTAGGTGAGGACACGAGCGTGGGGGTATCCGATACCATATCGATCCTGCCTGATTTCCAAGAATTTATTGGCGAGAAGTCCTGCAAGAGATTCTCGTCCGTCAGCAATCTCCGATTCGGACTATATAGGGGCAGAGGCGGGGTTACCCCACCTCTGCTCCTCACCATCTCGATCAAGAGCCAGCGAAATACTCGCTAGGACTCAGGCACCTCAATTGTGATTGAACCGTCGGGGTTCGGCACGCCCACCGCGACCTCAATTTCAGCGCCGCCCTCGCCATACTGGATGATACCGATCTTAGCCGCCGAACATTCGCCCGTGCCGTCGCAGTTGAGAACGCCGCTCAGACCTTTGAAGTCTTTGATCGAGCGAATATATTCCTGCAAGGCCGCGCGATCGATCACCAGATTGCCGTCCGCGTCCAGCGTGCCTACCGCCTCAATGGCATCCAGGATCATGTTAGTGGCGTCATAAGCGTTCGGCCAGAACGGACCAGTGGGCTTCTCCAGACCATACTTTTCCAGATACTTAGCCAGCACCTCGGCGACAGTGTCCGACTCTTCGGGGATGGCCGACGACGCGTAGGTGCCAACCGCTGCTGCGCCGGCCAGCGTCGGGTACTCACCGCCCTTGATGCCGTCTGCGCCCATGAAGATCACGTCCTTCATGCCCGCATCTGCGCGCTGCTGCGCCAGACGCGCGCCTTCTGCCGCAAAACCGCCGAAGTAGATCAGCTCCGGCTCTTCAGCCGCAATATTCTCCAGCGTGCTGCGGAAGTTGGTCTCGCCCACGTTGACCGCGTCCGCCGCTACAACTTCGCCACCCAGCTCAGTGAACCGTTTGGTGACGACTTCAACCAACCCAGCTCCGTAGGGGCTGCCATCGTGAATTGTGGCAATCTTGCGCACACCCAGCGTGTTGTAGATGAACTCTGCCGCCACCACACCCTGGAAGCCGTCCGACACCACAGCACGGTTGAAGCTGGTGTAGCCGCTCAGCGTCAAGCCAGGAGCCGTGCAGCTCGGGCTGATGCTGGAATAACCCGCCGCATCAAAAATGGGAGCGGCAGCGCGGCACGCGCTGGAGCACATCGGCCCGACCACGCCGACCACGCCGGCATCGGCCACGAAACGGTTTGCAACCGTCTGACCACCTTCTGCCGAGCACAGATCATCCTGGGGATCCAGCTTGACGGCGAACTCTTTGCCCTCAACTGTGACGGTCGGGCGGGCATCCAGCGCCAGCTCGGCGCCGCGCTGAATATCTTCGCCCAACGGAGCGAGACCTTCGCCGCTGAGCGCCGCCGCCAAGCCGATCACGACCGAGCCGTCGGGCGCAATCGTCACGACTGGCGCATCCTGAGCGCTTGCGGCGGCCACCGTCAGCAGCATCACCGCCAAAACAAGAACCACAAACTTTCGTAACATGCAGTCTCCTCCTCACTGAATATCGTTTAACTTTGCCATAACCTCGCCTGATCGGCTGGGCAGCAAGAGTATACTCACTTACACCGTTTGCGTCAAAGCGAGTAGTTCAGGTCGTCGGTCTTAGCGAAAGTATAGAATAAACGGGATTTTATATGGTGTAACAACCGAGTTCACCGTAAAATTGCTCAACTCAGAACGGCTAATCTTTATATGAATTGCATAAATCACCAACTGAGGGGGCAGACGTCGTTTTCGCCCTGGAGCACGCAGGTTCGGCATGAACGGGAACAAATCTCATCTCATGAGCGATCTGCCCAAAACGCGCACCGCGAAGATTGTCCGCCGACTGATCCGTCAGCATTATCTGAACGAGCCGCTCGGCGATACATCGAGTCTGATGAACCCGGAAGTGCTCCAAACCCTGCCGACCGCTCAAACACCAGCCCACGGTTGAGCCGAACCATCTAGCTGTCACGAACCGGCAGGGAACCGGGCGCGGCGCTGGAGCGCGCCCAAGATGCGCTCAACTCCATCTTCAGCTTGTTGAGTCAGCGTGTCCAACTCAATCAGTTTCGACCGCGCCATCGCCTCACTCCCCAATTGCGCCGCGTTGAGCCGCGCATTTGTCGCCGAAGCGCGCAAGGCCGCCCACGCCAGCCACATACCTGCCGCTGCCTCTCCGATTCCATGAGCGCTCCCCTGCTCCGCAATCTCGACCAATAGCGTCATGACCTCAACCGTTCGCCGGCACACATGCAGAGGCGTTTCAATGGCCGCCAACAGCGCCTGCTGCGCGGCTGGTGCGTCTTTCTGCAAGCGCCTAGCCGCCAGATACCGCTCAAAGGCCGCAGCGTCTCCAGATACCGCCCTCTCCAACTCCTGACGCAGCGTATCCGCGCGCTGAGCGATCGCTGTCATGCGCTCGGCCACATCCGCGTAGCGGGCATTGTTCAGCGTCAGTCGCGCCGTCATACTCGTCAGCGCTGCGGCCAATGCCCCAGCGTAGGCGGCCGCCGCGCCGCCGCCTGGGGCCGCCGTGCCGGCCGCCAGCCGCTCTAGGAAACCTGGTTCTGCTGTATGACCGCGCTCAATCGCCGCCAGACGGTTCTCAAGGATTTTATCTGGCGAGAGCGAGTCGAGCTGCAGATACCACTGCGCCGCGTCGTTCAGCGCCGCCTGGGGGATCAAACCGATCAGCTCAGAACGCTCGATCCCCACCCCATAACGCGCCGCCTCCCGCCGGATGAACTCGACCACCCGAGCGACAGGCGTCTGCACATAATCCGTCAAGTTCATAGAAACCTGCGCCCGCCCCCCCACTGACAGACCTAACGCTTTTACGTAGCGCAAGCCGCCGGAAGAGTGGCGCACGGCGACGGCGATTTTCTGGGCGATGCGCACATCATCTGTGGTCAGATATACGTTGAAGGCAATCAGCGGTGGGCGTGCACCGATCGCCACTGCGCCGGCTTTGCCCAACCAACGCGGCCCGAAATCAGGCGCGCGGTCTGCGTCCGACTCGATCGTTTGCTTTAACCCCTCATACTGACCGCGGCGCACAGCTTCGAGATTTTTACGGTCAGGTCGGACGGCGGCCGCCTCATACAAATAGACCGGTATCCCCAGTTCCTCGCCCACGCGCTGGCCAAGCTGGCGCGCCAACTGGGCGCATTCCTCCAGTGTCACGCCGCGCAGCGGCACGAAGGGGACGACGTCGGCTGCGCCGATGCGGGGATGCTGCCCCTGGTGGGAGTCCAGATCGATCAATGCGGCTGCTGTGCGCACCACGGCAAACGCGGCCTCCAAGACGGGTTCCGGCTCGCCTACGAACGTCAACACGGTGCGGTGATGATCGGGATCGCTGGAGCAGTCGAGGAGATGAACGCCGGGAACCGCTTGCACAGCCGCTGCTACCGCAGCAATCACTTCGGGACGCCGCCCCTCCGAGATGTTCGGCACGCATTCTACCCAGCGCTCGCCCATGCTGTTCCCCCTTCTCAACGAAAAGCCGCGGTTGATACCCGCGGCGGCTAATCGTACATCAAACGCTATATCCGCGTCAGTCGCTGCCGGCAGGGAGCGCCGATGGGGAAACGCGCCCATTAGCGGCGGGCATCTCCGCCTCGACCTCTCGGCGGAACTGGCTCATGTACAGATCGTAATACGCCCCGCGCCGCGCCAGCAGTTCGGCATGCGTTCCTCGCTCGACGATCTCGCCGTTCTGCAGCACCAACACCTGATCCGCATTACGAATGGTGCTCAGCCGGTGCGCGATGACGAAGCTGGTTCGCCCTTCCAGTAGTCTCTCAAATGCCTTCTGGATCAAGCGTTCTGTGCGCGTATCGACGCTGGAAGTTGCCTCGTCTAGGATCAAGATGCGCGGGTTCATCAGCGCCACGCGGGCGATGGCGATGAGCTGGCGCTGCCCCTGGCTTAGGCCGCTCCCGCGTTCTCCCAGCACCGTCTGGTAACCCTGTGGCAGCCGTTCGATGAACTGGTCAGCAGCGACCAACCGCGCGGCAGCCATCACTTCCTCATCGGTGGCCTCCAAGCGTCCATAACGGATATTATTCACCACCGTATCCGAGAACAGGAAGGTATCCTGAAGTACGATCCCAATCTGACGGCGCAGGCTGGCCGCGGTGACATCCCGCACATCCATCCCGTCAATCCTGACGCTGCCGCGCGTCACATCGTAGAAGCGCGGGATCAGGTTGATGATCGTCGTCTTGCCGGCGCCGGTCGGGCCAACGATCGCCACTGTCTGACCAGGCTGCGCTTCGAGGTGAATGCCGCGCAGCACAGGCTCCCCTGCTTCGTATTCCGCCCATACTTCATCGAACACGACGTGTCCTTGAATCGGCGGCATTTCGCGCGCGTCGGGTTTGTCAACAATGGCCGGCTCGACCTCCATCAAGCCAAAGATGCGCTCGCCGCCAGCGATCGCGCTTTGCACGTTCGTCCACAGCACGGCAATCTGCTGAATCGGCTGGTTGAAACGCTGCACATACTGCAAAAACGTGAATACCGTGCCTAGCGAAATGACGATCGTCCCCAACAGCGGCTCATCTCTCAAGACGGATAACCCGCCGACCACCACCACAACGCCCAGCGCCACATAACCCAACGCCTCCAGCACCGGGTTCAGGGCGCTGGTGAAGCTGGCAGCGCGAATGTTCGCGTCGCGATTGGCAGCATTGACCCGTCGAAAATGCTCGATGTTCTCGTCCTCGCGATTAAAAGCCTGCACCTCGCGCACACCGGCGATGCTCTCTTGCAGATCAGCGTTGACGCTGCCCATTTCGCGCCGGCTGCGACGGAAAGCCTGGCGCGCCTGGCCGGAAAAATAGACCGTCGCCGCGATCATCAGCGGCACAACCGATAGACTGAGCAGCGCATACGGCACATTGGTTTGCAGCATCCTCACGATGATCCAGACGATCAGCAAACCGCCGCTCAACACCTGCACCAGCGCAAAACTCAACGCCTGCTGGATCGTCTCCGAATCGCTGGTGAAACGGCTCATGATATTGCCCGCTTCGTTTTCGGCGTAATAGCCCAGATGCAAGCGAGTGATATGCCGGAAAACATCCTTGCGAATCTGGCGCAGCGCGTTCTGGCTGGCCCACGTCATAGTGAAAAACATCAGGCCGCTGAAAACAGAGCCCGCTATGTACAGCGCCACCAGTAAGCCCACGATCCCTAACAAACCTGCCAGCTTGGCTTCTAGCGCCGCATCCGGCGTCGCCAGGGCATCGAACCAGCAGGTTGAACCGGGGCGCGGGAACAGATAACAGTCTACCGCCTGGCCTACCAGCTCTGGCCCGACCACCTGAGCCCAGGTAGTGATCACCATGAGCGCCGCCACCAACACCAGCGCATACCAGCGCTGGCGGAAATAGCTCCAGAACCGCGCCAGGGTAGCGCCCACTCGCTTGGGCTTGATCGCGTCACGTTCTAGCAGACGTCGCGCGCCGTCTAAACCTCCCATCATGGCGGTTACTGAGCCTCCTGCACAGCGCCGGTGACCTCTACCGGCGCATCTTCGACGAGCTGTGAATGATAGATTTCAGCGTAAATCGGGCTGCTCTCCATGAGTTCCTCATGCTTGCCGCTGGCTGCGATCTGTCCCTTGTCCAGCACCAGGATCTGATCAGCGTTGAGCACCGTGCTGATGCGCTGCGCGATCACAAAACTGGTGCGCCCCCGCATCAAGTTGTCCAGCGCCTTTTGAATTTGATATTCCGTCACCAGGTCTACGCTGCTGGTCGAATCATCCAGGATCAACAGCCGTGGGTTCAGCAGCAGCGCCCTGGCGATGGCGATGCGCTGCTTCTGCCCACCGGAGAGCGTCGCGCCGCGCTCACCTACGCGCGTATCGTAGCCGTCGGGAAAACTCATGATGAAATCGTGGGCGGCGGCGGCTTTGGCCGCGTTCACCACTTCCTCCAGCGAGGCTTCAGGCCGACCAAAAGCGATGTTGTCGCGAATCGTGCCGCCGAACAGGTTGGTCTCTTGCAGCACGATCCCGATCTGAGATCGCAGGCTGTCGAGCGTCACGTCGCGCACATCGTGGCCATCAATCAAGACTGCGCCCTCGCTGACATCGTAGAAACGCGGGATCAGGTTGATGATCGTCGTCTTGCCGCTGCCGGTCGCGCCCAACAGCGCGATCGTCTGCCCTGGCTCTGCTGTGAAGCTGACGTGTTTGAGCACCGGCTCGGCACTGCCGAAATACCTGAACGTGACATCCTTGAACTCGACTCGACCCTGGATCGGCGGCAGCGGCCTCGCCCCCGGTTTATCGGTGACGTCGCTTTTAGCATCCAGGATTTCAAATATCCGGCTGGCCGAAGCGGAAGCCTGAGCCATAAGCGAGATGATGAAGCCCAACTGCCCTAACGGGAAGAAGACATAGATCAGGTATAGGCTGAATTTCTGATACTCGCCCAGATTAAGCGTGCCGTTCAGGATCTGCGCGCCGCCGAAGTACAGGATCGCCGCCTGCCCCAACTGCGCCACCAGAAAGATGACCGGGAATAGAAAAGCAAACGTCCGGCTGACCTTCAAGCTCTGTGCCAGAAGATCATCAGCCGCCCGGTCAAACCGCCGCTGCTCATAGGGCTCGCGCACGAAAGCCTTGACAACCTTGATCCCAGCCAGCGCCTCTTGAAGCACCGTGTTCATAGCCGAGATGCGCCGCTGCACTTCCACGAACAGCGGCTGGCTGAGCGCGCCAAAGACCACGAACAGCACCAACGCGATCGGCAGGGTGGGCAGTATCACCAGCGTCAGCCGCCAGTTAGTAGCCAGCAGAATGACCAGCGTCACCGACAGCAGAATGAATGCCTGCGCCGCCAGCACCAAGCCCTGAGCGATGAACAAGCGCACTTTTTCTACATCATCGGTGGCGCGGATCATCAACTGGCCGGTTTGGTTCTGATCATGATAGCTGAACGACATCCGCTGGATTTTCGCGAAGATCTCATTGCGAAAATCAAACGCCACACCCTGCGAGGTCTTCTCTGCCATGTACGCCTGAACGAACGAGAAAACGCCCCGCATGACCGCAAAGGCCACGATAAAAAGCGCGGCGTTAATCAACAGCGCTTCAGCGTTAGCCTGATCAATGCGCAGTTGGTCAAGCGTCTTACCAACCTGCTGCGCCGCCAGACTCTGCGCCGCCGCTTGCAGCGCCGGGACGGGCGCTTGAATGCCGAGGATACCGTTGGCGATCGCCCCACTGGTGACGGCATCGATCATGTTCTGCACTAATTGGGGAACGGCGAGCTGCGCCAGCGTGGCGATGAGCAGCGCACCGTAAGCAACCAGCGTTGAACGGCGATGGCGGCCTAGATAGCGGATAGCGCGCACTAAGCCGCCATTTCGTGGAAGCTGTGAACCGCGTCCCGATCGGCTCCAGCGAGATGCTGCCTGTGCTCCCAAAGCTCTCAACTCTTTCTACTCGATGTTGATTTCACTGCGAGATGCGGTCAGTCTTCAGCCGTATCCGAAGGGTTCGCTGTCTGCCATTCAGCCTGCTTGGCCAGAACAGCGCGTTCTAAAGCCTCGACGACCATGCGTTGCTCGTGTAAGGGCAGCGCATTTAAGAACTCGACCATCAACGCACATCGTGAAGCCTGCGCTTCACGGATGGCGAGCGCGCCCTCCGCGCTCAAGTAGAGGCGCATTAAACGGGCATCTGCCGCGTCTGGTCGGCGCTCAATCAGGCCGGCAGCCTGCATATCGCGCACAGCGGTGGATATCGCCGCCGGCGTGACCCCCAACTTTTCAGCCAGATCTTTCTGGACGATGCCTGGCTCGTGATGGAGCAAGTGCAGCGCTTGAAGCTGATTGACAGGCAGCCGAGCGATGCGAGGATGCGGCTGATGGCGCAGTCGTGCCAGTTGAGCAAAGCGTTCAAACACGTGCATGAAGCGCTGCGCTAACTCATGCGCCTCATCCAACTCGCCAGATTTCCGGGATGGGTTCATCTCCCTCCAGGTCAGCCGCTCACGAATCGCTTAGTTAAGTTAATTAACTTCAATCAGTGTAGCACGCGAATTCAAGCTGTCAAGCAGCAGATAGATCCGGTTTGCGTTTAGGCCGCGGAATGCTATGATTACGAAGTATTCCAAAGGGGGAATGTGATGTCTGATCCGGTGACTATTCTGGCGATAAGCAGCTACTTCAAAGGCGAAGCGTTCCTTCGGCAGTGCAAGCGCGAAGACTGTCGCGTTTTTCTGCTCACTGAAGAAAAGCTGGCGCACGAAAACTGGCCCCGCGAGAGCCTGGACGACCTATTTTTGATGCCCGATCTCTCGCGCCTGCAAGATGTCATCCACGCTGTCAGCTATCTGTTTCGCAGCACAGTCATTGACCGGATCATCCCACTCGATGAATACGACGTCGAAACGGCTGCTGCGCTGCGTGAACACCTGCGCCTGCCGGGCCCAGGGCAAACGGCGACCCGTTTCTTCCGCGACAAGTTAGCCATGCGTATGAAAGCGCAGGCGGCGGGCATTCTGGTCCCGGATTTCACGCCGGTTTTCAATTATGATCGCCTGCGCGAGTACCTGGGGCGTGTGCCCCCACCCTGGCTGCTCAAACCCCGGACTGAGGCGGGGGCGATGGGCATCAAACGCATCTACGAAGCGGAAGAACTGTGGCGTTGGTTAGATCAGCTTGGCGATCGTCAGTCGTATTTCCTGCTCGAACACTACGTGCCCGGTGACATTTTTCATGTCGACTCGATCATCTGGGATGGCGAAGTCCGTTTCGCCAGCGCCCAGAAGTATGGTCAACCACCGATGACGGTCGCCCACGAAGGCGGCATCTTCACGACCCGCACCCTACCCGCCGAAGCGCCTGACGCGCAGGCGCTGCTAGCGCTGAATGCGCAAGTTGTCGAGGCATTAGGGATTCAACGTGGGGTAGCCCACGCAGAATACATCAAAGCGCACGCAGATGACCGCCTGTACTTTTTGGAGTGCGCTGCGCGAGTAGGAGGCGCGCACATTGCCGATCTGATCGAAGCCAGCCGGGGATTGAACCTCTGGGCTGAATGGGCGCGCCTGGAAACTGCCAGTGCGCGCGGCCAGACGTATCAACTGCCGGCGCTCAAAAAGCTGCATGGCGGCCTGTTAGTCTCGCTCGCCCGCCAGGAACACCCGGACACCTCAGCCTATACCGATCCGGAAATTGTGTGGCGCCTGGACAAAAAACATCATGTAGGCTTGATCGTCGTCTCTGAAGACCATGATCGGGTGACCCACCTGCTGGAGGACTATACCCGGCGCTTCGTGACGGATTTCCTGGCCGTTCAGCCACCAAAAGACAGACCCACGAACTGAGACGGATTCACGCCGTTTTCACCAGACATTCTCAATCCGAGCGTTCAATGCCCGGTACGATAGATAGAGGCCGTCACATCGTCCACAGCACAGCGCCTATGCCCATGTTCACCTCGAACTATCCTTACTACCAACCCGGACATCCCTCGCTGTTGTCCACCTTGGAACGGACGGGGGCTTTACCGCAGTTCACAGGCCGCGGCGTCGTCATCGCGTTCATCGACTCCGGCTTTTACCCACACCGTGACCTAGAAGGCCGCATCTTGATGCATGTGGATGCGTCCACCAATCGAGTCATCGAGCAAGGCGCTGACTTCCCGGCGAGCGATTTGAGCTGGCACGGGCAGATGACCAGCGTGATCGCCGCCGGCAGCGGCCGTACTTCCGGCGGGCGGTTTCGGGGCATTGCTTCGGAAGCTCAACTGGTGTTGATAAAAGTCAGCACACCGCAAGGCCAGATCAAAGAACGGGATATACTACGAGGGCTGCTGTGGCTGGCCGACACACACCGACGCCTCAACGTCCGCGTGGTCAATATCTCGGTAGGCGGTGATTTCGCCAGCAGTGATCCCGACCATCCACTGCATCGGACGATTCGCAAACTGGTTGCCGCCGGGGTGACCGTCGTCATCGCGGCCGGCAATCGTGGCGCCAATGAGCTTTTGCCGCCCGCCAGCGCCGCAGAGGCCGTAATCGTGGGCGGAGTTAACGACTACAACTCAAACGATCCCAGCCTGTGGACACTCTATCATCACAACTATGGCCGCGCTTACGATGGCTCCTGCAAACCCGACCTTCTGGCGCCCGCGAACTGGATTGCCTCGCCCATCCTGCCGGGTTCATCCGTCGCGCGTGAAGTGCGCTGGCTGGCCGAGCTCCTCAAAACTTCCGACGAGTCCTATATCCAGCATGTGATCCGCCAGGGCTATCGCGATCTCGGCATCCCCCGCGACGTCGCCTTCCACGCCGACGAGCATCTTTACGCCATGCTCCAGCGGCGCATTCACGCTCACAAAATCATCGACGCCTACCACCAACATGTGGATGGCACTTCCGTGGCCGCGCCCATTGTCACCGCAGTCATCGCTCAGATGCTCCAGGTCAACCCCAGTTTGACGCCATCTCAGATTCGCGCTATTCTGACGCGCACAGCCTGCCCGCTGCCTGATGCGCCTCCGGAGAAGCAAGGCGCGGGCGTGCTGAATGCAGCGCGAGCAGTGCAGGCCACGGGCGGGTCTTGAGCGGCTGGATAAGCGGCAGATCATGAATCGTGAATATCATCGGTGGTACAGCTCGTCCTTGGGTCGGGACATGGAACTGCTCGTTTTCGGCCATGCGGGCGCGCGCGTGCTAGTTTTTCCTACGTCAAAAGGCAAGTTTTACGAATGGGAAGACCGCGGCATGATCGGCTCGCTCTGGCAGCACCTGAGCCAGGGCTGGCTGCAGGTGTTTTGTGTGGACAGCGTGGATGCAGAAAGCTGGTACAACGGTTGGGCGCACCCAGGCGCGCGCGCTTACCGCCACGCCCAGTATGACGGTTACCTGTACAAAGAGGTGCTGCCGTTCACGCTCTCCAAGAACAGCAACCCTTTCTTGATCACGATGGGGGCCAGTTTTGGCGCCTACCACGCCATGAATTTTGGCCTCAAACATCCGGACAAGGTAGATCGTATTCTGGCCTTCAGCGGCTTGTTTGATATTCGCTGGTTTACTGACGGTTACAGCGATGATTACGTATTCTTCAACAATCCTATGCAGTATATCGCTTATGAGAACGATCCGCAGCGTCTCAACTGGCTGCGGCATCTGGACATCATCATCGCTACAGGACGCGATGACCGGCTCATCGATCAGGCGCGCAGCCTGTCCGGCCTACTGTGGCAGAAGGGCATCGGCAACGCGCTGCGCGAGTGGGATGGTTGGTCGCACGATTGGCCGTATTGGGAAAAAATGATGCACCTTTACATCGGCGGGCATGATTGACGCGCAGCGCTGGCTGTCTGCATACGGTAAGATTTGAGCGGCGCATCACCTCTTGGAGACTACACTTATGGTTATGGTTAACAGTGCATCCCGCGATCCTCTGCGAATTGGCCTGTTCGTTGGCCGGGAATGGTCCTGGCCGCCAGCATTCATCGAAGAGGTCAATCGGCGTAACGCAGGCATCATCGCGGAATATGTGAAAATCGGCGGCACGCTCATGAATGAACCCTGTCCTTACCGTGTGATCGTTGACCGCATTTCACATGAAGTGCCGTACTACCGTCTGTATCTCAAGAACGCGGTGCTCCAAGGAGTGAAGGTGATCAATGATCCCTTCATGTGGACGGCCGATGACAAGTTCTTCGGCGCGTCGCTGGCAACGAAACTCGGTGTGGCCTCTCCGCGCACCGTCGCGCTGCCTAATAAGGACTACGTTCCTGGCATCGTCCACAACGAAAGCCTGCGCAATCTCAAGTACCCGCTGGACTGGAACGCGCTGGTCGAGATGGTCGGCGGCATGCCGTGTGTGCTCAAGGATGCGCATGGCGGCGGGTGGAAAGAAGTCTATGTCGTCCATTCAGTCGCTGAGCTCATTTGGCGCTATAACCAGAGCGGCCTGTTGACGATGATTCTGCAGGAGTACATTCAGTGGGATGATTACTGTCGCTGCATGTGCTTGGGGCAGGACGAGATTTACGTGATGAAGTACGACCCCAACACGCGCCAGTATCATGACCAGCACAACTTCGAGCCCGCGCTGCTCGAACGCATCGTGTCCGACGCTCGCAAGCTGAACCAGGCGCTAGGCTACGATATGAACACAGTTGAGTTTGCCATCAAGGATGGCGTGCCCTACGCGATTGATTTCATGAACCCTGCGCCAGATATGGATGTGAACTCATTGGGACGCAAACATTTCGATTGGATGGTGACTCACATGGCCGATCTGACCATTCGGTTGGCGCAGAGCGGCGACCGCACGCTGGATCGCTACGTATGGGGGAAACAACTACAGCAGCCGCCCCCCCAACCTTCAAACGCTGGCTGATCGTCTATGCTTGCCCAGGCGATTGATACCTATCACAGCCTGCTCGACGATGAACTGGCGCAGGCCGCCAGCGCCGAACTGTTCGCCCGTCTGCGCCCGTTAAGCCTCTACTTTGGCGATCGGCCGATCTGCACCGTGCTGCGCCCCTACTTCTACTTCAACGACCAGTGGAACTACATGCAGCGCGAGACGGAAGTCTTGCTCAGCGCTTTCGCCGTCGCCCATGCAGCTTGCCTAGCTGACGCCAAGCTGCGCGAGCAGCTCGCGCTCGAAGCCTACGAGGAAGCGCTGTTCAGCCTCGACATCGGCGCGGCTGTGCCCTGGACAAGCTCCCGTCTAGACTCGTTCTTCATCGCCGATGAGCGGCGGCTGCAGTTCGTCGAGTACAACGCCGAGACGCCGGCTGGCATGGGTTACGAAGATATTCTGGCCGAGCTGTTCATGCAGCTCGAACCGATGAAGCGCTTCCTCAAGCACTATGCGGTGCAGAGCATGCCGATGCGCGGCAAGCTGTTGGCGGCGCTCATGCGCGGCTACCGCGACTGGGGCGGGCATGGCATTCCGCAGATCGCCATCGTCGATTGGGGGTACGTCCCCACCCTCAACGAACACGCGATCATTCGCGGCTTCTTCGAACAGCATGGCGTTCGGACGATTCTGGCCGATCCACGCATGCTTGAGTACCGTGATGGCCACCTGTGGGCTGAGGATTTTCGCATTGATCTGATCTACAAACGGGTGCTGTGCAGCGAACTCATCCATCGCATGGGACAGGATAATCCGATCGTGCAGGCAGTGCGCGACCGGGCCGTGTTCATGACCAACTCCTTCAGCGCCAAACTTCTGGCAAAGAAAGCCAGCCTGGCCTTCTTAAGCGACGAGGCCAACGCCCATCTGTTCACCCCGGAACAGCGCGCCGCCATTGACGCCCATATCCCCTGGACGCGCCGCGTGACGGATCGCAAGACGACTTATCAGGGACGCTTGGTTGACTTGCTTGAATTCATCGCCGACCACCGCGAACGTCTGGTGCTGAAACCGAATGATGAGTACGGCGGTTCAGGCGTGGTGCTGGGATGGGAAGTCAGCGCTGAGACGTGGAACCAGGCCATACGCCAGGCGCTCAGCACGCCGCACGTCGTCCAGGAGCGTGTTCACCCCATCATCCGCGACTTTCCCGCGGTCATTGATGGACGTCTTGACATCAGTCCGCGCTATGTAGATGCCAACCCCTATGTTTTCTACGGCCATACCGTCTACGGCTGCCTGACGCGGCTGTCATCGGTCTCCCTGCTGAATGTGACGGCGGGCGGCGGCTCGGTGGTGCCAACTTTTCTGCTGCAGAAACGCTGAACGTCGCGCTATGGAGCTGACCTTGAGCGACGCCTTCACCCATGACACTTTCCTCAGCCCGTTCACCTGGCGTTACGGTTCTGACGCCATGCGCGCCATCTGGTCGGAAACCTACAAGCGGCGTTTATGGCGACGCATTTGGGTGGCGCTCGCCGAAGCGCAGTGCGCAGCGGGCATCGTGACGGCGGAACAAGCTGCTGACTTGCGGGCTCATCAAGATCACATTGACCTGAAGCGATCATCAGAAATCGAGGCGGTCATCCATCATGATTTGATGGCCGAAATCCGGTGTTTTGCCGAGCAGTGTACAGTTGGCGGCGGCATTTTACATCTGGGCGCCACCAGCGCCGATATCGAAGACAACGCGGATGCGCTGCGTCTGCGGGAAAGCCTGAAACTCATCCTCACCGGCGTACGCGGCTTGTTGTACGCGCTGGCCGAGCAGATTGACCGTCACGCGGAAACTGTCTGCATGGCGTTCACTCACCTGCAGCCGGCCGAGCCGACCACTATCGGCTACCGGCTGGCGGGTTACGCCCAGGATTTACTGGCCGATTACGACACCCTGGCTCAAACACATGATCAGATCCGCGGCAAGGGACTTAAAGGGGCGGTTGGCACACGGGCGGCCTTTGCTGAACTGCTGGCCGGCAGCGCGATGACGCCGGAAGCGCTGGAAACCCGCGTGATGGCCGCGCTCAACTTGCCAGCTTACGCGATCACCGGGCAGACTTACCCGCGCCGGCAGGATTGGCAGGTCTTGAACGCATTGGCCGGACTGGGGCTGTCGGTCTACAAGCTGGCGTTTGACCTGCGTCTGCTGCAGTCGCCCTCCATCGGCGAATGGGCCGAACCCTTCGGCGCATCTCAGGTGGGGTCGTCAGCCATGCCCTTCAAGCAGAATCCCATCCACGCCGAAAATCTGGACAGCCTGGCGCGTTTTCTGGCCGCCCTGCCCCGCGTCGCCTGGGACAATGCCGCTCACAGCCTGCTGGAGCGTACCCTCGACGATTCGGCCAACCGCCGCCTGATTTTGCCGGAGGCTTTCTTGACGGCCGATGAACTGCTGCGGCGAGCCGGGCGTATCGTGAAAGGCCTGCAAATTAACCTGGACAGCATTCAACGCAATCTAGCGCGCTACGGCGTTTTCGCCGCCACCGAACGCCTGCTGATGGCGGGCGTCAAGCGCGGCGCGGACCGCCAGGCATGGCATGAGATCATTCGCGAACACAGCCTAATCGCTTGGGACGCCTTGCGTCAGGGGCTGCCCAACCCGCTGGCTGACCGCCTGGCCGCCGACATACGTATCACCCAGGTGATCGAGCCGGCGGTCGTGCGCGATCTGCTGCGCGCCGAGTCGCACATCGGCGATGCGCCGCAGCGGGCGCTCGCCCAAGCACAGCGTATCCGCGCTGCTTTATCGGAAAACAGCAAGGATCTCGATCATTGATCGACGCGCTCGCCGCCGCTCCAAGTGCCCAGATCGGGCGCTGTGGGGCCGGTAGCTGAGGGCGTTGGCGCAGCGGCGCGACCATTGCTCTCCGACACACTGGCTGCCCGCTTCACCTGTGTGAGCTGCTTGCTCGTCTCATCCAGCGCTTCTTGAACCGGTTTGGTGACCGGGGATAGGGCTCTGTTCACCTGCTGGTTGATGCTTGAGCGCGTCGGCGGCGTCTTGGGAAGATCGACGTCCATGCCGGCTTCTCGAAACTCTCGCTCAATATAGGACATACTTTCTGCCCACAACGCGCGCAGTTTCGCGGTGTACTGCCCCAGGACATACGCCCATCGAATCATCCGCTTGGGGCCAGCCACCACCAGCATGATGATGAGGATGGCAATCAGCTCAGCGCCGCCAATACCCAGGATTTCCATGACTGCCGCACCTCTGCTTAGCTTCTGACGCTTCGGATTGTACCCTACTGCATCCAGAGCATACAATCAGCAATCGCGTTCGTGCAGACAAACGCGAATCAACTCAGGCGGTCGTTTATCCCACAACCGCCCGAGCTCATGCCCCGCTTATCCCAAGATGACAGAACGCCGCTTCAGCCTTTTTCAGGCCTGACCGCCGCGCACCTGACGCCGGATCTGTTTGAGACGCTTCATGACGTTATTCGCGCCTCGTCCAAAATAGTCGTAAAGCAGCTTGTAGTCGGCATAGAGCTGATCATAAATCGCGGCATTTTCGGCGATCGGGCCGACCGTCTCATCCTTCAACCGTCCCATATGCTCAGCCGCCTGCTGAATGTTGGGGTAAACCCCGGCAGCAACGGCGGCGTGCATGGCCGATCCTAACGCCGGCGACTGGGCTGAGCCGGCGAACTTCAGCGGTTTGCGCGTGACGTCTGCGTAGATCTGCACCAACAGCTTGTTGCGCTCCGGTAGGCCGCCAGCCAGCACCAGCTCATTCACCGGGATGCCGCGCTCCTCGAACGAGTCGATGATGATGCGCGTGCCGAACGCGGTCGCCTCAATCAACGCCCGGTAGATATCAGGCGCTTTAGTGGCCAGCGTCGCGCCGATCAACAAACCTGTCAGATCAGCATCTACCAATACCGACCGATTGCCATTCCACCAGTCCAAGGCCAGCAGCCCCGACTCGCCGGGCTTCTGTTTGGCGGCTTCCTGTTCGAGATATTGGTGCAGATTCAAACCGGCTGCTTTGGCCGCTTCGTGGTACTCCGGCGGGACTGCATTATCCACAAACCACGCAAAGATATCGCCTACACCGCTCTGTCCGGCCTCGTACCCATAGTAGCCGGGGATGATCCCGTCGCGCACCACGCCGCACATGCCTTCGACTGTTTGCAGCCCTTCGCCTACGATCATATGACAAGTAGACGTGCCCATGATCATCACCATCTGCCCTGGCCCCGTCACTTTCACCGCCGGCACGGTGACGTGGGCATCCACGTTGGCCACCGCCACCGCCGTTCCGGGAAGCAGACCGGTCCAGGCTGCCGCCTGCTCAGTCAGGCCGCCCGCTCTACCGCCCAGCGGGGCGAACTCTCGGCTCATTTTTGTGTCGACGACATCGGCAAAGCGCGGGTCTAGCGCCGCGAAGAACTCTCGCGACGGATAAACCCCATCTTGAACGATGGCCTTGTAACCTGCCGTACAGGTATTGCGCGTTTCATTGCCTGTCAACTGCCAGATAACCCAGTCAGCCGCCTCGATGAGGCGATCAGCCGCTGCATAAACCTCCGGCGCTTCCTGCAAAATTTGCAGCGCTTTGCTGAAAAACCATTCCGAGGAAATCTTGCCGCCGTAGCGGTCAAGCCAGCTCTCGCCCATCCGCCGCGCCGTCTCATTGATCTGGTCAGCTTGGGGCTGTGAGGCATGGTGCTTCCATAACTTCACCCAGGCATGGGGGTTGTCGCGCCACTCCGGCAGCACGCACAGCGGCGTCCCGTCACGCTTAGTGGGCATCATCGTGCAAGCCGTGAAATCTATGCCGATGCCAACTACTTCATCTGGCCGAACACCGCTCTCTTTCAACACGGCAGGGATCGTCTGTTTGAAAACTTCGATGTAGTCCATCGGGTCTTGCAGCGCCCAGTCGGGCGGCAGCGGACGGTCGCTGCCGGGCAAATGCTCATCAATCACGCCGTTGCTGTACGGGTGAACAGCCGTGGCCACTTCGCGGCCATCGCGCACATCCACCAGCACTGCGCGCCCTGACTCTGTGCCGAAATCAATGCCGAGTGTGTACATAAGCTTTTTCCCTCATGCTCCAAAAGAGAACCTGCTCTGATCCACAAAATGGCCCAGGCCTTATACACTTAACCATCTAACCGGTAGGTGTGTTCGGCAGCACAACAGCCCGGATGACTTCATCTGAGTAGTTGGCGGCAGTCTCAAAAGCGTCTCGCGTCTGCTCTAGGCTGAATGTATGCGAAGCCAGAACATCCAAATCTACCCGCCTATCCTGCGCCAGCGCGATAGCTGCCGGATACGTGTGTTTCATCCGCCGCGACGACAGGATCGCCAGCTCTTTTCGCCGGGCTGCCGAAGCGCGGAAAGTGATGAAATCTTCTACGGGAATGCCCACAATGACCACCCGACCGCCATGGCGCGCCATCTCAACACATTGGTTAGCTGTCGCGTCTGCCCAGGCTGCCTCGATCGCTACATCAACTCCGCGCCGATTGGTCAGCCGCATGACTTCTTGCACCAGGTCGACTTCGTCGGCTTTGAGCGCCACGTCGGCGCCGTAATCAGCCGCCAGCGCCAGCCGCCAGGCATAACGATCCGCTGCGAAAATGCGGCGCGCCCCGGCCAACCGCGCCAGCCGCACCAGCAGCAGCCCGATCGCCCCGCAGCCAACGACAGCTACATCCTCGCCTACCTGAATTTGCGCCAAGCGGATGGCGTGCAGCGCGACGCCAAGCGGCTCCAGCATGGCCGCGCTCACATCGGAGATGGTGTCTGGCACAGGAACGCATGTCTGAGCCGGATACAGCATCCGCTGGCGCAACGCACCGTGGTATGGATAAAGACCCATGAACATCAACCGCTCACACAGATGAGGATCGCCCGCCTGGCAGCGCTCGCAGACGCCGCAGGCGATGGCTGGGTCGATCGCTACGCGCTGCCCCACGCGCAGTTGACGCTCATCAACGCCGGGACCCACCGCCAGGACGACGCCTGCCGCCTCATGACCTAGCGTGAGCGGTTGTTCAGGCGCTATTCCGCCGACGCTGCCGAAGAGATAGGTGTGCAAGTCGCTGCCGCAAATCCCCACAGCGGTGACTTCCAACAACACGCTGCCCGGTCCGGGGTCTACATCGGGGATCGTCTCGACGCGAATATCACGAACGCCGTAGAGGAAAGCGGATCGCATAGGGTGTTATATACCTTGTACCAGTCAAACCCAGGCCGTCGCATCGGGGAAGATGGGCGTATAGCGCACCCCGCTGCGCGGCTCCGCCATCATATCTGCTACGGCATCCCGCCAGCGCAGATAATGTGCGGTCTCTTTGTGACGCGCTGGCGCCTCCGCATCCCGGTACACCTCAATCAGCATGAAGCGCGTTGGATCGTCCGCTTGCTGAATGAAATCGAACCGGGCAATGCCGGGTTCCTGCACGCTGTTCTTGACGTTATCCAGGGTCGCTGCGATGAAAGCGTCCACCGCCTCCGGCTTAACGTGAACAGACACCAGA
This sequence comes from uncultured Anaerolineae bacterium, assembly GCA_937922795.1. GTDB lineage: Bacteria > Chloroflexota > Anaerolineae > Aggregatilineales > Phototrophicaceae > CFX2. Next base: position 48,639 of record CALAJK010000086.1, read on the forward strand.
ACGAGATGCATACGCCGATTCCTCCTACGACTCAAACTCGACCAGCGCATTGAAGGTCGGCTTCAGCGCCGGGTACAGACCTCTAAAAGCTGGATACAGCCGGTTATAGCTGTCGATGCCTGGGTCTTCAGGGGCGATTGTGTCCACCCGGCGCACCATCTGAGCGCAGGCTGAGGGCACATCAGGCCAGGCGCCAACGCCAACCGCCCCCAGGATCGCCGCGCCGAAAGCCCCGCCCTCACTGGTATTCACAGTATAAAGAGGGATGCCCATCACATCTGCGACAATCTGCCGCCAGATCGGGCTGTTCGCAGCCCCGCCGCTAACTACGGCTTCCGCCGGACGAACGCCCAACCCGCGCAGCAGCTCCAGCAGATCGCGCATGCCGAATGCCACCCCCTCCATGACGGAGCGCACCAGGTGCGGCAGACTGTGGCGAAGCGTCAGACCAACAAAAGCCCCGCGCGCCAACGGATCCGTATGCGGGTGGCGCTCGCCGGTCAGGTACGGCGCGAACAGCAGCCCCAACGATCCGTATGGAACCGAAGCGGCCATCTGGTTCAATTCATCGTAGGATCTTCCGGCCAAGATTTCATCATGCAGCCAGCGGAAACTTCCTGCGGCGCTCAGCATGACACCCATATGGAACCAGGTGCCGGGGATGGGGCCGCAAAACGTATGCAGCCGCCCATTCGGTTCTGGCGTGTAGCGGTCGCTCACCGCATAAGCCACGCCTGAAGTGCCCACTGTCAGGCTGCACTGCCCCATTGAGACGATGCCGTTGCCCACACCGCCGGCCGGTTGATCGCCGGCGCCGCCGACGATGGGCGTACCGGGGCGCAAACCGGTCGCCTCAGCCCCGGCCTGGCTGACATACGCGCTGACGTCCGTCGATTCGCACAGCTCCGGCAGCCAGGCGCGCGGAATGTCAAGCGCCGCCAGCATCTCATCAGACCAAGCGCGCTTGCCGATGTCCATCGCGCCAAAACCCGAACCCTCAGTCACGTCCATCACGTAAGCGCCGCTGAGCTTGTAGCGGATGTAATCCTTCGGCAGCAGCACATGGGCGATCTGTCGGTAAAGCTCCGGTTCATGCTCGCGCATCCACACCAGTTTAGGGGCCGTGAACCCAGGGGGCAAAATGCTGCCGATGATCTGATACAGCCGCTTAGCCCCCACTTTCTCGGTGATTGCTTCACACTGCGGCCCGCTGCGCTGGTCATTCCATAAGATGGCCGGGCGCAGCGGTCGGCCCTGAGCATCCAACGCCGTCAGTCCATGCATTTGCCCGGTCAAACCAACTGCGGCCACCTCGTCAGGGCTTACGCGCTTGAGCACATCACGCAGCGCTTGGCTGGTTGCCCGCCACCATTCTTCAGGATCTTGCTCCGACCACAGCGGCCGGGGGGTGGATAACTCATGGGGATAACTCTGGCTGGTGATCACCTCGCCTTGCTCGTCAATCACCAGCGCCTTCGATGCTGTCGTGCTGACATCAATGCCAATGAAGTATCGGGCCATGGCCACAACCTCGTGGTCAAAAGGTATAATTGGCGTCTGAGTTTAACCAGCGCTGCCGTTGTATAACAGTGCCATTTTCCCTCTTGCGGGTTGCTGATCGTCACCTCTGGCTAGCGCCTGGTTCCAGCAAACGGCGAGAGGTGCGCGCCACGCTTCGATAAAACTGTCGCATTACGCCAGAATCTGATTTTGACGGATCACCTCAGCATACCATTGACCGCTGTCCTTGACGATGCGCTGCTGGGTAGCATAGTCTACATAGACGATGCCAAATCGTTGGGTATATCCCAGGCTCCATTCAAAATTATCCATCAACGACCAGACGAAGTAGCCGCGCAGCGGGACGCCTGCCTGAATGGCGCGCTCAGCCGCATCGAAATGCTGGCGGAGATAATCCCTACGCGCCTCATCATGCACTTTCCCATCAGGGGTCAAAACATCGGCGAAGGCGGCGCCGTTCTCCGTCACGAACAGCGCTCTGGGCTGATATTCGCGGTGGACGCGCACCAAAAGTTGGTACAGCCCCTCTGGATAAACTTCCCACCCCATTGTGGTGAAGGCCGCGTTTGCAGGCTTTACCGGACGCGCAGCCGTCACGCCCGAAGAAGCCGCTTCGACCAGCGTGCGTGTATAGTAGTTGATGCCCAGGAAATCCAGAGGAGCTGCCGCCTGTGCTACCGCATCCAGATCAATGCCGTCTAACCATTCAGCGACCCAATTGATCACGTCGGTGGGATAATGGCCTTTGAACACAGCATCCAGGAGCCAGCGGTTCTTGAACCCGTCTTCACGCCAGGCCGCCTGAACATCTTCAGAGCGTTCCGTCGCCGGCTCGAAGTATCCCAGATCAATTGTGATGCCTGCCGACACATCCTGCACATTGCGGCGCAGAATCGCTATGGCCGCGCCATGCGCCAGCAGTTGATGATGCAGCACACGGTAAGCCGTGCCCAGATCGCACAAACCGGGGGCGTGAATGCCCAACCAGTTGCCCAGGAAGGCCACAACCCACGGCTCATTCAACGTGATCCAGTCTTTGACCCGGTCACCCAGCCGCCGCGATACCCGATCCGTGTATTCGCCGAACCATTGGACAACTTCAGGGTTATCCCAACCACCGCGATCTTGTAACGCTTGAGGAAGATCCCAATGATACAGTGTGACGAAGGGACGAATATTGACGGCCAGCAGCTCATCTACCAACCGGTCATAGAAGTCCAGCCCAACCTCATTTGGGGCGCCTGTCCCAAACGGCAGCACGCGCGGCCACGCAATTGAGAAACGGTAGGCGCGCAGCCCAATTCGAGCCATCAACACCACATCGCTGCGGTAGAGGTGATAGTGATCGCAGGCGACATCGCCGGTATCCCCATTAAGAACTTTGCCCGACGTGTGCGAGAACCGTGACCAGATGCACTCGCCGCGGCCATCTTCCCTGACAGCCCCCTCAATCTGGTAGCTGGCGGTCGCAGCGCCCCACAAAAATCCCTCAGGAAATGTCATGATGTCCTCAATGCCTGGCGGCCATATGCTCCTAAACAGCTAATACCTTCTGTTCACTCTAGCCTTGCTCGCGCTCACTCCGCCCACTCCATAGGCTGCGGCGGCGCAAACCTGGAATGCACGTCCACTGGTCGATTTTCAGCCATCGAACGAGCGGCGGCGGTGAGCACTTCGGTCACATGTGCGGCTTGCTCGCCGGAAAAACGATGAGGTCTATTCTCAAGCATTGCCCGCACCAGCTCATGCACGCCGCGGCCCCAGGGAACATGTGCATCACTGTTCGGCCTGATCAGCGGCACTTCCTCCAGGGCCTGTCCAAACTCCGCATACAGCACGCGCGAACTAAAATTATGCCAGCTTTCCAAAACCAGCGACCCCGCGTCGCCATGGAACTCGATTCCTGTCTGGCGGGTCGACTGGTTGCTGACATAAAAATCCGTCGTGAGGCGAACGACTGCGCCGGTTTCGATCTCCAACACCGTCACCGCAAAATCCGGCGTGGTGATGTGGAAAGTGTGTTGATCCTTGGTGACTCGCTCAGGCAGCAGAACCTTGCCATAGGCTATGACCCGCCGCACCGGCCCCAAAATGGCCGTCAGAATCGTCAGCGGATAGACCCCAACATCGAACAGCGCCCCGATCTCATAAAAAGAGGCTGGAGCTGGATGCCAGGATTCAATTCGGCCCCAATTCACGTCTGCATAAGCCACGCGAACCGTCCCCAGCCGATTCTCTCGTATCCACTTCCAGGCCGTCTGCTGCGCCTCACCGATGAGGGTGAATGGGGAGCAAGCCAGCCTCAAACCGAGCGTTTTCGCCAGCTCAACCAGCGCCATCGCGTCTTCAGCATGGGTCGCCAGCGGCTTCTCGCTGTATACATGCTTTCCGGCCTTGAGGCTGCGCTCTGTGATCTCCTTATGCGCAAAATGCGACGTTAAGTTGACCACAATATCGACGTGTGGATCGGCCAACAGTGCTTCAAGGCTGTTGTAAACCTCCGTACCGTGCTGATCCGCAAACGTCTGAGCGCGCTGAACGTCAATATCGGCCACGCCCAGCAGCTTGATCTCCGGATAGGTCTTGAGATCCTGCACGTACGGCCCAGCGATATTGCCGCAGCCGACGATGGCCACTCCATATTGGCTCATGATGACATCCACTCCTTGAGCAGCTGCAAATTCGCAATCAGATCATCGGTCGGATCGAACTGATCCGGCTCATGTTCAACACTGATCGGCCCGGTATAGCCTAATTGCTTCAGCGCCCTCACACAATTTTCAACCGGCACACAACCTTCACCAAAGCGACAGGTCTCATGCCCCCCTGGCTGGCGCACATCCTTCAGATGGATGTGAAATAACCGATGGCCGAGTTTGCGTACAGCTTCAGCCGCGTCATAACCCTGTGTCCCATACCAACCAGTATCCACTGTTGTGCCGACTACATCCTCGTCTTCACCGATCTGCGCCAGCATCGCTTCAGGCGTCTTCTGTGCGTGATTCTCCATTCCTAACCTCAGGCCTGAATCGCGCAGCTTCGAGACCACAAAAGCGCGATCGTTCTCAAGCAAGCCCGTCATGCCGCCCAGCAGCGCACATCCCAGCCTGGTGGCCAACGAACAAGTCGCCGTGAATGCCTCACGAGAAGCGCCGAAGTCTCCGGCCAGGCTGACCACGGGCAGGTGGTAACGTTCCAGCAACTGCCGCGCCGTTTCAATGTGGACATCCGTCGCCCAGGAAGGGTGCAAGATCGCCAGCCACAAATCAATCGCTTCATAGCCCATGGCTTGGATGTCGCGCAGATAAGCCTCAAATCGCGTTCCAAACGTGTCTGCATTCCGGAAATGATCCTGTGTGGCGCGGTCACCCTGCATCCAGCCTTCAGTCATCCGGTAACCGAGCTGCCGAGCCACAAAGTTGGCCGTCATGAACGAAATCGTCTGCATTACCGCCCCACTTTCGATTTAAAAAAGTGTCCAACTGCTGAGCCTAATTGACTGCTGGCCATCCCACCGTCGTCCCACCGGCGCAGTTTACGCCACCCACATATCAAAGGTGAACAGCGTCGTCAGCATCCCCATCAGCAGCAAGCTGCCCACCGTCCAGGCGCGATCAAACACCTGCTCGATCAGAACCCACAAGGCTGAAACCGCGTTGACACGATCGTTTGAAAGCCTAACAGCACCAGCGACCAGACGCCCCATATCAGAACGAGGATCCGGATCGAAGCGCGAATGCCCATGCTTAAGCCGCCGGAATGAGGTAAACCGTCACCGACTGTCCAGGAACCGTGATCATATCGCCGATATCTTGGGTCGCGATCCACTCAGCCCGATGATCGGGGTCGAACAGCCAGACTTCAGCCATCCCGCCTGGGACAAAACCGATCAGCTTCAACGGCGCAGTGACCGGCTCTATATACCGGTTAACCACCAAGACGGTCAAGACGCCGTCGTCTCGAAGCGCAGCGAAAACTGACACATCGGGATGTGTAGAGGCTGAAGCAACCAGCTCCTGACCAAACTTCTGGTACATCTGAAATGTGTAGTACACCGGCCGCACATCATAACCGGCGAGGATGCCGAAAGTTCGTCCGCCGCGGCTCTGTAGGTCAAAATACGAAACAGCCACGACTTGCTGCCGAATTAAGCGCCCTAACACATCCGCGAACCAGATGGCGTTATAGTGCGAGTCTAAAGACGCCTCGCCGCCGATAGTGCTCGTCCATGAAGAATTGACTTCTGTAACGGCAATCGGCAGATCCCTGCCAACTGTCTCACGAATGATCCGGCGCAAACCGGGGATGATATGGTCGTCCCACTCGCTGCTGTTCTGGCGCAGATCTTCGATGCTAATTCGTGGATTGGCCTTACTACGCGGGAAGGGGTAACGATGAATCGAAACGATATCGACTAAATCGCCATTGGCTTTCAGGAATTCCTGCACCCAATCACGCCCTCGGCTGTCCTTGGGATTAGTCTCAGCAATTCCCGTGTACTGATGAACGTCTGGGCCAATCAATGCGAGATCAGGATCAACGGCCAGGATAGCCTCGGCGTGCAGCCGCCAGTCGCGGTTGTAGTCATCAGTGGTGTATTCGGTCTGAAAGAGCGACGCAAACAGCGACGGTTCGTTGCCGATGCTCCAGTAACGAATCTGGTAGCCCTTATCCACATTGGCGTATCGTACAATCGCCGCTGACTTTCCGGGCGTACTGCCAAACAGGCGCAGGGTGACCGCCGGCTCAGCGCCAAGCTGTCGTGAGAGCCCGACGAACAAATCGAGAAACCCGGCATCCAGATCCCGCTCGTCGCTCCAGCCCCCGCCCAATCGCAAAAAGCGAAGCCCCAGAGCCTGTGCCCGCGGCATCAACTCAGCGGGAACCGCATTGTAGATGCCGTAGTTGCTGCCATACACATACGGGCTGATTGCGCCGAGCGACTGCGAAGCATCAACGATCAACTCGCCTTGCGGCTGCCCCGCAACGCTCATAGACGATAACATGACCAATGCCGCCAGAAGGAAGATGCGTATCATGTCTCTTGCTCATCTGCTAGATAGCGTTGATACAGGCGGGTGATATTTCCGATCGGATCGGCATAGTAATCATCAGGGGAAAGATCAAGATGAACACGCCGGCTGGGTTCTGTTCGCACAACTGGGCGGGACGCCACAAAACGGCGTATCACCTCTGCATGAGGCTTCAAAGAACCGTCTGGACGTACAAGACCAAAAAAACGCTCATGGCGGGCTTCATCGCACGGCGGCCTATCCCACAATTCCGACGCGTAGTCTGCGTAGCACCACAGAAAAGCGCCTGTCGCGCCCACTTCCACCAACCGCGGAAGGACTGCCTGCACGTAAGCCGCCAGATCATCTTCTGACGCCATGAACTGTGACCGAGGCTGACCATAGGCCGTCCAATTCCAGATTTGTGATGGCTCACCCGGGGCCGCCGTACACCCTCCCCACTCCTCCATGAGCGTCGGCTTGCCGCACATTGCGGTGACCAACGCGCAGGTGAACGGTACCCAATCTGGGTCCAAGGGATGGCGCGCTTGCGGCACATACATCGGATACGAATGCATGACCGCGACATCCGTTTCAGCGTAGATGTCATGAATGCGCAGGCCGTTATCTTCAAACAGGCTGCCGCTGTGGAGCCCACAAGTGACCGGATGCGCGCCATCCACTTCATGAATGAGCTGAGTCATATTGCGCGCCCAGGCTCGTCCGGCTGCCGCACTGGCTGGCCAGGCGAAAAGGTCGGGTTCGTTGCCCAGATTCCACATCCACACCGCCGGATGATCCTTGAAGGCGCTCACCACAGCGCGCACTAGCAGCGCTTCTGCCTCTAGGGCGATCCGGTCGTGGAACGGATTACGATATGCCCCGCTGACAACCCGCCCACCGCTCACAAGCTGGCGTAAGTGCGGCGAAGGCGGCGGGGCGTAAGCGTCACACAACCACTTCGGCGCCCAATTTGGGCCGCTCATGTGGCCAGTGAAAAATGTCACGTCTAGTTTCAGGTTATTTTCTGAGGCGACATCAGCCACCTGCTCAAGATGGCGCAAACAAACGCTGGAAACCTGATCGGGCGCGGGCTGCCAGTCATCCCACAGCAGAAACAGCCGCACCACGTCCATCCCCAGATCGGCAATCAAGGCGAACTCATCACGCACTTCATCTATGTCAAAATCCGACCACCAATACATCGCCTTGCGGCGAGGCCAATAATTCACACCCAGCAGAAACGGCTGCGTCATGCCTCACGCTCAATTCTTTAGTAGGACAAACTGCTGCTAGCAGCAATCTGCTCAGATCAATCCAGTCGCTACTTCTCGACACCCGTGATGACGACGCCGCGCATGAATACGCGCTGCGCCATGAAGAAAATGAGCACCGGCAACGCCAAACCCATCAAAGCCGTAGCTTGAATCAGATGAGGCTGTTGACCATACTGGAAGTTGAAAACCTGGATGCCAACAGAGATCGGCTGCAGCTCCGGCTTGCCCAGCAAATAGATCAACGGCATGAAATAATCATTCCAGGCGAATACCGTGTGGAACAGCGCCACCGCGACGATCACCGGCCACGACTGAGGGATGATCACGCTCAACAGAATGCGAAACGGCCCGGCGCCGTCAATCATGGCCGCTTCATCTAGATCGCGCGGCAATGTTAGGAAATACTGCCTGATCAAAAACACATTGTACGCATTAGCAAAGAAATGCGGCACGATCAACGGCAGCCACGTTCCCACCCAGCCAATCCGCGCAAAAAATGTGTAAGTCGGCACCAGGGTGACCTGCGAAGGGAGGATAATTGTGCCGATCAAAATCAGAAACAGGATGCGCTTGCCAGGGATCGGAAACCGCGCGAAGGCATAAGCGACAGAGATGCAAGACAGCAGTGTGCCGATCACCCCAAGCACAGCGATGACCAGCGTGTTGAAAATCAAACGCGGAAAATTCACCTGCTGCCAGGCTATGGCAAAATTACCCCAACGCGGAGCCAGTCGCTCGACCGGTTCCAGAGTCCGCCAGGAGCCTTTCCAGACGATGGGTTCAGCAGTCGGATCAGCCGGATCGATGAACGTGCTCTCTTGACGACCCTTGATGAACAAAGCCAGCTCGCGCACGCCATCTTCAAACGGCACCTTGACGACATCATATTCTTTGCCTTCATAGGTGAATTTCACCCGGTCCACCGGCAAGATGGAACCCCTAGCGCTGGCGGTGATCTGTTCTTTATCTTTGATCGCCGTCAGCGCTGAATAGGCAAACGGCGTCAGGAAAGCGCTGACCAAAATGAGGGCGAACAAGGTCAGAAGCGCTGACGCGCCGAATTTTCCGAGTTGATGAAGATACCAGGGAGAAGCGATTGTCGAACTGATAACCCGCGTCTGTATCGCCATTAGAACCCATCCCCACTTGCGTAATAGACCCATCGGCGCGAGCTCACAAACAACGCCAGCGTGGCGATGAAGGCCATAGCGAATAACAGCCAGGCCAACGCCGAGCCATACCCCATTTCCTTGAACACAAAGGCGGTCTTGTATAGGTGTAAGTTGAAAAACATCTGCGCGTTGCCGGGGCGACCAGTTCCCTGAGAAAGTATGTAAGGGATTTCAAAATATCGGAATAAACCGATGACGGACAGCACGAGATTGTAGAAAATGACCGGCGAAATCATGGGCAGCGTCACGTTGCGGAAGCGCCCCCATGGACCTGCCCCATCAACTGTGGCCGCCTCATACAGTTCAGTAGGCACGCCCTGCATGGCGGCCAGCGTGATCAGGAAAGCGTTTCCGATACCCCATATGCCGATGATGTTGAGCGCCGGGTAAATCCAAACGATGTCGTTGAGCCAGTTCGGCCCGGCGATCCCGAGCAGCCCTAGAAACCGGTTAATCCACCCTGTTTCAGTATTGAGCATACCCTGCCAGATGTACACTGAAGACACCACCGGCACCATATACGGCATATAGAACAGCGTCCGCAGAATACGCTTGCCCTTCAACTGCTTAGCGTTGAGCAAAGCGGCCAGGCCTACCGGCAAAATGATGGACAGCGGAAGCGCAATCAAAGCGAACTTGAAAGTCGCCGCCAGCGAAATGCCCACCAAGGGGTCGGTGAAGATCTTCATGTAATTGGCAAAGCCGAGCCAATGGATTTCATCGGCTCGGTTCAAGTTATAGTCCGTGAATGATAGGATCAGCGACGCTGCCAGGGGAAACAAGGTGAAGGCTAAAAAGCCAATGATCCACGGAGACAAAAAAATGAATCCCCAGATTTGCTGGATACGTTTCAAACTCATTCCAGATCGAGGGACACCTGACGAGTCATAGATTAGAGGACGGGATTGTTCAACTGTGCTCATCCGTCTTCCCTTCGACTTGAGCCGACCGGCTGTCGGCCCCCGCGAACGATATTTGCGTTTGCACCCTCCTGACGGTCGTGAAGTGCGGAGTCAGGTCAGGATGAGAACATAGGGGCGGCTGTTCACCGCCCCTATTTCGCTACTTGATGAGTTTACTGGACTTCGTCGAAGATCGCCTGCAGATCAGCCAGGAACTTGTCAATCTCAGCATCGACGTCCAATCCCGGCGTGTTCGCCAACAGCGTGGTGAAAGCAGAGATGCGATCACGCGCCTTGAGATAGTTAGGCATCCAGGCCTCGTGGCTGGGATTATCCGAGTAATTCAACCCCTGTTTCACCACTTCCCAGTTAACCCCTTGTGGATATTTCTCATCCAGGCGGCGGAAGAACTCATCTTGATCCTGCTCGCGCGCCGGCATGCCGCCGTAGACCGATAGCAAATCGAGCGACGCCTCGCCAACCAGATAGGTCAGCACTCTGAAAGACTCATCTGGGTGCTTGGTGCCCTTGAATATACGGAAGGTATCGGCGTGCAGGCGCACATTCCATTTGCCTTGATATGAAGGCAGCGCCGCGGCATTCCACTCCGAGCCCTCCAGACAGCAGGTATACCAGAGATGAGATTGCGCCATCGCGAGATTGCCGGAGTTAAATGGGTTGCCCGCGCCGAGCGCATCGCTCTGCTCAGCCGCAGCGGTTGGGATGAAATGATCCTTCCACATACCATCATAGAACCACTTATAGCCGGTGCGCCAAGCCTCACCCATCTGAGCCTTGCCGGTCTCCGGGTTCCACAGGCTCTCAGCGCCCCACAGCGTTGGGATTTGCCGGCCCTCGCCGTACCACTGGAAGTGGAAACCCCACTGAACGATGTTATCTGGATCGAACTCTGGCATCGTGGCATCGTTGCCGTTGGCATCCACCGTCAGGATCATGGCGATTTCGCGCAGTGTATCCACATCCCACTCGACTTCCGTGCCATCCGGCATTACATACGGATCGCCATAGTTAGCGGGCGGGTAGTTCAAGCCGGCTTCATCAAACATCGCCGGACGGTAGTAGAGCATGGACGGGAAAGTCGCCAGCGGCAGACCGATGAGGCCTTCGGGCGTCCGGTAAAAATTCACCGCCGCCTCATTCCACTGGGTCAAATTGTAGCCGGTCTTCTCGACCAGAGGCTGCAGATCCAGCCAATTGCCGCCGAAGGCATTCGCGCCGTCTGACCCCACTGGACCGATGATATCTGGGGCATTCCCCGCAGCGATCAGCGTGCTGAGGGTGTCGCGAGCCACCGTGTTCTCAGCTACGTTAAGCACGAGTTCAATATCGGGATTGGCCGCGTTGAACGCCGCTACGACCTTTTCTTGCATTTCACGCTGCTCTGGCGCGCCGCCCGTCCCTAAGCCAATAAACCATACAATCTGCACTTTGTCCTGCGCGGCGGCCGGGACTAAACCCAGCGCTAACCCCAGCAGACACAGAACCAACAACAGCTTTTTCGACATGGTGAATTCTCCCCTTATAACTATTCGTGAAGCGCTCAAGTTGATTTTTGATGAGCATTTCAGTCATCGAAAAACGCCGAAAACACCCCCTTTCATCTAGGTTTGCTTTCGTCCTGCACCACACGACTCGCGGACAACCAGTTCGACTGGTAGGATCTTCTGGATGCAGGTGGACACCTGGCCATCAAGCAGGCCCGCCAGCATTTGAGACGCTATCATGCCCATCTCGCGAATGGGCTGCCGCACAGTCGTCAAACGCGGGTTGGTAGTCATGGCGGCCGGCATGTCGTCGTAGCCGACAACTCCCACGTCTTCACCCACGACCAATCCGCACTCTCGAATAGCCCGCATCGCGCCAATCGCCATCATATCGTTGGCAGCACATACCGCATTGACGCCAACCTGAAGCAGCTGCGTCATACACGCATACCCGGAAGCTTCATCAAAATATCCCACGCGGATGTAGGCATCCGGCAGCCCCATCCCCGCCTCTTCCAGCGCCTCGCGATAGCCGACGAGGCGATCGCGGGACCAGCCCATGTTCATCGGACCAGAGATGACACCTATCCGATCCCAACCAAGATTGATGAGGTGTTTGATCGCCTGTTTCGCTCCGTCCTGATTGGCGACATCAACGAAATTGATGTTGTCCTTCACCGGCGGTGGCCCGATCAACACAAACGGGAAATGCGCTTCTAGGAGCATGGAGATCAGCGGATCGTCATCAATCGCCGATGAAACGATGATCCCATCGAACAGAGAATGGTTGAGCACGCGCTGGTAAAATCGCTGGCCGCTCTCGGCGCCGCTGCCAATCCACAGCATCACGGCATAATCGCACGCCTCAGCCCCTGCCACAATGCCATGAATGAGGGTAGGAAAGTAGGGATCCGTAAAAGTGGTCGCTGACGCGACGGCTTGCGGAATGACCAGGCTAATCACCCTAGTTTGCTGGGTGACTAGAGCCCGTGCGGCGACGTTGGGGCGGTAGTTCTGTTCCCGGATGACGCGCCAGACTCGCTCGCGGGTGGCGGGATTAACCCGTGGGTGGTGGTTGATCACCCGCGAAACGGTTGAGCGAGAAACGCCAGCTAAACGAGCAATATCTTCAAGATTAAGACGCATAATTGTAATCTTGCGCTTTATGGGAGCGCTCTCACATTTTCTCATAGTATAGGTCAACATCGATTCGGTTGTCAACTGGGTCTGCTTGAGAACCGGACACAAAGGGTTGACAAGCTATAATCAGAGGGAGACAGGCAAGAGGAGGGTGAGCCATGGCACTGCGCAGTGAAGCATAGGATTAATATCAGGTGTATGTAGCAACCTTTGACACGCTGATGGGAGACCAGCGCACGAAAACGACGTTTGCCGAGGTCATCCAGGGAATTATCGGCAGCGACAGTCTGTGCGCCTCGCAGATTGCCCGTTTTTCCCCCAGACTGGCCAGCAGCCAGTGGGCGGACAAACGGGTGCGGCGGATGGCAACCGGGGAGAGTACGGGACGCAGTCGGTCGGACGCCGACAGCCTGATGGCGGCGCTGCGCGAAGAAGCGATCGCCAGGTTGCGGGGGGAAGCGGACCTGACGCTGGTGCTGGATGGGATGGAGCTGCGGCGCGCGGGGGCGACGGCTCAGGCAGGGCTGATGCGGGTGAAGGTTTAATGAGAAAGGCGAGCTGCGACCAGTCGGCTGCCCGACCAAGATAAGCCCGATACTCCGGCTGTGACACAACCCAACACTGCCGCAGCTCACGACAGTGATGCCTTTCGCTCACCTGCTTGGCGGTGTCGTAGACCACCTGTTGATAGTTCTCCGCCTCAAACCCGTCGAATATGTCCTGTAAGTCCCCGTACCAACGTGCCTTGATTCGCCTTCACGGGGAGCAAATAGTCCGCCTTACGCTGGAGGACGGCGGCGGCCGTGGCAGTTTGCGTGTTCAGCGCATCCATCGTCACCAAACAGCCTTCCCACTCCAGTCCCGACAACAACTGGGGGATCGCCGTGATTTCATTCGATTCGTCAGCGACTTTGCGCTGTCCCAACACCAGCCGGTTCTCACTGGCCTAGGCACTCATCATCCAAATTCCGTCCCGCTCATGGGCTCCTCTTGGGAACGCCGCAGTTTCTTCCCATCCGCTGCCACCACTTGACCGCGTGTGATCGTGCACACCTGCTGCGTCCACGCGACAAAGTG
>CALAJK010000087.1 GCA_937922795.1 uncultured Anaerolineae bacterium
CGTGGCATCTGCCGCGCCCGGAGGATACCATCCTCGGCCCAGCCATCGCGGAGGCCGAGTCGGCGCCGGCGGCTCCGACTGAGGCGCGCCCGGACGAGCTGGCGCTGATCGAAGCCGCTCGCGCGGCGGCGGCTGGCGAACCGGAGACGCCCGCGCCCACCGCAGACCGCCCGGATGAGCTGGCGCTGATCGAGGCCGCTCGCGCCGCCGCCGACGAACCCGCTGAAGCTGAGGCCGAACCACAGCCGCCGGCGCCTGAGCCAGCGGTCGAAGCCGCTCCAGCCCTGGAGACCAGCAGTCTGCTCGAACTGGAACAGGCGGCTGAGCAGGCGCGCGAGCTGGAGCCGCTGGCTGAGGATGACGAGGACGACACCTTCAGCATGAGCGAGCTGATCACGCTGGCGACGCTGGCCGAGCAGCAGCCCAAGCCTCGGATCGTCCCCGGAACCGCCCCGGCTGAGGCCGAAGGTGGGCCGCCAGGGGAAGCTGAAGCGCCGGAAGCTCTCTCGCAAACCGGCGTGGACACCCCCGCCGACTACGCTCGCCGCCAGCTTGAAGCGCTGGCCGCCCGCCAGACCGGCCAGGAGCCCGCGGTGGCTTTCGCGGGCGAAGAAGCGCCCGCCGACTACGCCCGCCGCCAGCTTGAAGCGCTGACTGCCCGCCAGACCGGCCAGGAACCCATCCCGGCGGCCGAGATGGCGCTGCCGGCGGAGCTTGCGCGCCAGTTCGCTGAGACGGAAGTCCGCGTGCGCGAGCTGCGCCAGATGTTCCGCAGCCATCAGATCACGCGCGACCAGCTTCAAGCGCAGCTTCGCCAGTTGATGATCCTGGATCAGAACCGCGTCTGGTGGATGATGGGGCTGGAGACCGACACCTGGTATCGCTTCCAGGATGGGGATTGGATCGCCGACACGCCGCCGCACCGGCAGCCGTCCGCACCGGCGCTGCCGCGGCTGGAGACCGCCGCCGAGCAGCCGCTGGGCGCGACGCAGCCCAGCGCCGCCTTCGATACGCCTCCGTTGGGCGACACCTTCGGCCTGGGCGTGGACGAAGAAAGCCCGCTGCCGCGCGCCGTGCCGATCTACGATCCTGAACGCACGGTCGTCGGCACGGCCGGCGCTTATCTGGAGCCGCTGCGCCCAGACGAAGCGCCCACCGTGGCCGGCGTGACGCTGCCCGGCCAGCCGGTAGACCCCGGCAGCTATGGTTATGTGGCTGCGCCCGGCCCAGAGGCGATGGCGACGCCGGCCGACGTCGGCGCGCCGGCCTACACGCTCGACGCGCAGCCTACGCCCACCTATGACGAGATCGCCCGCCGTGCCCGCCAGCGCACGTTCACCCGGCTGGCGCTGCTGGGCGCGCTGGGCGTGGGCGGTGTGCTGCTGCTGTTCGCCTGCGGCATCGGCTTCATTTTGATCCAGTATTCGAACATCGCCGGGCAGTGGCAGACGCAGATCGCCGCGCTCCAGAACTACCGGCCTGAGTTTCAAACGGTGCGCGTGCTGGATGCCAACGGCGGCCTGATCGCCGAGCTGAACAGCCAGCAGGGCGGCGCGCGCACCACCGTGCCGCTGGATCGCATCTCGCCGTTCATGATCCACGCGGTCGTCGCGCTGGAAAACGAGCGCTTCTACGAAGATCCCGGCTGGGACTGGATCGCCATCTTCCGCGCCTTCCTGCAGAACCTGGGGTCAGGACAGGTCGAGTCCGGCGCTAGCACCATCACCCAGCAGATCGCCCGTCAGTTGGTGCTGAAGGACTCGACGATCTCGCCCGAACGCAAGCTGCAGGAGATCATCATCGCTTCGGAGATCGCCAAGCAGTACGATAAGAACTTCATCTTGCAGCTCTACCTGAATGAGATCTTCTTCGGCAACCAGTCGTACGGCGTGGAGGCCGCCGCGCAGTTCTACTTCGGCCACAGCGCCAACGATCTGACGCTGCCCGAATCGGCGCTGCTGGCCGGCATGATCGCCGCGCCCGCCACCTACGACCCGGTGCGCCGCTTGGGCGAAGACCAGCCGACCTACAGCGCCCGCCGCGAGGCCACGCTCGCCCGAATGCGGGCCGTCATACAGCGCATGGCGCAGGTTGGGTGCTTGCAGTTCCAGCACGCGCCCTATCTGGAACGCCCCTTCTGTGTGGATCAGACCATCATCCGGCAGGCGGCGGCGCAGCAGGCCGAGGTCGAGGGCCGCACCTACCAGCCGCGCGAGGTGCGCTTCAAGTATCCGCATTTCGTGGTGCTGGTGGAGCAGTTGGTCGAGCGCGATTTCCCCGGCGAGATGTTCCGGCGCGGCTTCGTCATCAAGACGACGCTCAACCCGGCCATCCAGGACGTGGCCGAGGCGGCGCTGCGGCAGCAGATGGCCGCGATGGTGGCGACCGGCGTCAATACCGGTTCGGTGATGGTCACCGATCCGCGCAGCGGCGCGATCCGCGCCATGGTCGGCAGCCCGGATTTCAACAACGACGCCATCGATGGGCAGGTGAACGGTGCGCTCACCTGGCAGCAGCCCGGCTCAGCCATCAAGCCGGTGGTGTATGCGGCGGCGCTGGAAGGCGTCAACCGCGGCACTGGCCAGCTCGACTATCTGACGCCGGCGACCATCTTGTGGGATGTGCCGACGGTTTTCGCCAACACCATCCCGCCGTATTCCCCCGGCAACTTTGATGGGCGCTTCCGCGGGCCGATCGCCGTGCGCTACGCGCTGCAGAACAGCATCAACGTGCCGGCGGTCAAGGCGTATGAGTTCATCGGCGGGGCTAAATTCCAGGAGACGGCGCAGCGCATGGGGCTGCGCTTCCGCGAGGATGCGCAGTTCGGGCTGGCCGCCGCCCTAGGCGCGACCGAGGTGACACTGTACGACATGATGGTGGCCTACGGCACGCTGGCCAACGGCGGCGTGCGCACGCCGCTGTACGCCATCGAGAGCATCACCGACGCCGGCGGGGCGGTGGTGGCGCTGCCGCCGCGGCCGCAGCCGGTGCAGGCGCTCCAGCCGCAGATCGCCTACCTGCTCCAGAACATCCTCAGCGATGACAACGCCCGCGCCGACCAGTTCGGCGTCAACGGCCCGCTGACCATCCAGGGGCTGCCGACCAGCAACTATGTGGCGGCCAAGACGGGCACGACCGACCAGAACCGCGACCTGTGGACGATGGGCTTCACCCGCAACCTAGTGGTCGGCGTGTGGCTGGGGCGGCCGGACAACCAGCCGACGTTCGTGCAGGGCGGCGGCTACCGCAACGTAGCGCCGCTGTGGAACCAGGTGATGACGGCGGCGCTGCGCACGTCGCCGCCGCCGCAGCCGTTCACCAACCCCGGCGGCGTCGTCGAGATTCAGATCTGCGCCGCCACCGGCACGCTGCCGCCGCCCGGCTGCCGCAGCCTGCGCACCGAGCTGTTCCTGCAGACGCAGCCGCCCGCCGGCGCTGACCAGGCTTTCGTGCAGGAAGTGGAGATCGACACCTGGACGGGGCTGCGCGCCAACCAGTTCTGCCCGGACAACAAGATCGCCGCGACCTTCGTCAACATCACCGATGCGGCGGCGCTGCAGTGGCTGAACTCGCCGGCGGGCGCGGCGGTGGCGCAGCAGTTGGGCATCCCAGCGGGGGCGGTGCAGCCGATCCCGCCAGCCGCCTGCGACACGACCACCGAAATCCCGATCGCCCGCATCGTCTCGCCGGTGGAAGGCCAGGCGGTGTCCGGCATCGTCCAGATCACCGGGTCAGCCTCCGCCACCACCTTCAACCGCTATCAGTTGGAAGTGGCATCGGCGGCGTCCCCCAACACCTTCACCATCGTCTCCGGCCCATCTACCACGCCGCAGCCATCCGGCCAGTTGGGCACGTGGAACACGACGACGCTGCCCAACGGCGGGTACATCTTGCGGCTGGCGATGTTCGCCAACAACGGCGGCTACCTGTACCGAACGGTGCAGGTGGCGGTCAACAATGTGCAGCCCACGCCGACGCCGACGCTGCCGCCAGCGATACTGCCGACTGTGCCGCTCTTCCCGACGGAGCCCCCGATCTTTCCGACTGCGCCGGTCGGGTTCACGCCGCTGCCGTTCGATACGGTCGCGCCGCCATAATCTGAAGGCCGCGGTCTAACGACAAAGGGCGGCCTCGTTCGCCGCCCTTTGCGCCGCTCATCTGTTTCCGGCCGGCTCACCCTTCGCCGGCCGGTTCCAGTTCGGTGAAGAACACCGGGTTGGCGATCAACCGCCGCACCGGGCACTTGGTGGCTACATCCAGCAGCCGCGCCCGCTGGTCGTCGGTCAGGTCGGGGCCGTGCAGGACGACGTACTCGCGGACTTCATGCACGAACTGCGCGTCACCCTGGTAGGCCGGATAGTCGCCGGCGTTGAAGCGCTGCGAGTCGATCTGCACTTCCACGCCTTGCAGCGGCCACTTCTTGCGCTGAGCGTACATCATCACCGTGATGGCGATACAGCTCCCCAGCGCGCCGCGCAGCATCTCCATCGGCGTGGGAGCCGTATCCGCCCCGCCGTCCTCCAGCGGCTCGTCGGCGTACCAGGTATGGTTGCGGGTCGTGATCTGGGCGCGCAGCCCGTCCAGCGTCTTCACATGCACTGCTGCCATGAACTTCGCTCCTCTTAAAATCCAGCGGCAAGACACTCCGCTCGCGGGTTTACTGCTCGTGTCCCTAGCCACCGGACACTGAACAGATGAGCGAGAGGAATGGGTAGGAAAGCCAGCGATTTTCCAGTAAGGTTGAGTTGCGAAACGAAACCAACCTGGAGAAGCACATGCGATCTGTCCCCATTCCTCACCTGTATGGTAGCCT
>CALAJK010000088.1 GCA_937922795.1 uncultured Anaerolineae bacterium
AGCCGGCGGCGGCAGGATATGGTATCTTTCCCGGCGGGCAATTTTGTAGATGCAGAGGAGAAAAATTATGCCGGTTCGTAAAGCAGAAGCAGTCTGGCAGGGCTCGCTCCAGGAAGGCGGCGGCACGGTGAAAATCGGCAGCGGCCTGTTCGAGGCCCCCTACACCTTCAAAGCCCGCGTGGAGGAAGAAGATCAGAAAACCAATCCGGAGGAACTGCTGGGCGCGGCGCACGCCTCGTGCTATGCCATGTTCCTCTCGGCCTCATTGGGCCGGGCTGGGCATACCGTCAACCGCATCAGCGCCACCGCCAGCGTCACGCTTATCCGCGGCGAGGCTGGCCTGCAGATCAGCGAGATCGCCCTGGACGTGGAAGGCGACGTGCCGGGCATCAGCGCTGAGACCTTCCAGGAATTCGCGGAGAAAGCCAAGACCGGCTGTCCGGTGTCGCAGGCGCTGGCCAGCGTGCCCTCCATCACCCTCAGCGCTCGCTTGGCCTGACGAAACGCGCAGGGGGCATGGCCTCGGCGGGCCGCGCCCCCTGTTTCAATCTCTACTTCTGATATCGCCAAACCAACCGCTTATTTGGCGTAATCTACCGCCCTCGTCTCACGGATGACCTGTACTTTGATCTGGCCGGGATACTGCATCGTCTCCTCGATTTTGCGGGCGATCTCCCGCGCCAGCCGCAGCGCCGACAGATCATCTACCTGCTCCGGCCGCACAATGATGCGAACTTCGCGCCCGGCCTGCAGCGCGTAGCTCTGCTCCACGCCTTCAAATGTGTTGGCGATCTCCTCCAGCGTTTTGACGCGCTTGATGTACGTCTCCAGGCTTTCACGCCGGGCGCCCGGACGCGCCCCGGAGATCGCATCTGCCGCCTCGACGATGTAGGCCTCGACGCATTCCTGCTCAACTTCGTGGTGGTGGCTGGCGATACAGTTGACCACCTTCGGATGGACGCCGTAGCGCTTGGCGTAATCAGCGCCGATCAAGGCATGCGTGCCTTCCACTTCATGGTCAATCGCCTTGCCCAGATCGTGCAGCAGACCGCCAGTTTTGGCGATCATCACGTCTGCCCCCAGTTCGGCGGCGATCATGCCGGCAATGTGGGCGGTCTCAATGGCATGGGCGTGCTGGTTCTGGCCGTAGCTGGTGCGGAACTTCAGCCGACCAAGCAGTTTGAGGATCTCAGGGTGCAAGCCGGGGATGCCCGTCTCGTAAGCCGCGCGCTCCCCCTCTTCGCGGATGATCGCTTCAACTTCGGCGCGGGCATCTTCGACCAGCTTCTCGATCCGCGCTGGATGAATACGACCATCCACGACGAGCTTGGCCAGGGCGCGTTTGGCGACCTCGCGCCGCACTGGGTCAAAGCTGCTGATCGTCACCGCTTCAGGCGTATCGTCTACCACCACATCAACGCCGGTGGCGATCTCAAAGGCGCGGATGTTGCGGCCAGCGCGGCCAATGATGCGGCCTTTCATCTCGTCGCTGGGCAGCGGCACGACGCTCACGGAGATTTCGCTGACGTGCTCAGACGCCAGCCGCTGCACCGCCAGGGCGATCACATCGCGGGCGCGGTTGTCCGCCTCCTCGCGGGCTTCAGCTTCCACCTGGCGGATGATGCGCGCCATGTCGCTGCGGGCTTCCTGTTCCACTGCCGCCAGCAGTTCAGCTTTGGCTTCGTCCACCGTCATCTGCGCGATGCGCTGCAGCTCTTCCAGCCGCTGCGCCTCCAGCTTTTGCAGATCATTCTGCTGCTTGTCTAGGCGGCTTTGGCGCTTGTTGAGGTTCTGCTCGCGCAGTTCCATGCGCTCCAGCCGTTTATCCAGGTCTTCGCGCCGCCGCTGCAAGCGTTCGTCTTCACGGTCTAGCTCGCGCCGGCGTCGCAGCGCCGCCTGCTCTGACTCATCCTGGATGGCGCGCGCGCGTTCTTCCGCTTCCTTCAGCGTCGTCTGAGCCTGTTCAGTCGCACGATCCAGGATCTTTCGAGCTTCCTGTTCGGCCTGCAGACGCCGACTCGCGCCGCGTGAATTCTGATAGAAAATCAGAGCGGCAGCGCCGAGGGCAGCGCCGATCAGAAAATCAACCAACAATAGTAAGGAATTGCCGAGTTCCATGGGTGATTCATTCCTCGTCCGATTTGTCCAAAGATGAAAAGAGCGACGGGTCTTGCGCCTCCAGTTCTTCGATGAGGCGCGCCACAGTGTCGCGGATGATGGTGTAAGCGAACCCCCGGCGCTGGAGAAAACTTTCCAGCCGGGCGCGAAACTCCTGCCGGCTGCGCGGGCGCAGACGGCGCGCCAACTTCAAGCCGGCGCGATAGGCCAGCATCTCGGCGTCCAGGCCGTCCAGGACTTCGGCGATGATCGCCTCATCGACGCCCTTCTGCCGCAGCTCGTACCGCAGCGCCGCCGGGCTGATCGGCTTGAACTCGCTGCGGTTCTCCACCCAGTAGCGGGCGAAGGCCGCGTCATCCACATAGCCCAGCATCGCCAACCGCTCCAGAGCAGCCGTGATGACGGTCTGCGGAAACTGTTTTTCGGACAGGTTGCGGCGGACTTCAGCGGCGCTGCGCGGGCGAAAACGCAGGAAGTGAACGGCGCGGTCTACAGCCTGGTCAACCAGATCGGCGGCGCGCAGCCGGTCAACTTCAGCCGCGGTCAGCGCCTGGCCTTTGCGCAGTTTAGCGGCTTCGATCAGGCTCAGGCTGAAAGCGTATTCGCCATCCAGATAGACGCTGACGCGCTCTTTATTGCGTTTGTGAATTTCCAGCGCCGTGATGACTCCAGCCCCCATGCGCCCTACTCAACTGTAAACAGCCGCGATTCCTGGTCATAATCGCCACGGCGACTACCCTGTGCAGTTGAGAACGGGCTATGATGTGGGTGGGCGAACACTGCTCAACGGAATTGAGCAGCAATTTAACAGCCGGCAAAGCTGGCCAGCGCAGCCTATGTGGGCGCGCGCACGTTCCGAATACCGGCTTTCCAGTTCATAATCGCCGCCAGTTTCACATCCGTCCCTTCAGCGGACGGGCTGATTCACAAATCATCATCGTTCTACTACAGGTTGCCGTGGTCTTGTTGGTTCAGCACAAACACCACCGCCCACTATTATGCACAAGTTAAGGAAAATGCACAACTAATGAGTTAGGGGGGAGATACACGAAATCAGCCAGCCGACTTCCTAGCCAACCCAGTTAAACCGGGGTGGTCTGTTCCGCTGCCAGTATCTGGCCGCGCCGATGAATCCGATCGCTGATTCTCATTGTATTGGCGCGCCGATGTCGTCTTGCGGTACAGCTGCCGCTTCAGCTCACATATCGGTTTGCGTCTGGCAGCGGCAGTTGGACGATGAAAGCTGCGCCCTGGCCTTCGACGCTTTCAGCGCGGATTGCGCCGCTGTGCGCCTCAACGATCTTACGGGTGATGGCCAGTCCCAGACCGGCGCCGCCTCGGCTGGGGCGGTGCGCCTCGGCGCGGTAGAAGCGCTCAAAGATGTGCGGCAAATCTTTCGACGGGATGCCGAGCCCGGTATCTGCCACCCGTATCTCGACGGCGTGGTCTAGCAAGCGCGTGCTGATCTGAATCTGCCCGCCTGCCGGCGTATACTTGATGGCGTTTTCGACCAGATTGGTCAGCGCGCGCCCCAGATGGTCGACATCGCACAGCAGCGGCGGCAGCTTCGGCGACAGGCTCACGTCCAGGCGCAGATTCTGCCTCGAAGCCGCCGTCTGATAGGTAGCGCCGATCTGATTGACGAGTAGATTGACATCGTAGGGTTTCAAGACGAGATCGCTCTGCTGAAGCTGATCGAGCCGCAGCAGGGTGAGCATATCCTTGATCATCGTCTCCAGCCGCGCCGTCTGTTCGTTCAGCGTCTGCACCCGCTTGCTCTGCGGCTCATCCAAGCCGGCTTTTTCGAGCAGATACAAGGTGGTTTTCAAGATGGTGATCGGCGTCATCAGGTCGTGAAAGGCATCGCCGATGAACTGCTGAAGCAGCGCGACGCGCTGGCGCTCGACCTCCAGCTCCAATCGCTGCGCCTCCATCCGGCGGCGCTCGGTGATGTCGCGGGTGACGCCCAGAATGCCGATCGGCTGGCCAGCTTCATCGTACATCAAGCTGGCCACGATCTCTGTCCAGATGGTGGAGCCATCTTTGCGGAACTGCTCCAGCTCAACGCGATGGGTCAGCGGGTCGCGCGCTGTCGGGTTGTCAGCCAGCGCCCGGTTCCCACGTTCTACCGCCTGCTGGATGATCGCCAGCGATTCCGGCGTGACCGCCTCGATCGGCGACTTCTGCATGATCTCTTCTGGCGTATAACCGCTCAGCCGTTCGATCGACGGGCTGACATACGTGAAGCGCCCATCCATGGACAGAACCCAGATGACATCGGTGGCGTTGTCCGCCAGCAGCCGATAGCGCTGCTCGCTTTGGCGCAGCGCCTGCACCGCCCGCTGACGGGTGACCAGACTGCCGACTGCCGACGCATACAGCGCCAGCAGATCCAGCATGTAGGGCGCTGCCGCCTGCCCTGACAGCAGGTTATCGGTGAACATAACGCCGATAACTCGATCGCCGTCCCACAGGCCGGCCGCTGCGGCCCAACCGCGCCCGACGACCTCACC
Source organism: uncultured Anaerolineae bacterium (assembly GCA_937922795.1). Taxonomy (GTDB): domain Bacteria; phylum Chloroflexota; class Anaerolineae; order Aggregatilineales; family Phototrophicaceae; genus CFX2. The sequence continues at coordinate 4,632 of CALAJK010000088.1, forward strand.
CTCATCATCCCTCAGCGGCATATCCGGCCAGAACGTCGCCCGTCGTTGGTTGCGAACGATGTCGAGGATGCCCTGTTCGACTGGCGGGTGGCGCTGCGCCGCCGGTTCTTGTGAGCTGTACTGGTACTGCTGGCCGCGCTCATCGCGGGTCTGGCCGGTTTCATCGGTGCCAAAGGAGCCGTGCAGCCAATACGGATCCTGATCGTCCAGGAACCAGATGCTCAACCGCTCGAACCCCAACTGGGCGCGCCCCAGTTCCACTGCCTGGCGGCACAGATCGTCCAGTGACGCGGCGCGGGCAAGCTGGAGCGTCAGCACATGCAGCTTCTTCAATCGGTTTTGGAACTGCCGCGCCAGTTCTTCGCTGCGCCGCAGCGCCTCAGCAGCCAACCGCTCCTCGTGGATGTCTTGAACCAAGCCGAAGATGCGGTACGGCTGGCCCGTCGCATCCCGTATCGGAAAAGCGCGGCTGCGATACCAGCGCGGCGTGCCGTCCGCCGTCATGCCCCGGAACTCGACGTCTATTTTCTCGCCGCCCTCTTCGCGCGTGACCATCTCTTGCAGCAGCGGCAGATCATCCGGGTGAATGCGCTCCAGCCATTTGTAAGGGTCGGCCTCGATCTCCGCCTCGGTCAGGCCTGTAATCTGCCGGTAGACGGGGTTGGTATACAGGATTTTTTGAGAGGGAATGTCAAAGATCCAGAAGCCGACCTGTATGTGTTCAGCGAGCTGCCGGAAGCGCTCTTCGCTCTCGCGCAGGGCGGCCTGCACGCGCTTGTACTCAGTGATGTCGCGCGCCACGGTCAGCAGGCAGTCGTCGTTGTTGATATGAATCGGACGCGCCGATACTAACGCCGTGATCAGGCTGCCATCCTTGCGCCGGAAGCCGATCTCCCAGTTCTGCACCCGCCCCTGGGCCTGCACCGCCTCGACCAGGCGCGCACGATCCGCCGGGTCAGCCCAGATGCCGATTTCCAACGACGAGCGCCCGATGACCTCCTGGCGCGTGTAGCCGGAGAGGGCGACGAAGCCGTCATTCACCTCAATGTAGACGCCGTCTGACTGGCGGGTGATGGTGATCGAGTCGGGCGTAGTGTAGAAGGCGCGGTTGAACTTCTCTTCGCTGGCGCGCAGCGCGTCCCGTTCCTGGCGCAGCAGCGCCTCGCTGGCCGCCAGCGCTGACGCCCGCGCGTCTGTATCCTGCCGCATGCGGTGGTTCATGTGGGCTATGGCCAGGGTGATGGCCGTCATCATCGCCAGCAGCACTGTGTTCAGCACCCATGCCGGCGTAACTCCCAGGGCGGCAGTGAAACCAACGATTACCACGAAGATGCCGGTTGACAGCAGCACGGCCAGCCGCAGCGGCCAGAGCTGCGCATAGACCAGAACGGGCACCAAACCCAGCACCACCGAGTAGCCTTCCGGCAGCGCGCTGATGAACGCCAGCGTCCAGGCGCTGACCAGAGCGGACACCAGCGCCATGCTGGCCGGGTAGAGTCGGGTGCGCCCCAGGCGGTAGGCGGCCCCGGCTCCAGCGAACGTCAGAATGGTGGCCGCAGCGATGTGCGGCTGAAGCGTGCGATTTAGCAGGACATCGACGACCAGTACGCCGATGGGCACTATCCCCAGGAACAGGGTGATGATCATCAGCGTCCAGACGCGGAAAATTTCCTGCTGGCTAGTCACCCAGGCGGGTGGTGAAAGCCAGCGCTCGAGCAGCGTGTTTGCAGCGCGGGCGGCAGGAGAAGTGAGGCGTTCGGATGTCATGCCGACTTTCATCGATGGTAGTCATGTTTACACATCGTCATTATATCGTAGGGTGGCTAGTGATTTGATAAAGACTGTCTGAAGCTTAATGTTTTGCGTTTTATCCGGAGCGCTCCCCAGAAATTGGGGGGAAGATTCCTACACGATTAGGACACAGCGCTCATCTGCGGCTCACCATTCGCGCTTACACTGGTGAGCAGATTACACGACGGAGGTTTACCATGATGGCGTTGATCCTGTTCATCATCGGCGCTGTTCTGCTCTTCACCGGACGCTTCGCGCTGGGCAATCTCAACACCCAGGGGCGGCACGTCAAGGCGGCCGGCGCCGTGCTCATGGCGCCGGCGGCAGGGTCATTCGTCCTCAGCCTGATCATCGGCACACTTTTCGCTGGCAATCTGGAGCTGGCGCTGTCGCTGCTGATGTGGATGGCGATGTTTGAACTGATCGGGATGATCGCTGCGGTGGTCGTGGCCTACATCCTCATCGCCGGGCCGCGCAACGCCCCGCGCCTGCCGGGCATCCTGGGCGAAATCCAGCGTGAGCGGCTGGCCGAGGCCGCGCCAGTTTCGGCATCGCAGTCGGTTCCTACGCCGACGGCAGCGCAGCCGCTGACGGTCGCTCGCGAATCGTTCCCAACTATTCTGACCGTCAGCCAGGCCGCGCAGTACCTGCAGGTCAAAGAAGCGGATATCCTGGCGCTGATCGAAGCCGGGAAACTGCCGGCGGCGCGCATCAACTACACCTACCGCATCGCGCGGTCGGCGCTGGATGAGCTGATGGCAGCGCGCGAAACGGCCTGAGCAGCAGTGCGCACAGGCTGCACAAACCGCAAAAACGAGGCATACTGGAAACAGCGCCCCGTTTTTGATTCTGTGACTCTGAGGAGGTCTCACCTTTTGACCTGGAATCGCCTGCTGTTCATCGTCCGTAAGCTGCTGGTCGGGCTGTGGCTGCGCTGCCCAAACTGCGAGCGCGGGACGATGTTCCACGGCCTGTTCCGCATGGAAGCCACCTGCCCCCACTGCGGCGTGCGCTATGAGCGCGCCTCCGGCGAATCGATCGGCGGCACGCTCATCAACTTGTGCCTGGCGGAGGTGCTGTCGGTCGGGGGTTACATCATCACTCAAGCCATCTGGAATCCGCCCTGGCAGTTCCAGCTCGCCTTCTGGGTGGCGTTCAACCTGGTCTTCATCGTGCTTTTCTACCGCCACGCCCGCGGCCTGTGGGTGAGCGTCGCCTATCTGACCGGCGGGGTGTACGCTGACCAACCGGCCGCCTCGGCGGAAAACGGGCGCGAGACGCGATGATGTCCCGCCTGGGAGGCCGCCCCTGATGACTCCCCCACCGCTGCGACGCTGTCTGGTCGCCAACCGCGGTGAGATCGCCGTCCGCATCATCCGCGCCTGCCGCGAGCTGGGCATCCAGACGGTAGCTGTCTACTCGGAAGCCGACGCCCACGCCCGCCATGTCCAGCTCGCGGACGACGCCCGTCTGATCGGCGGCGCAGCGCCGTCCGACAGCTATTTGCACAGCGGCCGCTTGATTGACGCCGCCCGGCAGACGGGCTGTGACTGTGTGCACCCTGGTTACGGCTTCCTGTCAGAAGCCGAGGATTTCGCCGCGGCGGTGCTGGACGCCGGCCTGATCTGGGTCGGGCCGGGGCCGGACGCCATCCGCTGGATGGGCGTCAAGACCGAGGCGCGGGCGCGCATGGCCCAGGCCGGCGTGCCGCTAGTGCCAGGCTTTCAGAGCGACGACGCTCGCGACGACGATCTGATCGCCGCCGCTGCACAGGTCGGCTACCCGGTGATGGTCAAGGCGGCGGGCGGCGGCGGCGGCAAGGGCATCCGCATCGTGCACGAGCCAGCCGCGCTGCCGGAAGCGCTGGCGGCGGCGCGGCACGAGGCCGAACACGCTTTCGGCGATCCGCGCCTGTTCCTGGAGCGCTACATCGAAAACGCGCGCCACATCGAAATTCAGGTGCTGGCCGACGCGCACGGTCAGACGGTGCACCTGTTCGAGCGCGAGTGCAGCGCCCAACGCCGGCATCAGAAGATCATTGAAGAGTCGCCGTCGCCGCTGCTGACCGACGACCTGCGCGCCCGCATGGGCCGAGCGGCGGTCGAGGCGGCGCAGGCCGTGGGCTACGTCAACGCCGGCACGGTCGAGTTCATCGCCGCGCCGGACGGCCAGTTCTACTTCTTGGAGATGAACACCCGCTTGCAGGTGGAGCACCCGGTCACCGGGATGGTCACCGGCCTGGACATCGTCAAGCTCCAGTTTCGGGTGGCGAGCGGGCAGCCGCTGCCGTTCGCCCAGGCGCAGGTGCGGCAGCGCGGTCACGCCATCGAGTGCCGCGTCTATGCCGAGGACCCAGCCAATAACTTCCTGCCGGCGGTGGGGCGGGTGCTGCGCTTCATCCCGCCCGACGGGCCGGGCGTGCGCGTCGACTCCGGCATTCAGTCGGGCGACGAAATCACCATTCACTATGACCCGTTGATCGCCAAGATCATCGTCCACGACGCAGACCGCGCCGACGCCATCGCCCGGATGCAGGCGGCGCTCAACCGAACGGTCATCCTGGGCACAACTACCAACCTGAACTTCCTGCGGGCGCTGCTGGCGCACCCGACCTTCCTTGCCGGCCAGGTGGACACGCGCTTTGTAGATGCGCATCTTGAGGCGCTGCTGCCGCCGCCGGCCTCACCGCCTGATGCGGCGCTGCTAGCCGCCGCGCTGCTCGACCTGCGCGGGCGCGCCGCAGACGACGGCCAGGCGGTGGAGAGCCGCGGTTTCCCGTCGCCCTGGGAGCGCGCCGACGGCTTCCGGTTGGGCGGACAAGCCGGTTAGCCGGATGTCACCCGATCGGCGTCCACCTGATACACGACGACCGATCCATCCCGGAAGATTTCGACCAGATAGGGGGCGTCCGCCGGGTTGTAAGCGCCCAGTTTGGCTTCTTCTGGACTGTAGATCAGGTAGTCCACGCTGTAGTCTGCCAGGATACGGCGGCGTTCGGCGTCGTCGGTGGCGCTATCGAAGAACGTCTGCACCATGTCGCGCTTGCCGTAGAAATCGAGCGTCTGCGCCCAGTGCGCCAGGAAGGCGCGCGCGCCGGTCAGCGCCGGCACGAACTGGCCGATCTCCAGGCTGGCGAACACCACGTCATCGCCGGCGGCGCGCGTCGCCAGATAGTTCAGGGCTTCGACCTCTTCAGTCAGCAGGAACAGCAGATTGTCGCTGCGGGACAGTTCAGTATCGCTGGTCGTCTTTTCCAGCGGGAACTGCTGCGCTCGCCGGATGTCCAGAAAACGCTGCGCCAGCAGGTAAACGTTGGTCGGCAGCACCACCAGCACCAGCGCCGCTGACGCAGCCCACACCAGCCGGGTGCGGGAAACCTGTGGAAAGCGCCGCGCCAGCCAGGGCAGCACTCGCCGATACAGGCCGATCGTGGCCAGCACGCCGATCACCACCTGCCAGCCGCTGAGCAGATGGATCTGGAAGTTGAACGGCAGATAGATGAGGACGAAATGCGCCAGGAACCAGGCCAGGACGAACAGGTGAGTGTCGTCCCGCTCGCGCCAGGGTGTGCGGATGTCCAGCGCCCAGATGGCCAGCAGCCAGCCCAGCCCCATCAGGATCGGCAGGTTGAGCGGGCCGGGCGTCCAGGCTCCAGCGTTGTCGAACTGCTCCAGCACGCCCTTCCACACTGGATCAGCGTTGGTGATGAGAAAGGCTTGCAGCGCCGGCCAGACCGACACCAGCACGATGATCACGCCCGTCTTGAACAGGAACAGCGGGAAACGCCGGTCGCGCAGCCAGATGAACAGCCCGTACAGGCCGATGACGCCGTAGATGGTGAACATGTCGTAGGCGTGCTGCACGCTCAGCAGCAGCGTGACCGCCGCCGCCGCCCAACTGTAGCGCAGGTTCTGCGAGCGCTGCGCCAGCAGGGTCAGGGCGAAGATGAGCGCGATCAGGCCGGTAGCGATAGTGAAGTGCGGGAACCCCATGATAGTGTAGAAAGTGTTCGGCTCAGCGGTGAACACGTCGAACGGATAGCGCACGCCGGGCAGATCGCTGACGTATTTCTCCACCACCCACACCCAACCCAAGCCCGAACCTAACACGCCGACCAGGAAGGCGGTGAAGCGTTTCGCGCGGTCGGCGAAGACCACGCTGCCGAAGAAATAGATGGACGTCATAGCGAACGCCCCGGCCAGCAGCCGCGTGAGTTGGTAGAGCGCCCCAGTGTCCAGCCCAGTGGCGACCTGAACCCGTCCCAGCGTCCACCACAGGAAGTTGAACAGCAGCGGCGCGCTCGGCTCCGGCGTGAGCTGGTTCGGGACCAGCACCTTATCCCACGATTCGCGCATCCACGAGAAATACTGGTAGTGGTCCGGGATGTTGACCGCCACGCCCATGAAGCGGGTGTCGGGCGGCGCGATGCGGTAGGCGTAGGCGTAGGGCAGGCCGGTGACGACCAGCACGACCAGCGCGACCGCCCCCACGACCAGCCACTCGCGGGCGGTGAAATGCGGCATGACGCGCGCGCGTGACTGAGCGGCGGCGGGAACGCCCGACATTCGATGAGCTTCACTGACCATGCGGCTGTCCTTTCTGGACGTCTTCGACGACCTGCAAGAACCGGCGGCCTACGGCCGTCCAATCGTACTCGCGCTCGACCAGCGCCCGCCCAGCCTGGGACAGCCGCGCCCGCAGATCGGCGTCTGCGAACAATTGCAGCGCAGCTTCGGCTAGGGCGTCCGGCGTATCAGCGATCAGGATATCCTCGCCCGGATGCACGTTTAACCCCTCGGCTCCTTTGCGCGTGGAGATGACCGGCGTCCCCAGCGCCATCGCCTCCAGGATCTTGAGACGAGTGCCCCCGCCCACGCGCAGCGGCACGACCACCGCCCAACTGCTGCGCACGGCCGGGGCGACCTCTGGCAGGTAGCCGGTGAAGGTCACGCCGGGCTGGGCGGCCAGCGCGCGCACATCTACGTTACCGGTGCCGCCGGTGACGGTGAAGCGAGCCTGCGGCGCGCGGGCGCGGATGCGCGGCCAGACCTCCTGGATGAAATAGGTGACGGCGTCTAGATTGGCACTGTAGGTGACCGCGCCGGGGTAGATGAGCGTCTCCGGCTGCAGCGCGCACGCCGGGTCAGGCCGGTTGGCGTCCGCGTCCACCGCGTTCGGGATGACGATGATCCGGCTGCCGCGGGGCGCGAAAGTCTGCATCGCGCGCTGTTCGGCCTCCGAGACGACGGTGAGCGCAGCCCCTTTCACCAGAAAATATCGGATGGACTGCCTGAGCTTGAAGAGCGTCAACTGCGCCCGCAGCCGCCGCAGCGGCGTTCCCGCCGATTGCGCTTCATCTTCGAATTCGGTGATCTGCGCTTCTTCCAGGATGACCGGCGTCGGAACACCTTCAGCGTAGCGCATGGTCTGGATTTCCGACGCCACCACCACATCCGCCCGCCCGCCGGCCAGCGCCCGGCGCACCGCGGCGGCCATCGCCGGGCTGTAGACGTCCACCAGCGAGCGCGGCCAGCGCGAGAAGTAGCCTAGCAGCGCCTTCAGGCTGCCCGGCTGATAGACGGGTTTAGGCACGGCTTCCACGTGGGCGCAGAACCGGCGCAGATGGGCGACCTGGTCGGCGGTGGCTTCATCCGGCTCGGCGAAGGCCAGCAGCGTCACCTCGTGGGCGGCGGCTAACTGTTTGAGCAGATTGTAGATGCGAATTTTCGAGCCGTTGCTGGCCGGGTAAGGCCACCACCAGGCGATGAACAGCACCTGCGCCATGCGGCCATCACACCATCATCTGGCCGAAACGCCCGGTCGAGAAGTCCTTGATGGCGCGCAGCATCACCCCGCGCAGATGGCGGCGGTCCTGCCATTTGGGGCGCAGCGTCCAGCTCATGAAGGTGCGGGCGAACTCCGTCAGCGTGTACAGCCAGCTTTGCAGGCCGGCGTGGCTGCGGCGCAGGAACAGCAGCCGGTTGCGCGTCATGTAGTAGTAAGTGCGGGTGGATGCGCCGCGCTGCTCCAGCGAAATCTTGTGCCACAGCATGGCCAGCGGCACGTGGACGATGCGGTAGCCGGCGCGGGCGGCGCGCACGCACCACTCGGCCTCTTCCCAGTACATGAAGAACTGGTCGTCCAGCAGCCCGACCTGCTCCCACACGGCGCGGCGCGCCAGCAGGCAGCAGCCGGTCACAAAGTCCACTGGGCGCGGTTCAACGCCGAACTGTGTCTTGTCCTCTTCGTTGACGCCGATCATGTAGGTCGTGCCGCGCCGCCAGTCGATCGCCCCGCCCGCCGACCAGATGATCTCCGGCGAGCTGTAGTAATAGATCATCGGCCCGGTCACACCGATGGCAGGATCGGCTTCCATCGCCTCGATCATCAAGTCCAGCATATCGGGGGCGGCCACTGTATCGTTGTTCAGCAGCATGATGTAGTCCGCGCCGCGTTCCAATGCCCGGCGGATGCCGATGTTATTGCCGCCGGTAAAGCCCAAATTGGCTCCTGTCTCGATCACCTCGACGTTAGGGTGCGCGCGGCGCACGGCCTCCGGCGTCCCATCGCCTGAGTCGTTGTCTACCAGGATGATGTGGGTCTGTGGATACGTCAGGTGTTCCAGCGAACGCAGGCAGGCCAGCGTGTCCTCGCGGCCTTTGTAATTTAAGATGATGATGCTGACGGATGGTTTCATAAGTAGCATTGGCTTTCAAATTTGCGCGTCATTGAGGCGGCTGCGACGATACCCTAAGCCCGAAATGCGGCTTACATTTCATCCTAGAAGGAGCGCCTTGCAATCGGCTAAATGGTCGCGGAGCGCGGCGTCTCACCGCAGCCAATCTTTACGCTTGGCGGCGCAGCTTAATCATATAATTAATTTAGACAGCAGGATGCGCGTAATCATCATCAATTAATCATCAACTGACTGCGCACTGCGCAGGACATGTGTGTACACCAGCGCTCGCTTTTGTGATGAGGAAGATAGACTCCATGTCCATATCAGCTCATGAAAACCCCCTCCCAACCGTGTCGGCGTCTGCCGCCCTGCTCAGCGACGCGGCCATCTTTCGCGCGCTGGCCGACAACGCCGCCGACAGCATCATGATCACTGCCCTGGACGGGACTGTCGCTTACGCCAATCGCGCCAGTTACACCATGCTCGGATATGACTATGATCAGCAGGAGCTGATCGGGCTGACGGCGGCGACGATCATCCCGGCCGAGTCCAGGGAGACCACGAGCGAGGAGGTAACAGCCTCGCTAGCGGCTGCCGGAATTTGGCGCGGCGAGCTGCGCCAGCAGCGCAAGGATGGCACATTAATTGATGTATCCGCCGCGGCGTTCATCCTGCAAAACAGCCAGGGAGAATTAGCGGGCGTCGCCAGCATCGTCCGTGACATCACCGAACTGAAGGCCAGCCGCCAGGCGCTGATCGAGTCGGAAGACCGTTTCCGTCGCGTCATCGAGAGCTCACCGGACATCATCGTCGAGCTTGACCGCCAGGGGCGCGTCGAAATGCTTTACTATCCTGGCGTGGGGTTGATGCCAGACAAAGTTGGCCAGCAGTACATCGACCTCATTTTGGATGAAGAGGCGAAACCCGTGGTGCAGGCGGCGATCGATGCCGCGCTGAGCAGCGGCCAACCGGCAGCCTTCTCTAGCGAGCGGCTCAACCCGCTGTTAGGTGAAAAGCGCTGGTACAACTCCATCTACACGCCGTTTCGCGCCGCCGATGGCCAGATTGCCGGCGTGATCATCGCCACGCGCGACATCACCGACATCAAACGCAGCGAGCTGGAACGCGACGCGCTCCAGCAGCAGGTCATCGAAGCCCAGCGTCAAGCGCTGGCTGAGCTGTCCACACCCATCATTCCAGTGGTCGAGGGCATCATCGTCATGCCGCTGGTGGGGGCGGTGGACACGCAGCGTTCGCGCGACGTGATGCGAGCGCTGCTGGAGGGCATCAGCCGCTACCGCGCCCAGATCGCCATCGTGGACATCACTGGCGTGCCCGTGGTCGATACCGGCGTCGCCCAGCATCTGGACAAGACCATCCAGGCGGCGCGGCTGAAGGGCGTGCAGACGTTGGTCACCGGCGTGTCGGAATCGGTAGCTGAGACGATCGTCGATCTGGGCATCAACTGGCAGGGCATCGAGACGCTGCGCGATCTGCAAACCGGGCTGCGCGTAGCGCTCAAGCAGTTGGGCAAACGAATCGGCGTCTGAAACGATAATCTCAATGCAATCATGACGCTGTTTGGGATTACACTGAGTCTGTGCGCGAAATGACGAGACTAGCAGGCTCTTGGGGGAGTGAGAGGTATGACAGTTGCGTCTGACATTGAAGATCGCTTAGCGCGAGTCGAAGCCGATCTTGACCGAGTATCCGTCTTATTGAACATCAGTCTGGCGCTGAACAGCGCCCGCACGGATGATGAAATCCTGAGCGCCCTCAGCCAGTACGGGATTAAGCACGGCGCAGCCAGCGCCGCTCTCCTGTACATTGACAGCAATCCGAATGACGAACCGGAGTGGGCGCAGATCGTGGCCATTTGGCAGCGGCCGGGCAGGGTATCACCCAGCATCTCGTTGGGTATGCGGTTTTACCTGCCCGATTTTTCCTTCTACCGCAACTGGCTTACTAACTCTAAGAATGCACAATTGGTGTCGAACGTAGCCAATGATCCACAACTAGATGAGAATACTCGCCAACTTTACCTGATGGCTGGTGTAAAGACTACTGCCGCTATCCCGCTAACGCGCAACGAGCAGTGGCTGGGATTACTGACATTTAGCTGGGATGAACTGCACACGTTTAGCAACCAGGAAGTTGCCATCTACAACTCGCTGCCGGCGCTGGCTGGACCGTCGGTCGAAAACCGCCGCCTGCTGCTGAACATGGAGCACATCATCAGCGAAAAAACCGCCGAACTGACCGAATCGCGCCAGATGCTGGAGACGATCCTGGACACGATCCCATTAGGCGTGTTCTGGAAAGACCGCGACGGTCATTTCCTCGGCTGCAACCAGCTGGTCGCCCGGGATGCCGGTTTGCAGTCCCCGACAGAGATCATCGGCAAGACAGACGAAGACTTCGCCTGGCGCGACTACGCCGCCCAGTATCGCGCTGACGATCTGAGCGTGATCGAAAGCGGCCAGCCGCGCCTGAACATCGAGGAGCTGCTGGCCAGCGCTGATGGCAGTCGAGTTTGGCTGCGCACCAGCAAAATCCCGCTGCGGGACGCCAGCGGCGCGATCATTGGCGTGCTGGGCATGTACGAGGATATCACCGCCCAGAAAGAGGCTAAAAGCCGCCTGTTCGACAGCCAGCAGCGCCTGGAGCTGGCTGTCAGGAGCGCCAACATCGGCCTTTGGGACTGGGACTTCCGCACCGATCGGGTGGAGTTCCACAACCAGGATCTGCCGCGCATGCTCGGCTATGAACCAGGCGAATTGACCAACACCCGTGAAGCCTTCACAGAGCTGATTCATCCCGACGATCTGCAGATGATGCTCGCTGCGCTGCAGGCGCACATCGCCGATCCCTCAGTCCCCTACAACACTGAAGGTCGAATACGGATGAAAGACGGGAGTTGGAAGTGGGTGCTGGGGAGCGGCGTGATCGTCGAGCGCGATGCCGACGGCCAGCCGCTGCGGATGATCGGCACGTATCAAGACATCGACCAGCAGAAGCGCTTCGCCGAGGAGCGCGAACGCCTGCAGCAGGAGATCATCGAAGCCCAGCGCCAGGCGCTGGCCGAGCTGTCCACGCCCATCATCCCCATCATGGATCGCATCATCGTCCTGCCGCTGGTCGGTGGGATTGACACCCAGCGCGCCCGCGACATCATGCGGGCGGTGCTGGAAGGGATCACCCGCTACCGCGCCAAGATCGTCATCCTGGATATCACCGGCGTGCCCGTGGTGGACAGCGGCGTGGCGGATCATCTCAACCGCACCATCCAGGCTGCCCGGCTGAAGGGCGCGCAGACCATCGTCACCGGCATCACCGACGCGGTCGCCGAAACCATTGTGGATCTAGGCATTGATTGGCATACTTTCGAAACCCTGCGCGACCTGCAGTCTGGCTTGGTCATGGCGCTGGATCGTGTGGGCTATCGGCTGCAGCAAGTGGGCAACGGCAACGGAAAGTGAGCGTAACCCATGTACTTCACCAACATTCAGAAACTCGAAAATCTGCTGCTGGTCGCTGTCCCGCAGGACTTGATGGATGACGAGGTGATCCAACTGCGACGCGAGGTACTTCAGGCCATCCGGCAGTACGGGTCGCAGGTGGTGCTGCTGGACTTCTCGCGGGTGGATATCTGCGACAGTTTCTTCGGGCGTTTCATCTACAGCACCTCCAAGATGGTTGAACTGATGGGCGCTAAAGTCATCATCGCCGGCCTGCAGGACATCGTGATCGAGACGATGGTCGAGCTGGGGATGACGCTGCCCGACGTGGACGCCGTGCTCGATCTGGATGACGCGCTAGCGCTGACCCGATCGCTGTCGCAGAATGGCGGCGCGCCAACCGAGGACTCAGCGGAGATTGAAACCCTGACCCTGGAGGGGTAGCATATGGCGACATTGAAGGTCAGCGATCAACTGCATTTCCAAATCCAGCATGTCTCGGACGTTTCCACTTCGCGCCGTCAGGGGATGCAGTTGGCGCTGGATATGGGATTCCCGCACGCCGATGCCACCAAGATCGCCGTCGTGATCTCCGAACTGGCGCGCAACATCCTGATCTACGCCCAGGTAGGCACGGTCATCGTCATGGCGCACCGGGGGTTAGACGGCAAACGCGGCATCAAGATCATCGCCGACGACAACGGCCCCGGCATCCCCAACCTGGATAAGGCCATGACGGACGGTTACACGACCTCCGGCGGGCTGGGGTTGGGGCTGTCCGGTTCCAAACGGCTGATGGACGAGTTCTACATCCATTCAGAAGTAGGGCGAGGGACGAACGTCACCGCGATCAAATGGCTGAGATAGACCTGCTGTTCACACCTGTCAGCGTCCCCATCCGCGATGACACCCATGCGGTGGTCGCCTCCCAGCGTGCCCACCGCATGGCCGCGCAGTTGGGGTTCTCGCCGGTCGAACAGACGTCGCTGAGCACCGCGATCCTGGAGATCGCGCGCAACATCGTCAAATACGCTGGCAGCGGCGAGATGGTGCTGGTCGCGCTTCAGGATGAAGGGCGCGTCGGCATCGCGGTGCTGGCCTGCGACGATGGGCCGGGCATTGCCGACGTGGATTTGGCGCTGAAAGATGGTTTCACCACAGGCCGCGGCCTGGGACTAGGGCTGCCAGGCGCGCGCCGGTTGATGGATGATTTCGACATCGCCTCCGCCCTGGGGCGGGGCACGACCGTCATCATGGAGAAGTGGAAGCGAACATGACCGCGCAGCATTCGGCTTTCGAGTGGGGAGTGGCCGCCGTCGCCCAGTCAGGCGAGGCTTATTCTGGCGACCGCTACTGGGTAACTGTAGTGGGCGACGTGCTGCTGCTGGGCGTGATCGACGGGCTGGGCCACGGCGCTAAGGCCTCGACGGCCGCCCAGCGGGCGCTGGATGCGCTCAATGAAAGCCCCGAACCCAACCTGACAGCGCTGATCGAACGCTGTCACCGAGCGCTGATGGGGACGCGCGGCGTGGTGCTCAGCCTGGCGGCGCTCGACCCGATCGCCCGCACCGTCACCTGGTTGAGCGTGGGCAACGTGGCCGGCATACTGCTGCGGGCCAACGGCGCCCTGCCCAAGCGCGCGCATCTGCTGCTGCGCGGCGGCGTCGTCGGCTACCGCATACCGTCGCTGCGCGCTTTCACCGAGTCGATAGCGGTCGGCGATACGCTGGTGCTGGCTTCGGATGGACTGCGCAGCACCTTTGTTGAGAGCATCCCGCTGGAGCTTGAACCCCAAGCGATCGCTGATCATCTGCTGCGCAGCTACTACCGGGGCACTGACGACGCCACGGTGCTGGTGGCGCGCTACCGGGGCAGCTAAAGCGCTGAGGATCACGCTTCCAGCCTGAAGCCCATCGGCGCGGGCGTCAGCGCTCAAGACTGCTGTGTCAAAACAGACATGAACTACTTGAACGAAACGAGTGGCGGGGAGACAATCTTTCGCGTCTGCGACCAGGAGATAGCGAGGAGGGTGCGCCTGCATCCGACAGCCCAATACGCTCACCCAGCGCTAGTACCGTCAGGCTATATGATCTGCTGTTAAGATTTGTTATAATGTCCAATGGCATAGTCATCACCCCGCTTCGCATCTGTGTCAGTCAACCAGAAAGAAAGCCGCTGTGATCGAAAAACCTACACCTACGCCGCAAACCCGCCTGCTCGATACCACCCCCACTGAACCGATTCGTCCGGTGCGGGCGACGACCGGTCCGCTGGATGAACAGCTTCCCTGGGTGATTGAATTTCGGGTGGTCGGCACGCCGGAAACCATTCAGGCGCAAGTGCACGAGACCATGCTGATCGGGCGGAGCGATCCGGCGCGGGGAATCATCCCGGATGTCGACCTGACGCCGCATGGGGCGCTGGCTAAGGGCGTCTCGCGCCAGCACGCGGCGGTGCTGGCCGTAGACAACCGCATCCTGGTCAAAGATTTAAGCAGCGTCAACGGGACTCGGTTGAACGGCCAGCGGCTGGCGCCTGGACAGGAATATCGCCTGCGCCACGGCGACGAACTGACCATCGGTGAACTGCAGCTCCAGGTGCGTTTTTTGGTCGTGCCTACCATCAGCCAGGCGTCAGTTGAGCTGCCTGTAGATCATGCGGCGCTGCCCGTCGTCGGCAAAGGCCAGCGCGTGTTGATCGTGGAAGACGATGAGGATGTGGCCAAGGTCTTCAGCCTGGCGCTGGAACATGCCGGCTTTCGCGTCACCGTCACCGGCACAGTGGTGGCTGCGCTGGGCTACACCAGCCAGCAGCTGCCGGATGCCGTCGTGCTCGATCTGATGCTACCAGACATGCATGGATTGGAGTTTCTGCGGCTGATGAAAAAACAGTTTCCTGACCGCCGCCTGCCCACCGTCGTCGTGAGCGGTGCGGCCGGCGCCCACCATGCGGCCCAGGCGCGTGACGAGGGCGTAGATACCTTTCTGACCAAACCGGTGAGCGTTGAGGACCTGGTGCGTTCAGTCGCGGCGGTCATGCGCGTGACGGCGGAAGCGCCATCGTCGTAGGCCGCCCCTGGCCGTTCGCGCGTCCACGCGGGGATTTTCTACCCACCTTCAATCTTCTAGGATGACCAAATTGGCGAAACTGGCCGTCAGTCGTTTGATGCCCCCCTCGCGGAAACTGACGGTTACTTCTTCATCCTCGCCGCTGCGCCGCGATTCGAGCACAATGCCCTCGCCGAACTTGCCGTGGAACACGCGCACGCCAGCTTTGTAGCGCAGCGCGGGTGCGCCGCCGAACGGCGCGATCTGCGACCGGATGGCGCGGCGAACAGGAGATTCGGGCTGGGTCAGTGGGGCATCATCCCAGGTGGTATCCTGCTGGTAGCGGTGGGCGGCGCGCTGGTTGGCCAGCAGCGCCGACGCGCCTTCGAGCAGTTGGGCAGGGATAGGGCGCAGGAAGCGGGAGGGCATCCCTGGGCTGCTGTCGCCGTAGGTCATGCGCCGGAAGGCATACGTCAGATACAGGCGCTGCATGGCGCGGGTCATGCCTACATACAGCAGCCGGCACTCCTCAGCCATCCCGTCCTGCTCGTCGAAGGCGCGGAAATGCGGCAGCAGGCCTTCTTCCAGCCCGGTGATGAAGACGACCGGAAACTCCAACCCTTTGGCGGAATGCAGCGTCAGCAGTGTGACGGCGTCCTCGGCGCTGCCGGCCAGCGAGTCGACATCGGCCACCAGCGCCACCGACTCCAGGAAGTCGGCCAGCGGCCGCTGGCGATCGTTCTCGACCAACGCCAGCAGCTCTTTGACGTTCTCCTGCCGTTCCAGCGCTTCCTGCTCGGTGTCGCTGGTCTCGTGCAGGTGCAGCGAGTAGCCGGTCTGGGTCAGGATATCCTCCAGCAGGGCGATCAGATCGCCCTGCGCGGCGAGCGCCCGCCAGTTCGTGAGCATCTGCCAGAACTCGACGAACTTGCGCGCCGCCGCGCCCGCCAGCGATGACGCCACGCCGTCGGCCAGCGCCGCCAGCGCTTGGCTGATCGTCAGCCGGTTAGCAGCCGCCCAGCGCCGGAAGTCCTCCAGCGATTTTTTGCCGATGCCGCGCTTGGGCACGTTGATGATGCGGCTGAAACTCACCGCATCGTCCGGGTTATGCACCAGCCGCAGATACGCCAGCAGGTCGCGGATTTCGCGCCGCGTGTAGAAGCCCACGCCGCCGACCAGCCGGTATGGAACTTTACGACGGATGCAGGCTTCCTCCAGCGCGCGGGACTGGGCGTTGGTGCGGTACATGATGGCCATGTCGCCCCAGCTCAGGCCGTCCTGGCGGCGCAATTCCACAATGCGCTCAATGACGTATTCGGCCTCATCAACCTCGCTGTAGGCCTCGTAAATGGTCACCCGCGGGCCGCCGCCGCGCTCAGTGAACAGCGCTTTGGGCGTGCGGTTCGGGTTCTGGTCAATCACCGCCCGCGCCGCGTCCAGCACGATCTGGGTTGAACGGTAGTTCTGTTCCAGCAGGATCACGCGGGCGTCCGGGAAATCATGCCGGAACTGGAGCACGTTGCGATAGTCGGCGCCGCGAAAGCCGTAGATGGCCTGGTCTTCGTCGCCCACCACGAACACGTTCCGGTGGTAATTGCCCAGGATCTGCACCAGCCGGTACTGGGCGGTGTTCGTATCCTGGAACTCATCCACCAGCAAATGCTCGAAATGACGCTGGTATTTCTGGCGCAGCTCGTCGTTTGTTTGCAACAGCAGCACCGCGTCCAGCAGCAGATCGTCGAAGTCGCGGGCGTTGCTGTTCACCAGCAGTTCCTGGTAGCGCTCGTACACCCGCCGGGTGATCTCGCCGACATAGCCGGGAGCCTGGTACTCCGCCGGGGTGATCAGCTCATTTTTGGCCGCTGAGATGGCGTTGAGCAGTTGGCGCGGGCGATATTTCTTGACATCAACGTTCAGCTCGGTGATGGCCTGGGTCACCGCCGCCAGTTGGTCGTCGGTGTCGTAGATCAGGTAATCGGCGCGCAGCCGGGTGAACGGGGCCTCTTTGCGCAGCAGGCGGGCGCAGATGGCATGGAACGTGCCGATTTGCAGCCCGCCCAGACGACCGCCCAGCAGACTTTCGATGCGCTCCCGCATCTCGCCGGCGGCCTTGTTGGTGAACGTCACCGCCAGGATGCCGCCCGGATACGCGCCCATCTCGCCGACGAGATAGGCGATGCGATGGGTGAGAACGCGGGTTTTGCCGCTGCCAGGACCAGCCAGGACCAAAACCGGGCCAGTGCCCGCGGTGACGGCCTCGCGCTGCTGTGGATTTAAACCGTCGAGCAGACTCGTCATAGCCCTGCCTGTAGCCCTGCTCGCCCCGGCCGCAGCATCAGTTGACGCCGAGAAATTCGTCCAGCCCGGACAGCACTTCTTCCAGCGTGGCCGGCTGCATGTCGCCCATGTGGGCGATGCGGAACGTCTTACCCTTGATCTTGCCGTAGCCCTTGTCCATGCTGAAGCCCTTGCCCGACATGAACTTGGCCATCTGATCCACATCAATGCCGCGGCCGTTGGCGACAGTGGTGACGGTCGGGGAGCGGTAGCCCGCCTGGGCGAACAGACCCATGCCGCGGCTCTCAGCCCAATGGATAGACATCTCGCGCATCTGTAGGTGGCGCGCCCATCGCCGCTCCAGCCCTTCGGCCAGGATGTCGTCGAGCTGGCGGTCGGCGGCGAACATCAGCGCGATCGGCGGCGTGGATGGTGTGTTGTTCTTCTGCAGCATCGCGTCCAGTTCGATGAAGTCGAAGTAGTAGCCGCGGTTCTTGACCTCTTTGGCGCGCGCCAGCACCCGGTCGCTGACGGCGGCGAAAGCGATGCCCGGCGGCAGCGCGAAGGCCTTCTGCGACGACGTGAGCGCCACATCTACGCCCCACTCGTCGGTGCGGAATTCCGCCCCCAGGAAGCCGCTGACCGTGTCCACCAGGAACAGCGTCTCTTCGTACTGACGCACCACCTCGCCGATTGCTTGGACCGGATTGGTCACGCCGGTGCTGGTCTCGTTGTGCACCAGGCACACGGCATCGTAACGCTGTTTCTTGAGCGCGTCCGCCACCATCTCCGGCGTGTGCGCCATGCCCCACTCAACCTCGATCACGTCTACATCTTTGCCGTTGAGCCGGCTGACGTCGGCCCAGCGCTCGCTGAACGCGCCGCCGACCAGATGCAGGACGCGCCGGCCGTCGCGGATGCAGTTGCGCGAAGCCCCCTCCCACAGACCAGTGCCGGACGACCCGCTGACGATGACGCGGTACTGGGTTAGAAAAGCCTGTTTGAGTTTGCCTTGCAGCCGGGCGAACAGTTCGGCGAAAGCGGTGGAACGGTGGCCAATCATCCACGCCGTCTGCGCTTCCAGAATTTCCCGGCGGACTTCGACCGGACCGGGGATGACTAGCCGTTTGTGGTTGTCGCTGCTCATGAGTAGCTGTACTCCGTCTCTGGCTCGATACGGGAAAATCGCGTGATGAACGGGGCGATTGTAGCTGAAACCGGGGTTGAAAACCAGCCGTCGGCTCATTTGAGCCAGCGGTGAGAGGCGCTGTGCCTCAGCACCAGGGCGACGGGACCCTACCCACTCACTGGCGTGGTAGCTGAGGCCGTCTGTCTGCCGTATAATCGCATGAGCGCGCCGGTGGGCTGGCGCTCAGCGAGGACGGGCATGACCGACGAATGGATCGGCAAGACCATCAACGGCTACGAATACTTAGAGGTGATCGGCCGGGGCGGCATGGCGACCGTCTATCGCGCCCATCAAATCTCCATGAACCGTATCGTGGCTGTGAAAGTGCTGCCCAAGCAGTACATTCATGATGACACCTACCTGCAGCGCTTCGAGCAGGAGGTGAAGATCGTCTCGCAGCTTGAGCATCGCAACATCGTGCCGGTGCACGATTACGGTCAACACGAAGGCCAGCCATATATCGTCATGCGCTACATGCCCGCCGGCTCGGTGGATGATCTGCTCAATCACGGCCCGCTGGAACTGGAACAAATCGTCAACATTCTCGATCAGATTGCGCCCGCGCTGGATTATGCCCACAGCAAGCGCGTGCTGCACCGCGACCTGAAGCCCAGCAACGTCCTGCTGGATGAGGCTGGCGGAGCCTATCTCACCGATTTCGGCATCGCTCGCATCCTCAGCGAGGGCATGGGCAAGAACATCACCACCCAGGGCGTCGTCGGTACGCCCAGCTACATGAGTCCCGAACAGGCGCAGGGGCTGCCGCTGGACAACCGCAGCGATATCTATGCGCTTGGCGTGATGCTGTTTGAAATGGCGACTGGCCGGCGGCCGTTCGAGAGCGACACGCCTTATGGTGTGGCCGTCATGCAGGTGACCAGCCCGCCGCCATCGCCGCGCAAGTACAACCCCGCGCTGTCATTTGCGGCTGAAGAAGTCATCCTGAAAGCGCTCAAGAAAAAGCGTGAGGAGCGCTATCCGCACGCCGTCGCCCTATCCGAGGCGCTCAAACGGGCGCTGGACAAGCCGGTGACCAGCATCCACGACACGCAGCCGGCGCTGCCCCGCCCGCAGCCGCGCCTGGCCGCGCCCCTTCAGTCGGTGCCGCCGGCGCCGCCCGCTCCCCGACAGAATATGTTTAGGTTTTCCCCATCGCCCCCCAGCGCTAAATCGCCGGCGGGTTTGGGGATGCGCCCAAGAGCGGCAGCGCGCGCGCCCGATTACGTGTCGTGCTCCAGCAGTATCCTGTCACTGCTTAAGTCAAACTCGAAAGTGAGGGCGGCCTATCCCCGCCATCGCCCACGTACTAACCCCTGGCTGAATGCCGCCGTGGGCGGGGCCATCGGCTGCGGCGTGCTAATGGTGCTGGTCATTCTAGTGCTGATCATACTAGCCAATCTGCTGGCCGCCGACGGCCAACCTGCGATCACTCCGCCGCCCGCTGATCTGTCATCGCCAGGAGCCCACAGCTGGGCGATCCAGCAGTCGCTGCTGCCCACCGCCATCGACCTGGCCGCCGCGGCCATTGCCCCGGTCGGCGCGCCGCCCACGCGCACGCCCGATCCCGGCCTGCGCCAGATCGGCGGCAGCCTGGTGTACTTCGCCGAACGCGATCAGGGCGTTCATCTGTACCGGCTCGACCTGGCGACCGGCGTCGAGACCCAGCTCACCTTCAGTTCGGGCGTCGACTCATTCCCGGCGATCTCCCCAGATGGTCGCTTCATCGCCTTTCAGTCTGACCGCGACCGCACTTTCGACATTTATGTGATGGACACCGAAGGGCGGAACCTGCGCCAGCTCACCCGCAACCAGCGCGCGAACCGGCTCCCGGCCTGGAGCCCCGATGGGGCGTGGATCGCCTTCGCGCTGGATACGCGCGGCGACGGCACGTTCGACCTCTACCGTGTCCGGCCGGATGGAAGCGATTTACAGCCGCTGCTGACCGGCGCCGACCGCGCCAGCCAGCCGCGTTACAGCCCTGATGGGCGCTCGCTCGTGTTCACCACTGGCGATCCCCATGACGCCTCCACCTGGGAGATCGCCCGGCTCGACCTGGCCAGCGGTGATGTCCGCCAATTGACGAACAACGCGGTCAAAGATTGGTCGCCCTCCTACAGCCCGGACGGCAGCAGCATCCTCTACCTGACGGCTGACGGCGCGAAAGGCGGCGCCGCCATCGCCCGCATGAACGCTGACGGGCGCGAGGCGCGGGTGCTGTTCGACGGTCCGGGCTACGAATGGGGCCCGGCTTACAGCCCGGACGGTCAGCACATCGTCTTCACTGCCGCCGTGGGCGAGGCCAACCGCGAGCAGCTCTATCTCATTCGCGCCGACGGCTCCGGCTTGCGTCAGGTGACCACATCCGGCGGGCAGGGCGCCGTCTGGCTGAGCGCTGTCGCGGCGGCGGCATCCCCGACTTCGCAGCCGTAACCTATCCAGTTCGTCAGCGGTATGCTTTACGATTTTCACGATCAAGCGTCTGGTCGTGGCCTAAGGCGCTCCGGTAAGGGGCTCGGACATAGTCAAATTAGGCTATCGCCTTTACAGTTTTTACAAATTAGAGTCAAACCATTCTCTAACCCCGTCAAGACATAGTCAGCAGGGGAAGCAGCATGACCCTTATGAAGCGCATCATGTGGCCTCGCGTCGGCGAGGATGTGATCATCTACCGCGACGGTGTAGTGATCGCTGAAGGCCATGTCATCTACTCTGGCAGCGATGTCGTCACCATTTTGGGCAGCAAGGCCGTCACCGTCACGCTCAACGCCCGCGACCTGCAGCACGGCATCGACGCCCGTACCATGGTGGTGCGGAAGAAAGCCCGCATCTAATCCTCAATTTTCTGAGCCGAACGTCGCCGCCTGACTGATAGATCGGTCATTCCAGCCGCCAGAAAATCAAGTAGGGTTCGCGCCGGATGAAAAACTCCAGCGGCGGCTTGAAAATGCGCGCCCCGAAAGCGGCGGCGCAGCGCGGCGCGTCCACCTTGCGACAGACGGCGACATCCGGGTTGAGCTGGCGCAGCGCCGCTGGCAGCGTCAGCCCCTGCACTGCCGCGAACCGTTCCAACCCTGTCCAGGGTCTCGGCGTTGCGGTCCAGCCCGATTTCATAAGCCATATCGCGCACGGCGATGGCCGCCAGCGCCGGCAAACCGGCCGCCGCCAGCAGCGCCAGCGTCCGCCCGCTGACCGCGCGCGCTACCGCATAGGCGGCGAACGGGGCCAGAGCCGCCCAGTAGCCGTAGCTGGGACTGGCGCCTACCAGCAGCAGCGCTGCCAGCCCGCCGGCGGCCAGCACTCGTCGGTCGAGCGCATCGCCCTGATGCAGCAGCCAAACGACTGCAGCCGCGATGATCAACAGCTCAACCGGCGACAGCGCCAGGCTGAAGCGCAGGTGATAATCTGCCAGGCTGGGCAGCGGGTCGCGCAGCCCCAACCAACCCGCGTGCTGGTAAAACTCCACGAACTGGCAATAGGCCGCCCAACGGCCGGCGAAATCGGGCAAAAAAACGGACGGCGGCATACAGCGCCAGCGCCAGACCGATCCCGGCGGCGAAGACGGGCAGCGTGCGCCGGCTGCGCTGCCAGTAAGCGGGCAGCAGCAGCGCGCCGCCGAATCCGGCCGCCAGCGCCAGGCCGGCCGTCGGCACACATTCCAGCGCCGGCCACAGCGCCAGGCCTACCCAGAAGGCTACTGTCTGCGGAATATCAGACCAGTCAAACTCGATCAGCGCCCATACTATGATCGCGCCATAGACAGCCAGGCCGATGTCGGCCCGCAGGTTATGCGCCATTCGCACGAACGGGCTGAAGCTCAGCAGCGCCGCCAACCCAACCAGCTTTTCCGCCGCATTCAGCCGGTAGTCGCAGTTCAGCGCCAGCCCGAACAGCGCCGCGGCGGCCTGCGCCTGCGCCAGCAGCGAGATGCCCAGCGCCTTCAGTGCACCGGCCTCCTGCGGCGCGCGCGTCGTCAGCCAGTTCAGCGTCGCCAGCGCCAGCCCTATCAGCGTCGTCCGACGGTCATCCAACTCAGTCAGGATCCGGAGCACCTTCTTCACCTTTCTTCCACGCTCTCCCCGCAAAATACAGCGCAGCGCCCGCCTAGTACGCAGATCAATTGTAAACGGCGTATAATGCCAACATGAAAGGTGATAGACGATGACCAAAACACATATTTTCATCAGCTACAAGACCGGCGACCAGCAGGGGCTGACCGCCAGCGCCAACGCCATCCGCATCTATCTGGAGAGCCAGGGCTACGACGTGTGGATGGACAAATCTGACCTGGTCAGCGGCGAAGCCTGGACCAGCCAGATCTACGAAGCCATCGCCCGCAGCGACCTGCTCCTGCTGCTGCTGGCCGCGCCCACCGCCGACTCGCTGTACGTGCGCCGCGAGGTGGACGTGGCGCGCGGGGCGCAGGTGTTCATCCTGCCGGTGCTCATCCGCGAGGACTTCGACTTCGCCGCCGCGCTCAAGCAGTTCGACCTGCAGGACGTGCAGGTTGAACGGGTAGTGCGGGGAACGCAGGAAGAGTATGACCGTCTGAAGGCCAGCATCGAGAATAACAAGTTCAAGACGCGCGACCGCCAGGAAAAATGGCTGGAAGCGCTCCTCGGCGGGCGCGCCAACCCAGTCTTCAAGACGCCCTACACGCCGCCCACCAAGCACCACAGCGTGTACGTACTGCCCGACGGCGCCTCAGATTGCAAGATCTACCTGGCGGCGGGCGACATCTCGCAGATGCGCGGCATTGATGTGCTGGTCAACCCGGAGAACAGCTACATGCAGATGGCGCGGGTGTTCGAGAGCGGCACTGTGTCGTCGAAGCTGCGGCTGCACGGCTCGCGCCGGCGGCGCAGCGGCCAGATCGTTGAGGACACCCTACAGCAGGAACTATATCAGCAGATCACCGAGTCGGATGAATACGCCATCCCGATCAGCATGGGCTACGTAGTGCCCACCCATGCTGGCCACCCCACCAGCCGGCTGGCGCGCAACAAAGCGCGCTACGTGTTCCACGTCGTCTCAGTATCGGTGGACTATGAGGCGGGCGAACGCTCGATCACGCCGATCCCGGACGAGCGCATCGGCGAGGCGGTCGCCAACTGCCTGGACAAGGTGATCGAAGTTGACCGGGCGCGCGGGGTGATCTCGCCGCCGGGCACAGCGCTGTATGCCCAGGAGATGGCCGCCCGCGACGCCTACGAGCCGATCGACAGCATCATTTTTCCGCTACTCGGCACTGGGCGCGGCGGCCGCCAGCGCGAGGTGAGCGCCGTGGCGCGGCAGCTCGTCCTCGGCATCCGCGATTACTTGGTGAACCAGGCCGACCCCCCCGACTTCTGCCTGAAGGCGATCTACATATGCGCCTACTCTGAACTCGACGCGCAGCTCGTCCAGGCGGAGATGGACGCCGTGCTTCAGCGCCGCCGGCGCTAAAGGCTGCTGCGCGCTGTATGTTGGGCTTTCGTTCCTGCTGCCACCCCAGCACCGCTTCTGAACGTGCTTCGCACTAGGAGCGAGGAGCTGAACGCCGCGGCGAACTGGTGGGTTCAAGGCGCTGAAGGATCGTCCCCAGGGTGATCGCTCATGTATATGGCTTGACCGCCAGCTCGCCAATGAGGAGCGTCATATCCCTGAGATTGTGCGTGTACAGCGGAATATGCAGACGATAGGCCACAGACGCGATCAGGCAGTCATTGATGGTCACGCCATGACTGAGCCGGAAACGCTCCATCTGCTGCATGGCCCAATTCTGGTCAGTTGGTGACAAGTGAAGCAGGGTGAATTCGTCCAGCAGCGTCCTGCAGGCAGCCTGCTGCACTTTGCTCCCTGCGCCATAGATGACCTCCAGCCAGGTGATGGGCGTGATGCCCAGCGGCTGTGCCAGCGTGCCGTACCAGGCGAGCGCCGCCGCATTGCGCCGGTACAGGTGAATGATCACCGTCGTATCGGCCATGGCACTGGTCATTCATCCCCGCCCCAGTCGCCCAGACGCTTTTGCTGCTGCTCCTGGCGAATGCGCTTCACCCATTCGACCGGGTCTTCGATCTCCGGGTGCAGCATCTCAATCGTTCCGATCGCCTCTAGCAGACGCAGTAGATTCTCACCCCAGTGCTCGGCTGGGGCTGCCAGTGGTAGGCCGGCGGGCACAGCCGGTTCGTCCAGCAGGTCAATGAGCCGCTTGGCCAGCTCTTTACGCTCCTGCGGGCTGAGGGCTTTAGCCTGTTCGAGTATCTCGCTGATAGTCATGATCGCATCTCCGCCGCAGTCTGTGTCTAAATTATACGACATCCCGGGCGCTCGAAGGGTGGGGACTATGCACCCCTCGAACGAATCTTCGACCCTGGGAGCGGGGAACCGAACGACGCGCCCGAACTGGACGCGCAGCTCGTCCAGGCGGAGATGGACGCCGTGCTTCAGCGCCGCCGGCGCTAGGCGCGCACAGCCCGCGCCGTGTAGCGTTCCGGGGTATCGTCTACCTGAACATCGCGCCAGCCGGTCGCCGCCAGCAGCCGCGCCAGCTCGTCACCCGGCGGCAGCCAGTCATGGGCGATCGGCCCGCTGGCGGCGCTGTGGATGGCGTTCACGCGCTCACGCCCCAGGTTGTGCAGGATGAGCAGGCCGCCGCCCGGCCGCAGGACGCGCCGCAGCTCGGCCAGCGCCGCCTGCCGGTCGGCGAAATGTGGGAAGCTGTTGTGGCAGATGGCCAGATCGAAAGCGCGCCCCGCCGCGAACGGCAGGCGGTGAACATCCGCCTCGACCAGCCAGGCTGCCGGCTGCCGCGCCCGTGCGTGCAGCAGCATGGCATGCGCCAGGTCTACCGAGACCAGCCGGGCCGCCGGCGCGCGCTCGGCCAGCGCCGGGATGAGCGCGCCCGTCCCCGTGCCGATCTCCAGGATCGCCCGCGCCGCCGCCAGATCGCCCGCGAAGGGCGCCAGCAGCGCCCGCAGGTGCTCGTCACGGTCGGGGGGCTGGTTCGCGTCCCAGTTCGGGGCGCGCTGGTCAAAGTATGCGCGTAAACTGGACATGGCTGCCTCTCGCTGCGGCGTCAATCCGCACCAGTGTACCCGCTTCTATCCCGGTTGGGAACCATTCGTCCAGAGCCGGCGTCTTAGCCAGTAGCAACCGTGCAAGCCCTGGAACATCTTCTGGAGGAGAGCCATGCGAACCATCCCGCGCACCACCCTGATGATCGTGACCGGCCTGCTGGCGCTGCTAGCGTTGGTCAGTTTCAGCCCGGCCGCCGCCCAGGTCATCCCCTGCCCGACGCTGCCGCCCTGTCCGCCCGGCGGCGTGTGCCCGCTCCCGCCCGAATGCCGCCCGATTCAACCGGGAGTGTTCACCAATCCGGAATGGTTGAAGATCGCCTACCACCGCGTCAGCGTGACGATTGACAACCAGATCGCCACCACCGAAGTGGATATGGAATTTGTCAACGAAGGCAGCGGCCTGGCCGAGGGCACATTTCTGTTCCCGCTGCCGCTGGAGGCCGCGGTTGATCGGCTCATCATGACTGTCAACGGCCTAGAGATCGAGGCTAAAATCCTGCCGGCGGCGGAAGCGCGCCGCATCTACAATGAGATCGTGCGCCAATACCGCGACCCGGCGCTGCTGGAATACGTTGGCAGCAGCGCCATCCAGGCCAGCGTCTTTCCCATCCCGCCCGGCGAAAAGCGCCGCATCCAGATCCGCTACGGCCAAGCGCTCCAGGCCAACAACGGGCTGATCCATTATCTCTACCCGCTGAAGGTCACCAACTTCCTCAGTCCGCGCCCGGTCGAGCAGATGAGCATCAGCGTGTCAGTGACGGGCAGCGATCTGATCAGCACTGTCTATTCGCCCAGCCACCCCATCGCCATCGCCCGCGGCGACGACGGCCGCAGCTTCCGCGCCGGCTACGAGTCGGGCGCCAGCCTGCCGAACGCCGACTTCAGCCTGTACTACGGCCTGGCGAATGAGACCATCAGCGTCAACCTGCTCACCTACCGTGAGAGCGCCAACGAGGACGGCTTCTTCATGCTGCTGGTGCAGCCGCCGGTGCGCGCCGCCCAGGAGCGCATCATCCCCAAGGATGTGATCGTGGTGCTCGACCAGTCGGGCAGCATGAGCGGCGACAAGTGGGATCAGGCGCGGAGCGCGGCGGAGTATGTGCTCGAACACCTGAACCCAGCCGACCGCTTCAACCTGATCCTGTTCAGCACCGGCTGGCGCATCTACAGCAATCAGATGGAGCCGCCGTCTCAGGCTGTGGGCGCGATCGACTGGATGCGTGGCCAATTCGCCGAAGGCGGCACTGACATCCACGGCGCGCTGACCACCGCGCTGCGCCTGGCCGACGCCGAACGCGCCACCACCGTGCTGTTCCTGACCGATGGTCTAGCGACTGAAGGCGTGACCGACAGCCAGCAGATCCTGGCCGATCTGAAGACGGCAGCCCGACCTAATGTGCGCATCTTCAGCTTTGGCGTGGGCGACGACGTGGACGCGCTGCTGCTGGACGCCATTGTGCGTGACCATAACGGGGCGTCAGCTTATGTGCGCCCTGGCCAGCGGATTGATGAGGAGGTCGCCAGCCTGTACAACAAGATCAGCGCGCCGGTGCTGACGAACGTCGCGCTGGATTTCGGCGGCGTGCGGGTGGAGGATCTGTATCCTCGCCAGCTCCCCGATCTGTTCGCTGGCACGCAGCTCACGCTGGTCGGGCGCTACCGAGGCGATGCGCAGAACGTGACGCTCACGCTGCGCGGCCAGGTGGATGGCCAGGAGCAGGTCTTCGCCTACAGCGGCCTGAACTTCCCGCCGCGCGCCGGCGGCGAGCCGTTCATCGCCCGGCTGTGGGCCACCCGCCGCATCGGCGACCTGCTGAACACCATCCGGCTGAACGGCGAGAACCCGGAACTGGTGGACAGTATCGTGCGGCTGAGCGTGCGCTACGGCATCATCACCCCGTACACCAGCTTCCTGATCGAAGAGGACGACATCCTGTCGGCTGAAGGCCGGCGGCGCGCCGCCGCCGATTTCGCCCAGCAGGCGCGGACGCTCAGCGGCATCACCAGCGGCGCTGCTGCCGTGGATGCCGCCGTGGCCGCCGGGGGCATGGCCGAAGCCGCCGCGCCCCCGCCCGCCGCCGTGCCGCCCCTGAACGCTCTGATGCCGGCGATGACCGCCACCCCCACCGGCGCGGCCGGCGCGCCGCCCGTCCAGCCGATCCAAACCGTCAACGACAAGACCTTCATCTGGCGCGACGGCGTCTGGACCGACACCAGCTTCCAGCCGGACGTCATGCAGACCGAGAAGGTGGTCTTCCTCAGCGATGCTTACTTCGCCCTGCTGGAGCAAAAACCCGAACTGGGCGATTACTTCGCCCTGGGCGAGCGGGTGATCGTGGTGCTGGACGGTGTGGCCTACGAGGTGGTGACCGAGTAGGTCAGCGCCAGAGAGCAGAGCGCTTGCCCACCCGTGAGCACCGGTAGACAGACGACGAGGCGGCCCTGACCCCGGCCGCCTCTGATCTTTGTCCGCTCTGCGGTATAATTAAACTGCCATCAGCCCGCGAAGGAATGCCCTGTGACTGATGAACTGCACCCGATTATCCCGCTCGACTCGCGCCGCACCTGGGACTGCCCGTGGTACGGCGTCCGCCAAGACCGCATCCGGCTGCCAGACGGCGCCGAAGGCGTCTACAACGTGCTGGAAATCCCAGACGCGGTGTGGATCGTGCCGGTGACTGCCGGCGGCGAGATCGTGCTGCTGTGCCACTACCGCTACCCGCTGCAAACCTGGATATGGGAGCTGCCGTCGGGGAGCGTCGGCCCGGACCGCGAAGACCCGCTGGCGACCGCCCGGCGCGAACTGCGCGAAGAAGCCGGTGGGACAGCCGCTGACTGGCGGCATCTGATGACGGTCGCCACTATGAAAGGCATCGGCACTGAGCGGGCGCACCTGTTCCTGGCGCGGGGTGTGATCCTGGGCGCGACTGAGCATGAGCCGGCTGAAGTCATGCGCATTCACCCGCTGCCTGCCGCCCAGGTCTTGCAGATGGCGCGCGCCGGCCAGATCGGCGATGCCATCAGCGTGCTGGCGCTGCTGCTGGCCGAGCCCGTTCTGAACGGCAGTTCGTGAGCTGGTGAACCGATGACGCCCCCGAACCTCTCCCAAACGCCCCCCGCGCATGGTCGGCCGTCGCCGGCGCTGGTGCTGTTTCTGATCTTTCCACTGCTGGGCATCATTGCCGCGCTGGGCATGGCGCTGGCCAACTCCAATTCGGGCGTCGTGACGCCGCCCACGCCGCTGCCGGTCGCGCCGCAGCAGCTTTCGCTCATCGATAAACCCGCGCCGAACTTCGAACTAGAAGGGCTGGACGGCCAGCGCTACCGGCTCTCGAGCTACCGGGGGCGGGTGGTGTTCGTCAACTTCTGGGCGACGTGGTGCGAGCCGTGTCGCCGCGAGCTGCCGGCCTTCGAACAGTTCGCCGCCGCTCAGGGCGCGGACGGCGCGATCATCCTGGCAGTCAACGTCGGCGAGACGCCCGAACAGATCGCCGCCTTCTTTGAGCAGCACGACGTCGAGGCCGTCTCGGTGCTGCTGGACGACACGCTGGACGTGTACGGCGCCTATGGCATTGAACGGCTGCCGACCACCTTCGTGCTCGACCCGGCCGGCACGGTGCGCTACAAGCACCTAGGCGAGATCACCATCACCGATCTGGAAGCCTACGTCGACAGGCTGCGCTCCTAGAGGCGTTCCATGCCCACAGTTCATGATCTGGATACCCCCAGCGTGCTGATCGACCTCGACCGGATGGCCGCCAACATCGCCCGAATGCAGGCCTACTGCGACGCGCATGGGCTGGCGTTTCGCCCGCACATCAAGACGCACAAGATCCCGGAGATCGCCCGGATGCAGGTGGAGGCCGGCGCGGTCGGCATTGCCTGCCAGAAGGTGAGCGAGGCGGAAATCTTCGCCCAGGCTGGTTTCACCGACATCCAGATCCCTTACAACATCGTCGGGCCGCACAAGACCGCCCGCCTGATGGAGCTGGCGCTGTACAACTGGGTGGCCGTCTCGGCCGACCATCCCAGCGTGATCGCCGGGCTGGGCGACGCCGCCCGCGCCCATGACCTGCGGCTGCGGGTGCTGGTAGAACTGGAGACCGACATCCACCGCACCGGCGCTCCGGTTGAGGAAGTGGTCAATCTGGCGCAGCGCATCGAGCAGGACGACCATCTTCACTTTCTCGGCCTGCTGGTCTACCCCAGCAGCCTGGCCATGCGCCCGGCCATCCAGGAGGCGCTCGACCGGCTCAACCGGGCGGGCATCGGCGTGGAGGTGGTCAGCGGGGGCGGCACCGGCGCGGCGCGCTGCGCTCACGAGATCCCCGAACTGACCGAGCTGCGGGTGGGCACGTATGTATTCAACGACTGGGCGACGGTGGGCAAAGGCTGGGCGTCGCCGGACGACTGCGCCATGACGGTCTTGACGACCGTGGTCAGCCGCCCGTCGTCCGATCGCGGCATCCTGGACGCCGGCAGCAAGACGCTGGCCGCCGACCGCTGGGATGACGCGCACGGTTACATCGTTGAGTATCCGGAAGCGCGCCTCTACCAGTTGAGCGAGGAGCATGCCCATGTAGACTTCAGCGCCTGCGCCGAACGGCCGGTCATCGGCGAGCGCGTGCACGTCATCCCAGTGCACACCTGCGTCGTGAGCAACCTGCACCACCAGCTCTACGGCGTGCGCGGCGATGACATTGAGGTCATCTGGCCGGTGGCGGCGCGCGGGCAGGTATGGTAAAGGCGAGCGGCAAACCGGAGGCCAGGAGCAGTGTATGGTGACCTACACCCTCCAACTGATCGGGCTGAAATGTCTGGAGGCGCAGGAACTGGACGGCGACGAGATCGTGCTGCGTCTCAACGGTGTGCCGGTCTGGTCGTCTGGCCGCTTCAAACTGCACCACCGCCCAACTGGCGAGCTGCAGGTTGACCAGTTCGATTTCGCCAACGGCCAGCGCCACGGCGCCGCTGGCTGGCAGATGCTAACGCCGTACAACCCGGGCGATTATCTGTTCAAGGATCTGGTGGGCGATTCGTTTTTCGAGCTGTGGGAGGCCGACCCGCTCAACCGCTACGACGACCTCGGGCGAGCGCGGGTGTCGGTTGACGACGCCAGTCGCGGCCAGATCAGCATCGTCTTTGCCCGCGAAGGGGCGCAGTATCTGCTCACCTACCGGGTGATCGTGTAGCAGCCCTGGCCTACATTCACCGGTTTTTCACGCTCCGCGAAAGCGGCTGTCATCTGGACGCTGTATCATGGGTGACATAATATGATCAGCCTGATGTAGGAAAAGTGCAGCCATGCCTGAAGCCTTGATCTGGGGCGCGTCCGGCGGCATCGGGAGCGCGCTGGTGACGCTGCTGAAGTCGCGCGGCTGGCGGGTGTTCGCCGCCGCCCGTGACGAGGCGCGCATCCCGCCGGAAGCCGACTTCACCTGCCGCTTTGACGCCGGCCAGCCGCATACCATCGACAGCATCCCCGCCATGCTGGCCGGCGACTCGGACGGGATTGATCTGATGGTCTACGCCGCCGGCACGACCGTCTCGGCGACAGTTGAGAAGCTGACGCCAGCGGACTGGGCGCAGGTGTTCGACTCGAACGTCACCGGCGCCTATCTGGCGGCGCGGGCCAGCCTGCCGCTGATGAAGCCGGGCGGGCATCTGGTGTTCATCGGCGCGTATGTCGAGCATCTCATCCTGCCGAAGCTGGCGGCCTATGCCGCCGCCAAGGCCGCGCTGGCGCCGCTGGCCGCCGTGCTGCAGAAGGAAAACCGCAAGCTGAAAGTCACGCTGCTGCGGCCTGGGCCGGTGGACACGCCCTTCTGGGCCAATGTGCCCTTCAGCCTGCCGAAAGACGCCCGGCCGCCGTCGGCCATCGCCGAGGCGATCTTGGCGCGCTACGAGTCCGGCGAGAGCGGCGACCTGAACCTGTAAGGCTCGCTCAGCCGCCCCGTACTGGCCGCCAGGCTGGCGTCATCACATCGGCGATGCCCCTCACCGTCAGCGGCGCGGAGCCCCCGACGACGGTATCTACCAGATGGATGTTCAAGCCCCAGTCGCGGGTAGAGATGTACGCTAGATAACGGCCATCGGGCGACCAGGCGGGGAGCTGCTCGCTGGCTGGATCGTCGGTGAGCTGCCTGACCGCGCCGGTCGCCAGATCGATCACGAATAAATCGGTGCTGCTCGCCGGGCGCGAGGCGAAGGCCAGCTTCTGCCCATCGGGCGACCAGACCGGCGTCCAGTCTGATTCGTGACCGGTATCCAACCGCTGGCGCTGGCCGACGCAGTCCTGGGGCTGTGTCGTGCAGCCGATTTCGACGCGGTACAGGCGCAGGCTGCCCGAACCCATGGCCGACAGCGCCAGCCAGCGCCCATCGGGCGACCAAGCCGGCGGCCAGCTCACGATCGTCGACGCCAGCAGCAAAAAGTCGTTGAAGCGGCAGCCCTGCGCCTTTTCAATGCAGTTCGGGCTGGCGGCATACAGGCGCGGGTTGCCGTCTCGGAACGACAGGTACACCAGCCAGCCGCCGTCCGGCGACCACAGCGGCGGGCTGTCGGTGGCGCTGGTCTGGTTGAGGATGTACGGCTCAGTCCCGTCTAGGCCGACGATGACGATCTTGGCGCTGCCCCGAATCGAGGAGACGATAGCCAGCCGTCCGCCGTCTGGCGACCAGGCTGGCACAGCGCTGGCCCGATAACCGATTGCCAGGGGATACGGGCGCGCGGCCGGTACGTCCGTCACATGCAGGATGAAGCCCTCGCCCAGCCGGTTCGAGAGGAATGCCAGCCTCTGGCCGTCGGGCGACCAGGCCGGCAGCAAGTCTTCGGCCGGATGGCGGGTGAGATTGGCCGCCAGCCGCCGCTCAACGTCAATCAGGAAGATGTCGGTTTGGCCGCGCGGCCGGGCAGTATAGGCGATCTGATTGGCGGCAGGCGAAGCCGCGCCCACTGCCCCGGCGGCCAGCGCCAGCGCCGCCATCAGCGGCCACAGCAGCGCTCCCAGGCGCAGCAGAGTCAAATGGAGTGCGATCATGTTCTCAGTGTAGCACAGTGGCACAGCCGCCGCCGCCTGCGTAGAATGAGAAGAGACAACTCAGGAGATATGCCCATGCGCCTGCGCGCTCCACTCATCCTGCTCGCGCTGCTGGCAGCGCTGCTCGCCGCCGGGAACTGGCTGCGCCGCCCGGCCGTCGCCCAGGACATCCCAACTGTCACGCCGCTGCCCGAACTGGCCACTTCGCAGCCGGTGTTCATCATCACGCCCACGCCCACCGCCACGCCCGGCTGCGCCGCGCCGCTGCCGCTGGCCGCCGGCGATTCCGCCTTCGTGCGCGCCGGCACTAACGTGCGCTCGCAGCCGACCACCTCTGGGGCGCTGGTCAACTACTACGGCGAGGCGGTCACGGTGCGGATCGTCGGCGGGCCGGTGTGCCAGAACGACTACAACTGGTGGCAGGTGCGCGGCCCCGGCGAAGACGGCTGGGTGGCGGAAGGCCGCCCCGGCGCCTATTTCGTGCGGCCGGCGCCCAAAGCCGAGACCGGCTGCCCGGCGCCCGCCCAACTGGCCATCGGCGGGCGAACGGAGATCCTGACCGGCGTGCGACTGCGCGACCAGGCCGCCGAGACCGGGCTGACGCTGACCGTCGCCCCGAAAGGGGCGCTGGCCGACGTGCTGGAAGGGCCGGTGTGCGCCGGCGGCAAGAACTGGTGGCGGCTGCGCGTGACGGTGCTGAACGTGGTCTATACCGGCTGGGCCGCCGAGGGCTTCCCCGGCGAGCGCTACCTGCAAGCTGAAGGCGCCGACCTGCTGCCGGTGTGCGCCCCGTCGCTGAACCTGAAGCCCGGCCAGCGCGCCTATGTGGACTACCCGGACAACAACCCGCGCAACCTGCGCGCTGCGCCGGGGCTGAACGCCGAGCTGGTCGCCACGCTGGTTGATGGCATCGGCTTCGAGGTCATCGGCGGGCCGGTGTGCGCTGATGATCTTAACTGGTGGCAGATTCAGATCATGTCCCGGCCGGATGTGACCGGCTGGTTCGCTGAGGGCGGACCGTCGCAGTACTGGATCACGCCGCTGTACGATTTCAACCAGTTCAACAAAAACAGCGCCGCGGACGATGGACGCCCAGGGCGCTGACCGGCTGCGGGGGCACTCCCCCCTGCGCGCCCCCTGCCGGACGATCATTCAGACTGCTGAGCCTGCATGTTCAGCCTGCATTGGCCCGCGTAGTTGTCCAGGTAGAAGCTGACTTCGACTAGCGTCGTCTAGCTGGCCTCTAGCGTCGCCGGCATGCGTTCGCCGCCGCCCAGCTCACCGCCCACACGTCGGGCGCGTTGCAGGGGCAGGTGAGCGATGGCGCCCCCCCTCACCTCCCGAACAGCGCCGACACAGCCACTGTTTCGCCTAAGGTCGGCGATGGGAAGGTGTCCGCGCTCGCGTACACGCCCTGGCGGGCGAAACGCCCGTCCACCAGCGTCCACACCTCAATCACCGCGTGGGACGGGTCTACAATCCAGTATTCACGCACGCCGCACCGCTCGTAAGCCAGGTATTTTTTTCCTGGCGATCATACTTGACAGTGCTGGGCGACAGCACTTCAACGACCACGTCGGGCGCACCTGTCAGGCGTTTGTCCCCGACAACGCACGCACTGGCTGCCGGGCATCAGGTACAGCACATCCGGCTCAAAGACGTTGTACTCATCTAGGTAGACCTCGACCGGCGTGACAAAAGCCCGGCCGCCGCGCGCTTTGGCGATCATCATGAAGAGGAACAGGATTTCGCTCACAATCGCTTG
The DNA here is from genome assembly GCA_937922795.1 of uncultured Anaerolineae bacterium. GTDB lineage: Bacteria > Chloroflexota > Anaerolineae > Aggregatilineales > Phototrophicaceae > CFX2. The sequence continues at coordinate 38,932 of CALAJK010000088.1, forward strand.
ATGCTGGGGCACAGGGGGCACGCCGATGACCACCTCGCCGTCAATCAACTGGATCAGATCATGCTGGGCGTAGTCCGGCCGTCGGAAATAGTCATCTGCCGCCAGGCGGACAGGTGTCCGGCTGACCATAGTCACTCCTCACGACTCGCCGCCCGGCTCACCGCCCGCGTCGGGCTGGCCGACGCCTGGGCTGGTTGGCCGGTGGAGTTGCCGACGCGGCCAACTCTGCCTGCTCGACAATGCCCACCACCACCGCCCGCACCGGGCCGGTGCCGCGCTTGCCCAGGATCTGCCGGGCGCTGCTGCCCTCGTCCATCACTAGCACCACATCGCCCACGCCGGCCTGCACATCGTCCACGCAGATGTCGTAGGCTTCGGCTTCGGCGCCGTCCAGGTTCAGCCGGCTGACCAGCAGCAGCTTGCGCCCTTCAAACAGCGGATGCTTGATGGTGCTGACCACTGTGCCCTTCACACGCCCGATGTACATCGTCTGCCGTCCTCCCGGCGCGTCAGCGCCGCTCACATTCTACCGCACTGCGGCGTCTAACCGCGCCCGGCCGCCACCGCCGCCAGATAGCGCCCGCTGTCCTTGATGATGCGCCGCTGGGTGGCGTAGTCGGTGTAGATCACGCCGAAGCGCTTGCTGTAGCCGTGCGCCCACTCGAAGTTGTCCAGCAGCGACCACACGAAGTAACCCTTCAGCGGCACGCCGTCCGCCAGCGCCCGCGCCGCCTGCTGGAAGTAGCCGCGCAGGTAGGCCACCCGGCGCTCGTCGTGCACCTGGCCATCGGGCGCGATCTCATCGTCAAAGGCCGCGCCGCTCTCGGTGATGTAGATGGCGGGCGGGCGATAGTCCCGGTGGACGCGCAGCAGCACATCGTACAGCGCCGGCGGGTAGACCTCCCAGTTCATCGCCGTCCGTTCGGCGGGCGGCCGCACATAGCGCACATTCAGCAGCGGCAGCTCGTCGCCGGCGGTGATGATCGAGCGCTCGTAGAAGTTCACGCCTTGAAAATCCAGTGGGACGCTGATCTGTTCCATGTCGCCCGGCTCCACCGGCGGGCCGAAGATGCCGAACAGCTCCAGCATATCGGCGGGGTAGTGGCCGGTATAGACCGGATCGAGATACCAGCGGTTGAGGAAGCCGTCGTAGCGCTGCGCCGCCGCTTGGTCTTCCGGGCTGTCGCTGGCCGCCTCGACCGCCTGCAAATAGTTGACCAGCCCCACCTGTGCGCCGGGGACGTTCGCCCGCAGGACGCGGACGGCGGCGCCATGCGCCAGCAGGGCGTGATGGGCGGCGCGAGTCATCCGGCCGGGATCCATGATGGCCGTGCCGGGGGCCATCTCGCCGGTGACGTAGCCCTGCACGCAGAACACGAACATCTCGTTGAACGTCATCCAGTGCTTCACCCGGTCGCCCAGGGCGCGGCTGACGGCGTCGGTATAGGCGGCGAAGTCGTCCACGATGCCGCGCCGCAGCCAGCCCTCGCCTTCGTCCTGGAGCGCCTGCGGCAGATCCCAGTGATAGAGCGTGACGAACGGCGTGATGCCGGCCTCCAACAGGCCGTCCACCAGCCGGCTGTAGAAGTCGAGGCCGGCCTGGTTGACCGCGCCGCGCCCCTGCGGCAGGATGCGCGGCCAGGCGATGGAGAAGCGGTAGCCGTTGAGGTTCAGCTCGCGCATTAGGGCGATGTCCTCGCGCCAACGGTGGTAATGGTCGCAGGCGACGTCGCCCGTGTCGCCGTTGTGAGTCTTGCCCGGCGTGTGCGAAAAAGTGTCCCAGATGCTGGGGCCGCGGCCATCTTCATTCACCGCGCCCTCGATCTGGTAGGCGGCCGTGGCCGTGCCCCAGATGAAGTCGGGCGGGAAGTTGAGTTGAGCATCGGTCATCGTCTTGTCCCTCGTCTGTTGTCGCATTCAGCCGTCGAGCAGCTCGCCCAGATCGCGATGCAGCGGGCGCGCACCGTCCGCCAGCAGCGCCCGGTTGCCGGAGGCCGGCAGGTCGAGCGCGTAAACCGGCCGCCCCTGTGCCCGCGCGAACCGGGCGGCGTGCATGGCGCCGCCGTCGGCGTCGGTCTCCACCACGATCAGCGCTTCGGCCAGCCCGCTGATGATCCGGTTGCGGGCTACCAGCCGCGCCGCAGCAGGTTTGGCCGGCGGCGGCGCTTCGCTCACCAGCGCGCCGCGCTTCAGTACCGCCTGCGCCAGCATCCGGTTGACCGGCGGGTACACATTCAGCACGCCGGAACCCAGCGCCGCCAGCGTATAGCCCTGGGGGACGGCCAGCGCGCCCAGATGCGCGGCTGCGTCCACGCCCACCGCCAGGCCGCTGACGATCATCCACCCCCGCGCCGCCAGCTCGGCGCCGAGGATGCTGGCGGCAGCCCGCGCCGTCGGCGTCGGCTCGCGCGTGCCGACCACCGCCGCCGCCCGCGCGACCGGCGGCGGCCACGCTCCGCGCACGAACAGCGTCGGCGGGGCGTCGTCCAGGGCGCGCAGCCGGCGCGGGTAGTCAGGATCGTCCAGCGTGATCACGCGCACACCCGCCTCGCGCCAGCCGGCCAGCGCCCGCTCCACCTGCGCCAGATCTACCGCCCGGATGCTGGCGGCGATCCTGGGGCCGACGCCGGGCACGCGCCGCAGCGCCTGCGGCGAGGCGTCCAGGACGGCCTGCGGGCTGCCGAACTGCGCTATCAGCGCCCGCAGCGTCCGTCCGCCCACGTGGTCGAGCAAGCTGAGCGCCACCCACGCC
>CALAJK010000089.1 GCA_937922795.1 uncultured Anaerolineae bacterium
CCTTTCGTGAAATTATTATTTACGGTGAATGCCGGGCTCACACCCGGCAGCATCCTGTGCTTACAGGATAACAAGATTACATTGTCCTCGTATTGTAACCGGATGCTGGGAATGTGTCAATTTAGTCGCCAGTGGGCAGCACACGGGTGTGAAGAGACAATCTTTGGCCGTCATGGTTGACAAAGAGGGGCACTTTTTCTTCTCATGCTGCCGATGATGCTAACGAAAGCCACCTCGCTCAACAATAGAGGTTTCGCTTGTGTAGTTGTCAAAAACGATGTAAATTCACTCCGCGGACGAAGTGTATCGCTGGTCAGGTCCGCACTGAAAAAGCTGATAGGGACATCCCCGTTTATGATTAAGACGATCGAAAAGTCGCCCAATGGCAGCGCGTCAACCGACGCCAGAGATTACACCGTCATCATTGAGCCGCCTTACCCGGCTGGCCGCTGGATGCCGCCGCACGCGCACATCCAACATGAGATTGCGCTGGTATATGCCGGCGCCTGCCGCATCAACCTGCCGCCCGCTCACCAGGCGCACCATCTGGTCGAGGGCGATGTCCTGTTCTTTCCGTCCGGCTTGGCACACGACTTCGTGGCCGACCCTGTCCGCGGCGTGCAGTTCATCGTCGTTCAATTCCTGCATCTGGATCCGCGCCTGCTCAAGCAGCTCGTCAATACCCGCACGCTGGGGCGTTTTCACCTCAGTCGGTTGGAACTCAGCCGCTTCGTAGACGTGTGCCACCAGCTCCAGCGCGAGGTAGCCGGCAACCTGCCCTACGCCGAGGTGCAGTGCCAGGCGCTGGTCGAGCAACTGGTGGTGATTCTGCTCCGCAGCGTCCAGCGCGACGCCGAGAGCGGCCTCTCGCCTGAGCACGCGCAGATCATCAACCGGGCGCTGGAATGGCTGCATGCGCACAGCCATGAAAACATCTTGGTCAGCGACGTGGCGCGGGTTGTCAACCTATCGCCGGTGCATTTCCGCCAGCTTTTCCGTCGGGCGATGGGCGTCAGCCCCAAACAATACCTGTCGGCGCTGCGCCTGCAGACCAGCAAATGCCTGCTGATGCATGACCGGCCGGTGAGCGAAGTGGCCGAACTAGCCGGTTTCGGGTCGCCGCAGGAGTTCTCAAAAGCGTTTCGCCGCCTGACGGGCGTCACCCCGCTGGAATGGAAACGAGCTCATCTGTACACACTGAACCGATCGGCTTCGCCGCCGGCCATATGACCGTCTCACCCTGACGGATGATTCGCATCTCCCCGTCAGGGACAGCCTACGCGCCCTGCCCTATCGCCCTCAAAGCGGCTCCGCGCCGCCGGTTCACGACGGATGCTGAGAATAGACTCGCTGCCATAGCCCCCCAGCGGGCACTCTGCTTGCCGACAGTTTATATGCTAAAATAGGCGCATTGTTTCGCAGAGCCTATTATCGTATGACCAACCTGGACGTTTTGAAATCCGAGCAGGGAACTCGGTTAGCCTTCCTGGATAAACCCGATTCGACCGCGCTGGCTGAGACGCTGGTTGCGTTCGCCAACACCGAGGGCGGCACCATCATCTTCGGGCTGAAAGAGGATGGCGAGCCTGCGGCTGCCAAGCTGGAGTCCGCCGACGTTGAAAAAGTGCTGAAAGAGGCGGACAGCGCCTGTAATCCGCCGGTCGTAGTTGGGCCGTGGGAACAGATCGAAAGCGAAAAGGGCCCGCTGTTCATCGTGCGCGTTCCTCGCAGCATCGAGCTGCACGCCATGAGCGACGGCCGCGTGCTGATCCGCAGCGGCAGCAAGAACCGCCCCCTGGGGGGGCAAGAGATTCTCAAGCTGGCCAGCGCCAAAAGCACAGGGGATTTCGAGTCAGAAATCGTGCCCGGCGCCACGCTGGAGGATTTCAGCAACAAAATCATCACCGAGTATCTATCGAAGCGCGCCGAGCGCACCAAGCGTCCTTACAACGGCAAAGTCCCTGATCTGCTGAAGGAGATCGGCGCAACCGACGCCGAGGGACGCGCCACCGTCAGCGGCGTGCTCCTGTTCAGCGAATATCCCCAGCATTGGCTGCCGCAGAGCAGCGTCGTGTTCGCCAAATTCGTGGGCAAAACGCCCCGTGGCGAGAACGGCCTGGCCGGGTATACCCGCCGCGAAGAGCTGACCGGTCCCCTACCCCGCCTGATCGAGAACGCCTGGAATCTGATCTGGAGCGAGATGGCCGTGAGCGCCGTCGTCAAGGGGCTGGAGCGCGAAGAGACGTTCGAGTACCCTCAGTTCGCCGTGCGCGAGGCGATCGTCAACGCCATCTGCCACCGCGACTACCGGTTGAAGGGGCGGCGCATTGAGATCCGCATGTACTCAGACCGTCTAGAAGTCATCTCGCCGGGCGGCCTGCCGGGCTTCATCACCGTCGAAAACATCGTGGACGAGCATTTCAGCCGCAACCCCCGCATCGTCAACGGTCTGTTCCAGTGGGGATACATTGAAGAGTTGGGCTTGGGCATTGACCGCATGATGGAAGTGATGCAGCAGGCAGGGCACAAGCCCCCTTATTTCGATGCCCGGCCTTACAGCTTCGCCGTGACGCTATACAACGAGCGCGAGCGCCAGAAACCGCCGGAGTGGGCGCGCAATACCAACCATCGCCAGGCGCGCGCGCTCCAGTACATCCGCGATCACGGCTCGATCACCAATCGCGAGTATCGGACGCTGTGCCAGGGAGTGTCCGCCGAAACGCTCCGCCTCGATCTGGCGGACATGGTCGAACAGGGCATCTTGCTCAAGGTCGGCTCCAAGAAAGGCACGTACTACATCCTGAAGTGAGGGCGAGATGAGGACGGCCAGAGAGCGCAGCCGCTCTGGCAGGGACGCATGATCGCATGGACATCGTGTTGAAGGCCGTCATTCTGATCGCTGTCATCGCGCACATGGGGCTGCTGGCCTACGTTCAAATCCGCCGCCAGCACGTGCGCGCTGGCCGCCGCTGGCTGCTGCTCACCCTGCTGTTCGCTCTGGGCGCCACTGCCCTGCATCTGCTGCCTGATTTCCAGCTGCCAGCATACTTTGATCCGAAACCGGCGCTGGCGCTGCTGCAAGCGGCGGCAGTCGCAGCCTTCGGCGCGTTCATCATTCAGGACTTACGCCGCCAGTCGAACGACCGGATATACCGCCTGTGGTTGGCGCTGGCCGTCGTGTGGTTGGGCGGGCTGGGGGCTGCTGCGCTGCTGGCCAATCGCCTCAATCCAAACCTGACCGCGCTGGCGTCCCCTGTGTTGGCGGGGCAGTCCTCCTTTGATCTGTGGCTGCTCGCCGGCCTGGCCGCCAGCAGCCTGACGCTGCTGGCGCTGGCCTTTCACGCATCCTATACAGCGCTGCTGCCTGAAGTCGCCAACCGCGCGCTGTTTTGGGTTCTTGACATCACTGCAGTGATGAGCGGCCTGGTGTTGGCCGCCGCGGGCAGCCTACCGCTGATCGCATTAGGTTCGGTCGCCCTGCTGGCCGGCATGGCCGGGGCAGTTTACGCGCAGACATCCTACCGGCTGTTCGACCTGCGCGTCGGTTGGGGCGCGGCGCTGCGCGCACTGACTATCACGCTCATCACCGCCGGCTTCATCTATGCGGCGCTGATGATCGTCGTACAGGCGAACGTTCAGGTGACGGCTGAAAACGCGCTGATCCTGGCCGGCCTCTCAGTGGCTGCTGCCCTACTATACGACCTGATGCGCTGTCTGATAGATGCGATCTTCCAACCGCTGCTCCGCCGACCGCAAACCAGCCCAACCGCCGCCACCCGCAAGTACAGCGCCCAGGTATCCGCCGCCGTGGAACTGGATCAGCTCGTGCAGACCGCTACGGCCACGCTCAATGAAGTGCTGCGCGTGCGCCGGTCGCTGCTGCTGCTCGTCAATGACACCGTAGGGGACGGCGCACAGATCGAGCTCAGACTTATGTCGAATGGGACTGCCCCCGCCGACCCGCTCGGGCGCGGTTATCTGTCGCGGACAAGCCCGATCTACCAGCGGTTAGCCGCCCAACAGATGCCGCTGTCTCAGTTTGACCTGGAGTTCAGCCCGGCTTTCCGCGACACGCCGGCAGCCGAACAGCAGTTCTTCAGCGGGCTGCAGATGAGCGCGTTCGCGCCGATCATCCTCGAAAACGCCTTCATCGGCATTCTGGCCTGCGGGCCGAAGCTGGACGACTCGCCGCTGCACCGGCGCGACCTCGACCTGCTGGCGACCCTGGCCAACCAGACCGGCGTCGCCCTGCGCAATGCGCGCCTGGTGGCCGACCTGCGCCACCTGAACCGCACCATGCAGTC
>CALAJK010000090.1 GCA_937922795.1 uncultured Anaerolineae bacterium
TGTCTGCGCCTGGCCGCCTGGCCGCCGGCTTGGGCCGGCGATGGCGTCCAACTGCTGCAGCGCCTCGCGGGCGCGGGCATTCTTCGGGTTCAGGCGCACCACCCGCTCCAGACACATGCGCCGTTCCTGCAGCGACTCGGCCACGGAAGCCAGCCACATCCAGGCGATCTCGTTGCTAGGCTCTGCGTCGACCACCTGCCGCAGCAGCCGCCGGGCGGCGGGTTTGTCGCCCAGCCGGGCGGCTTCGATACCGGCCTTGAGTTTGTCTTGCAAGATCACTTCTCCCTAGTACGCGCCCATCGCTTGTGCATGTCTCTGGTCAGCGTTTTAAGTTCCCTGGCCGCCCATGTAGGTGAAGAGAGCTGGGGTCGGCTGGGCTGTGAAGCCGGCGTCTGTGGCCAAGCGCTTGCTGGTCATTGTAGTGCAAGACCTGATCCTCAGCCAACTAGACTGTCGGCCTAGCGCGTCAGCAGGATGCCCACCACCACGGCGATGCCCAAGACGATCAACACCCCGGCCACCATGCCGAAGACGAGCAGGACGCGGTTCTCTTTGGCCGAGCGCCGGCGCATCTCTTTGGCCAAGGCTTTGCGGGCGATGGCGTTATCCGGGTTGACGACCAGCACCCGGTTCAGCCACTTCTTGCGCTCCACTTTGTTCTCGGCGATCTTTGCCATCCACATCATGGCGCGTTCGTTGCGCCGGTCCTGGCTCAGGACTTGCTGGAATGTGACGCGCGCGGCCTCGTAATTGCCCGCTTTGGCTGCGCGAATGCCCATCTGGAGCAGTTCTTCGCGGTTCGGTTGTGCGCCCTTTTTGCCAACGGACATCCTTGCCCACCTCAGTTGTTGACAGCCGATTGATTTCTTACCTCATTGTATACAAAATTCGGAAGTTATACACCGCCCAGTCTGCCTATGCCCCCCAGCAGTTGGAAGTAGCTGTAGCCCAGGGTGACGACCCAGATCAGCGAGTCGATGCGGTCGAGGACGCCACCGTGGCCAGGGATGGGGTTGAAACCGGCCAGGTGCGACTCGTCCGCGTGGAAGAAGCGCTTGATCCACGACTCGAACAAGTCGCCGGCGATCGCAGCCGGCGGGCCGATCACCAGCAGCGGCAGCAGTTCGGGCAGCAGGCGGTCATTCAGCGCCAGCCACAGCGCTCCCAACAGCGCCCCGCCCAGCGCCCCAATGATCGCCCCCTCGACCGTCTTTTTCGGCGAGATGCGCGGCGCCAACCGATGCCTGCCCCACAGACGGCCGCCGACGAAGGCCAGCGTATCAGTTCCCCAGGTGATCGCCAGCACCAACACCAGCCAGGTGAGGCCCTCAGGCTGCGCGCGCAGCGCCACCAGAAACGCCGACGGCAGGCCGATGTAGAAGACGCCGGCCAGCGTGACCAGCGCGCGCGACCGGCGCTTTAGATTACGGGCGCGCCCGCGCAGCGCAGCCAGCGCCGCCCCAGCCGCTGCCAGCAGCAGTACAGCCGGCAGCAGATCGGGGCGACCAGCGGCGGACAGCGCCACCAGGATCATCACCGCGGGGACGCCGACCCCAGCGTACCCCTGGATGTCGCGGTCGCGCCCCAAGGCATACAGCTCCAAAATGGCTACGGCAGCGACGCCCGCGGCCGCGACGGCGAACCACCAGCCATTGACGTAGACCAGCGCCAACACCAACGGACCGCCGACTAAAGCCGTGATGACGCGCAGGGTCAAATTGGACGGGGTAGGACGCCGCTGATTGAACGCTGGCTGGCCAGTGGTCATGGCATTCCGTTCCAGGTACGCCTGTATTGTAGCCTGACTGCGTCTGCTGCGCCGCTGTTCAGGAGCGGTAGATCAAAGTGGAAGGCGGACAACGCGCTCAGGCAGGCCTTGCAGCCCGCGCCGGTATCACTGGCTGCCACGAGCTTCCTCTGCCAGCACCTGCTGCACGGCCGCCAGCAGCCGGTCGTGGACGCGGCCATTGCTGGCGATGATGCCCTGGTTGCGCGCCAGCGTGCGTCCCTGGCTGAAATCCAGCGGCGACCCATCTACGTCGGTCACCCGGCCGCCGGCGGCCTGCACCAGCGCCGTGCCGGCGGCGTGATCCCAGACCATATGCGGGCGCTGGCTGCGCAGGCGCGGCAGCCGCAGGTAGACATCAGCGTCGCCGGCGGCGATCCGGGCGTACTTTTCCATGCTGTCCAGGCGTTCCAACGCGTCGGCAGGCATACCGGCGGCGGCGCGCACCCGCGCCATGCGTTCATGACCGGCGTGGCTCTTGTCCACGCTTTCGACAGCGCGCAGCAGCGCCGGCTCCGCCCGGTCAGACACGCGGATGCGCCGCAGCGCGCCCCCGCTCAGAGGCTGGCGAAAAGCCACGCCATACTGCGCGTAGAACAGCGCCCCCTGGCGATCGGGGGTGGGATAGCCGGGCGCGGCAATGACGGCACCAGCCGGCTGCTTGTCCACCAACAGGCCGACCGCCACCACATAACTGCGCAGCGCCAGAAATCCTTTCGTGCCGTCAATCGGATCGATCACCCAAGTGCGTTCAGCATCGCGGTCGTATCCATGATCCAGCCAGCGCACGATATCGGCCTGGGTGACGCGCTCGCCCAGCGCCTCGGTCAGCAGCCGGGACACCTCGGCGCGCTCCGAGTCCGAGACTAGCTCGACGAACTGGCCGCCCTGCTCTTCGGCCAAGATAGCATCGTCTGGGAACGCGCGGCTGATCATCCGGCAGATGAGCGCCTGGACGGCGTAATCCGCGATCGTCACCGGCTCGTGGCCAGCCTTCTGGGCGCTGACCAGGTGCATCTCCTGCACCGTGCGGCAGATCGCCACGGCCTGGCGCACCGCCTGGAAAATGGGCTCGAAGTTCAGACTTTTGGTCACATCCGTTCCACCTCTGACTTTGACTCTACCGGCAAAAGAAGCGAAGTTCAATGCGGTTTCTGCCCGGCGCCTCGCCTTGAAAAATTGTCTCGATCCGCTAAGCTAGTAGGTGGTCAGCATCAAACGGCCGTCTGAGGATTGAGGCTGCTATGCCCAAACGCAAGAATCGCAAGTCCCGACCGGATCTGCCCAGTGACGTCCTGGAGCGCGCCCGGCAGCAAATCGCTCAGGAAAGCCGGCCGCCGGCCGCTGCGGAGGCCGACCAGGAAGACCAGCCAGCCGCCCCGCCGAAGCCGGCCCCGACAGCGCGCCCGGCCTCAACAGCGCCTGTCAGCAGCTACCGCCGCACCGCTGAACGCGCCGCCCGCCGCCGGGCGGAGATGGGCGCGGCGTCAGGGCGCAAGAACGGCGAGCAGCGGACGGTGCTGGATGTGGACTACGTGCGCGACAAACTGGCTCACCCGACCATCGTGGTCACCGAAGAGCAGCTTCGCCAGCAGTACAGCTACGTGCTCGACGACCTACGTCGGATCGGCTTGCTGGCGATCGGCCTGGTGGCGGCGCTGATCATCATCGCGCGCTTTTTCTAATCTTTGGCGCGCCATCTTTAACCCCCGCTTGAACTGGGCGTGGTATACGATAAAAAATCAAGACCTATGGTCAGCAGTGCCTGACGACGCCCTCTTCAGGCCAGTGAATTGAGGTAAAAAAAGCGCCGCCATGTGGACGAACTGGAAGGCGATCCCTTACTTTGCAGGTTTGAGCGCCTGCGCCCTGGAGCGAATCGAGGCGGCCGCCCGCTGCCACAACTATCAGGCGGGCGCGCTCATCTTCGCAGAGGGCGACCGCTGCGCCGGCTTTCACATCGTGTTGGAAGGGCTGGTTCGCATCTACCGGATGAACGCTGAAGGGCGGCTGCATACGCTGAGCCTGCTGCGGCCGGTCTCCGCCTTCAACGAGGTGGCGGCGGTTGACGGCGGCGTCAATCCTTTCAACGCGGTCGCTGTCACGCAGGCTCAAGTGCTGGTCATCAGCCACGACCATCTGCTCAACCTGATGGCGACCGAACGAACGCTGCTGAGCAACTATGTGCAGCTCCTGGCGCATGTCAACCGCGAATATATCGAACGGCTGGAGGACATGACCTTCCGTTCGATCCCGTCCCGGCTGGCGAAGCTGTTCCTGTACGAAAGCACTTATGCCGGCCAGATCGCCGAGGCGCCCACCCAGCTCACGCAGGAGGAGATCGCCGCCATCCTGGGGACGACGCGCGAGGTGGTGGGGCGAGCGCTGCGCAGCCTGCTCAACGCCGGCCTGTTGGAGAAGCGCGGTCGGCACATGTACATCGCCGACCGGCACGGCCTGGAGTGGCTGGCTGAGCATAACACCATGCCGGCCGGCGTGGCCGAAAGCTAACGACAGAGTTTAACCTCAGTGAGATCGGTTTTCCGGCCTCATAAACGATCTCAAACAGCCGTTAAAGTGTGACTTCCGAATCCAACAAAAGTTCCAGAAATCCGGTTTGAACTCGGTTACAGTAATGGCACAGCATGTACCCGTATTCAGGAGTATAACCCGCCATGACCCATATCATCACCAGCCTGTGCCTGCGCGACGGCGCTTGCATGGAAGTCTGCCCAGTCGAATGCATCGTCCCCGGCCAGCCCGAAGCCGAGTGGCCGTGGTATTTCATTGACCCAGATACCTGCATTGACTGCGGCGCCTGCGTCCCGGAATGCCCGTATGAGGCCATTTTCATCGAGGAAGAAGTGCCATCAGCCTATACCATGTCAGAGGGCCAGAAGCGCGTGCCGTGGGACACCAAACAGGTCGTCGTCCACAAGGCCGGTGATGTGGTCGATCTGACGGAAGACATCCAGCCGAACTACGAGTTCTTCGCCAGCGGCCCCGGCTACGACGCGCTCTAGCCGCCAGCCCGACGTTGATGCGCACGCCCCTGGCAGCAGCCGGGGGTTTTTTTATTGCCAGCGGTGCTGCTAAACCGCGCAAAAGCATGTGATTTTTTTCACTATCGCAGACCGAGCGGCCAGCCGATAATGATTGTAGGCGGCGTATGCGGTGAGATAGTTGACCTTGATCATCGCAATGATGAGGTTGAGCGATGAAAAAATTGCTGCACAGATTAGTCGTGAGCGCCATACTGATGTTGGCGCTGGTGGGATTAACGCTCGCCCAGGAGCCAGTCGTCAAGGGCATTTTCTTCTACTCGCCGAGCTGCGGCCACTGCCGGATGGTGATCGAGCAGCACTGGCCGGGCATTCAGCAGGAATTTGGCAGCTCGCTGCGGGTGTTGTTCATCAATGCCTCCACGCCTGAAGGCGCTCAGATCATGCAAACAGCGCGGGAGACGCTGAAGATCGAAGCGCGGGGCGTGCCGATGCTGATCATTGGCCGACAGGTAATGGTCGGCTCGATCCAGATACCCGAACGCGCGCCCCAGGTGATCCGTGATGGTTTGGCGGCCGGCGGCGTCGAACTGCCGCCTATACCTGGCATCGAGGCCATCTACCAGGAGGCCGAGGCGCGCAGCGCTGAAACGGAAACGGCAGCGCCCTCCGAGCCAGCCGTCGAGACCCCACTGGCCACCTTCGCCGAACGCTTCGCGGCTGACCCGCTGGCCAACGGCCTGGCCGTGCTGACGCTGGCGCTGCTGGCATTTGGCGCGCTGGCGGCGGTGGTCAGCGGCTACCGGGCGCTGGCGCGGGGCGATGACCGGCTGCTGGAGCTCATCGCCGGGCGCGCCGGCTGGTGGATGCTGGTGCTGCTGGCGCTGGGCGGCCTGTCGCTGGCGGTGTCGCTGGCGCTGGGCGCCGACACATTGGCGATAGTCCTGCTCGCCGGCGGGACGACGCTGGCCATGCTGATCCTGTTCATCGGGCTGCTGGCCGAACCGCTGCTGCGCGGCGCCCGCGGCTGGATGCCGCTGCTGCTCACCCTGGCGGGGCTGCTTGTGGCCGGCTACCTGGCGTATGTGGAAGTCAACGCGGTCGAGGCGACCTGCGGCGTGGTTGGGGACTGCAATGCCGTCCAGCAAAGCCCGTATGCGCAGGTGTTCGGCGTGCCGGTGGGCGTCATCGGCGTGCTAGGCTATGCTCTGATGCTGCTGACGTGGGCGGCCAGCCGGATGGGCTACCGCTGGGCGGACGGCGCGCTGCTGCTGCTGGCGCTGGTCGGGACGGCGTTCTCGACTTATCTGACCTTCCTAGAGCCGTTCGTCATTGGCGCGACCTGTTTCTGGTGCTTGACGTCGGCCGTGATCGTGCTGATGCTGCTGTGGCTGGCGCTGCCGGCAGGTTGGCGGGCATTTCGCCCGGCGGCTCAGCCGCAGGCGCGGCGGGCGACAGCCGTTGAATGACCCGGGGGACTGAGGGGTAAGTTCCCCCACCTACTCCTCAGCCCCCAAACAAGCCCCGCGTTCCCGCGCGCCGGGCGCTGCCCGCTACTGCCAGCGATAGCGCACCGTGTAAGTGATGACGCGCTCCTCGCCCGGCTTGACGCTGACGCGGAACTCGATCGTGGCCGAGTCCAGCTTGGTGAACTCGTCCGAGGCGCTGACGATCTCCCACTGGCTCCAGCGCAGCAGCCGTTCCGGCACGCGGATTTCCACCATCTGGTCATCCTTGCGGTTGCGTAGTTTGATTTCATAAGTCTCCTCCAGCACCTTCGCCCCCAGATACTGGAAGTTGGTCTGCCGGCGCTCGCCCACCAGATCGAAGGCGTTGCCCAGGTAAATTCGCACCTGTTCGCCCTTCGGGGTGTGGTCAATGACGTTCTCGCCGATCAGCAGCGCCGCGCCATCTACGTCTTCCTGGTAGACGCGGATGCGCCCGGCGGGCAGGTCGGCGTTGGCGCCGCCGTCCTCGGCGGTCGAGAACTCCAGCCAGTTCTGCACATCGGTGATGCCGGTCTGGCCGTAGGTCGGGTCGGTGATCGGCCCGCCGTAACCCCAGAACGGCGCGCTGGCGTCGTACACGTAGAACGTGCGCGCCGGCACCGCCGCGGCGGTCACGAACTCAACCTGTTTGGTCTCGTTGTCGGCCACGGTCACCGGCCGTTGAATCTCATACAGCTTGTACTCGAAGAACTCGCGCTGTTCGACCTGCGGCGCGGCCATAGCGGGCGCGGCCATCATATCGGCCTCCATCATCGCCCGCGCCGAAGCCTGCGGCAGCCGGTTGACGTCGCCGGCCACCAGCTTCACCTGGGCGTCGCGGAAGGCGGCGCCACTGGTGTTGGTCAGCGTCACCCAACCGTTCAGGTCGAGCGCCGCGCTGTCGGTCGCCAGCAGCACGTTGTAGTCGGCTGTCCAGTTGAGGCCGCCGGCCAGATACGTTAGCTCCACCTGTTGGGGGCCGGCCTGGGCGGCGCGCAGCAGCCAGCGCAGCGTGGGCCGGGTGATCAGCCCGTCCGGCAGCGCCGGGAAGCGCAGATCGCGCACTTGGGACAGGTTGATGACCGTCACCTGGCCGTCGTCCTGGCGCAGGATGATCTCGCCGCCGCGCCCGCTGAGGAGCTGGCCGGCGAACTGCGTCCCGTCGTCGGCCGTCAGCACGATGCGCTCGTCCAGATAGCGCTGCAGCAAGGCGCCGCTGTTGACCAGGTCGAACACGTAGTTCTGTTCCAGCACGGTCGTCCCCTGCGGGTCGGTCAGCGACTTGAAGACCACCGAGGTCGAGTCAATGGTGGCGGCCACGTCGGTGAAATCCAGCGTATTGACGCCAGCCTGCAGATCGAAGGTGCGCCGGTCCTGCACCAGCGCCGTGCCCTGGTTGTAGATGGTCAGGCTGACGCCCTGGCCCGCGTCCTGGGCGGCGGCCGGCAGCGCCAGCCCCAGCGCCAGCAGCGCCGCGCCGGTCAATGCGTAGCGGATCAGCATGGTAGTCCTCCTCTATAGGGTGATCTCGATCAACTGGCCGTTCACATAGATCTGGTAGGCGCCGCTCTCGAACCCGCCCTCCAGCCGGATAGTGTCGCTGTAGGGCACGATCTGCATGGTGCACATGATGCCCTGCGGCAGTTCGCGGAAGATCTCGACGAACACGGCGTTGCCCTCGCGCCGCTGCTCCACCTGCACCGGCGCCTGGCAGCCATCGGGCTGGTAGCCGCGCACCACCAGTTGCAACTGGTAGGGGTAAGACTCCAGCGGGGTGACCTCGACGGCCTCGATGATGGTCGGGCTGCGGCTGAGCGGCCCCTGAATTGGCGGGCGCGCCTGCGGCGGGGGCACGGCCGGGGGCGGCGCGGGCTGGATGGCGACGCCGGTTCCGGCCAGCGCCATCAGCAGCGCCACCAGGATGCGGATGATCGGGTCGAGCGGGTTGGTCGGGTCCATAGACAGCCTCCCAGGATATAAGCTCGCACTGCCCATGCGATCTGCCAAGTGGGCAGTGCCGCTGTGCAGTTCACTGGTAGTAAGACGTGCCCGCGCCCGCAAAAGTTCCCGCTGGCCCCTTCAGGACAGCGTGGCCGCGTCGCCGACGGCCGTCTCCGGCTGTTTGAGCTGCATCACCCGGAAGGTCTCGGCATAGGCCAGGCCGTGCTTCTGGCCGGCGTCCGCCGCCCATTGGCGCACCATGTCAGTCATTTTCGGCCCGACCTGCGACCGGTGGCACAGCAGCGCCTCGATCTTGCGCTCCAAGTAGGGCGTGATGTCCACCGCCAGATCGGGCTGGGGAGACATGAATAAGTACAGCTCGGACACCTCGTGCGGCTCCAGCCCTTCGGCCAGCAGTTCAGGAAAGATGAGGCGCGTGCCAGCGCTAGGAAAGACAGCGTACAGCGCGGCCTCGCCGGCGGCGCGGTGGTCGGGATGGTTGATGTAGAAGTTCTCCACCAGCACCACCGTCGGGTCCATGATGACCACCCGGTCGGGGCGGAACTGGCGGATCAGGCGCGTCAGGTCGCGCCGCAGCTCCAGCGTGGGCTGGAGTGTACCGTCTGGGTAGTCCAGGAAGTAGATCTCGCGCACGCCCACGATGTCGGCGGCGGCGCGCTGTTCCGCCTGGCGGGTGCGCGCCAGTTCGGCCGGATCGGCGGCAGGGTCGTTGCTGCCGGCAGCGCCGTCAGTGACGATGCAGTAGGCCACGTGCGCGCCCTCATCGCGCCAGCGGGCGACGCTGCCGGCAACGCCGAACTCGATGTCATCGGGATGGGCGGCGATCACCAGGATGCGCAGGAGGGACTCGGCCATCGTCAGCATCACCTTTCCAGCACAGGTTCAGCCCGGACTACGCAGTATACAACACGCGACGGGCGGACGTGTTGCGGCGGTTGATTGACCACGAACAGCTAACTCTCTCCGCTAGCCCAGATAATTCCGCCTCAGTCCATATCGTGCACAGGCGGCAGCGCAGCCGAGCGCAGGGATTTTTTAAGCGCGCGCCGGCGCTGCGTTCAGCGTCAGCAGGGCGGCGTAGACCGCTTCCAGGCGGGACGCCGCGGCATCCCAGGTGAAGCGTGCGCGCGCCAGCGCCCGCGCCGCCGCGCCCATCTGCGCTCGGCGACCCGGGTCGGTCAGCAGCGCTCGCAAGGCGGCAGCCAGCGGCTCAGGCTGGGGTTCGACGATCAGTCCAGCCCCAGCGGCCGCCGCTTCTGGCAAGTTGCAGCCCGGCGACAGGATCACCGGCAGGCCGGCCGCCAGCGCCTCCAGCGCCGCCATCGGCAGCCCCTCGCCCACGGCGGGCAGCGCCAGCACATCCGCCGCCGCCAGCGCCGCCAGCCGGTCATCGCCGTCCAGGTAGCCGGTGAGGACGATGCGCGGGTCGGCCAGCGCCGCCAGCAGCGGCCGCGCCCCTTCGTCCGGCCCGGCGATCACCAGCCGCGCCTCTTGCACGTCCGCCGCTAGGAAGGCGCGCGCCAGCACGTCCGCCCCCTTGCGCGGGTGCAGCCGCCCCAGGAACAGGCACACAGGCGCGTCGCCCAAACCCCACCGGGCGCGGAAATCAGCGCCGCCGGCCAGGTTGGCGTATTCTTCGGGGTCGATGCCGTTGGGGACGACGCTGAAGCCAGCCGGCATGCGCTGCCCGCCGAAGGCCGACCACAGGGCGCGGGCCTCTTCGACCTCGGCGTCGGTCAGGCCGATGATCTGATCGAAGCGCAGCGCCACAGCCGCGCCGAAGAGGCGATCCCACAGCGCTTTGGCCGTGCCGCGGCCAGTGGCATAGGTCAGCGTGCCGTGCGGCGACAGCACCAGCGGCCGCCCCAGCCGCCGGGCGGCCGGCGTCACCAGCAGATTTTCGACGGTGCGGAACTCATGGCAGTGGACGATGTCCACCTGCGGCAGTAGGGACTCGGCCAGGCGTTTCATCCGGTTGGGCGTGGAGAGGTTCGCCCAGCGGCGCAGCCGGGGAAATAGGTTGGGGGCGCGTACCACCCGCACGCCGTCGCGCCATTCGTCGGGCGGTTCGTCGCAGCGCGCGTCCAGGCTGAGCGCATCGGTCGTCAAGACCGTGACCGCGTGCCCGCGCCGCGCCAGCGCCCGCGCCATCCCCTCCACCGACCGCACCACGCCGCCGAAGGCATAGGCCGGGGCGTAATAGGGCGCCAGATGTAGGATGCGCATGACGGCTAGCCGCCGGCAGTGCCCTGCAGCCGGTCGCGCGCCTCGCGGGCGGGAGCGAAATTCTTATTATTCTCCAGCGCTGCTAAGTAGTTAGCCAGCGCCCGATCGCGGTCGCCGAGCTTCTCGCGGGCGATGCCGGCGTAGTAGTACGTCTCCTCGATGTACTGCGACGTGCCCGGCTCATTCAGCAGCACCCGCGCCAAGTCGAGCACATCCTGATAG
This sequence comes from uncultured Anaerolineae bacterium, assembly GCA_937922795.1. Lineage (GTDB taxonomy): Bacteria > Chloroflexota > Anaerolineae > Aggregatilineales > Phototrophicaceae > CFX2. Next base: position 10,686 of record CALAJK010000090.1, read on the forward strand.
CGACCAACCGCGTTATAAGCCTCATACGGCCCGAACTGATACCACATCATCCGCCAGGGCAGCCCGACCGCCCGCGCCTGGTCATAAGCCACCGCGGCGTACTCATACGCCTTGGGGTCGTAGCCGGCCAGCGCCACGTAATTGGTGCCCAGATTGAACCAGGCGAAAGCGTCGTTGGGGTTGGCCAGCGCCCGCTGGCGGTTGATCTCCAGCGCGTGCAGCGCGTTCTGGATGACATCCGCCTGGTCGCCCAGCAGCGCCAGCACCTCGGCCTCGCGCGAGAAATCGTACAGGACGATGTAGGTGTTGTTGAAGTGATGCCAGAACTGTTCGATATGCGCGTAGCTGTAAGGCTGGTTGGGGCCCAAGTAGCTGTCCTGCGTCAAGAACTGCTGCGCCGCGTCGTCGTAGCCCATCACCAGCAGATAATGCCCCATCCAGCCCAGGCGCTGCGGTTCAGGATCGTAGCCAGCCTCGATGATGACCGGGAAATTGTTCGCGATCAGCGTCTTCAACAGTGTCAGATCGCCGCCGGCGCGCACCAGCGCCCGCGTCGTGCCGGGGAGCTGGGTATTCACATACTCGACCATCTGCCAGGGGGTGACGTTGCCATCTTCCGGGTTGGGTTTCAACCAGCTAGCGGCCGGCCGCTGGTCGGCGGCCACGCCGAAATAGGTCAAGCCCATCGTCAGGGTGGCCGGGCCGCAGTTGTTCCACATCTGCGGGATGTGTTTGAAGCCGGTCATCTGGTAGGCCGGCGGCAGCGCTGGCGCGCCCTGGCCGAAAGCCGCCGCTGGGAACAGCAGCAGCGCGAGGAGTAGAACGCCAATCCTGAACATCGCATCATCTCAACGTAGGCTAGCAGTAGTGTGCATTATACATCGCGCCCACGGGCTGCCAACCCGCCGTCCAGACGGCGGCTAGCCCACGTTGGCCATACTGCCGACGCTGTTCCCAAGCGCCTGCTAGCATAGGTCAGAATCAACACCGGGGCGCGGGCTGCCGCGTCCCCGGTGCGGGTGTTTTAGGGCGCTCGCCCAATTGGCGAGCGTTCGGCTAACCAGCCGCCGGTTTAGTATTCCGGCATCGGCGGGGTGGCCGGAGCCTTGTTGTCTTCCTTCACGTCGGTGATGAGCGCCTCGGTCGTCAGAATCATGGCGGCGATGCTGGCTGCGTTCTCGACCGCGCCGCGCGTGACTTTGGCCGGATCCGGGATGCCCGCCTCGATCATGTCCACATATTCGTTGGTCATGACGTTGTAGCCGATGCGCGGGTTCTTGCGCGCCTTCTGCATCCGCCGCACTTCCTGGATCACCACCGCGCCGTCCAGCCCAGCGTTGGCGACGATCTTCTTCATCGGCACTTCCAGAGCCTTGCGCATGATCTGGACGCCGGTATTCTCATCTTCCAGATCCATCTTGATGCCTTCCAGCGCCGCCACTGCGTTGATCAGCGCGACGCCGCCGCCGGGGACGATGCCCTCTTCGACCGCCGCGCGGGTGGCGCTCAGCGCGTCCTCAACGCGGTGCTTCTTTTCCTTCAGCTCGGTCTCGGTGGCCGCGCCCACGCGGATGACCGCCACGCCGCCCGACAGCTTCGCCAGCCGTTCCTGGAGCTTCTCGCGGTCATAGTCGCTGGTGCTGGCCTCGATCTCCTTGCGGATCTCTTCGATGCGGCCTTTGATGTCCTTCTCGTCGCCGGCGCCGTCCACAATGGTGGTGTCGTCCTTGGTGCTGACGACCTTAGCCGCCCGGCCCAAATCCTGCAGCGTGACGGTCTCCAGCTTGCGTCCAGTCTCTTCGCTGATGACGGTGCCGCCGGTCAGGATGGCGATGTCGCGCAGCATCGCCTTGCGGCGGTCGCCGAAGCCCGGCGCCTTGACGGCCACCACGTTCAGCATGCCGCGCAGCTTGTTCAGCACCAGGGTGGCCAGCGCTTCGCCGTCCACGTCCTCGGCGATGATGACCAGATCGCGCTTGCCGATCTGAAGCAGCTTCTCCAGGATCGGGACGATGTCCTGAGCAGCGCTGATCTTCTTGTCGTAGATCAGGATGTACGGCTCCTGAATGACCGCCTCCATCGTGTCGGGGCTGTTGATGAAGTAGGGGCTGATGTAGCCGCGGTCGAACTGCATGCCCTCGACGTACTCGGTCTCAAACTCCAGGCCTTTGCTCTCCTCGACCGTCACCACGCCGTCGCGCCCGACCTTATCCATCACCTCGGCGATCAGGTTGCCAATCTCCGTGTCTTGGGCCGACACGCTGGCGACGTTGGCGATCTCCTCGCGCGTCTCCACCGGCTGCGCCTGGCTGCGAATGTGGCGGGCCACGGCCTCGGTCGCGACTTCAATCCCGCGCTTGAGCAGCATCGGGTTGGCGCCGGCGGCCACGTTCTTCAGCCCTTCGTTGACGATGGCCTGGGCCAGCACGGTCGCAGTGGTCGTACCATCGCCGGCGATGTCGTTGGTCTTGGTGGCAGCTTCTTTCAGAAGCTGGGCGCCCATATTCTCATACGGGTCTTCCAGCTCGATCTCTTTGGCGACGGTCACGCCGTCGTGGGTGACCGTGGGCGCGCCGAACTTCTTGTCGAGTGCGACGTTGCGCCCCTTCGGGCCCAGGGTCGTGCTGACGGCGTCCGCGAGTTTATCCACGCCGAGCTTGAGGCTGCGGCGCGCCGATTCGCTGAAAGTCAGTTGTTTGGGCATGAGTACAATCCTCCAGGTGGAATCAGATATCGAGTTTGCAAGATGACTGCAACGACAAGCGATCCTTGGGCTTAGCCGCTCACGATGGCCAGGATGTCGCTTTCCTTCATGATCAACAGCTTCTTGCCGTCAATCTTGACCTCGGTGCCGGCATACTTGGCGAACAAGACGCGGTCGCCGACTTTCACATCCATCTCGATGCGCTTGCCGTCGTCATCGCGACGGCCTTCGCCCACAGCTAGAACGTTGCCCTGCTGGGGTTTCTCTTTGGCGGTCTCCGGGATGTACAGACCGCTGGCAGTGACCTCTTCCTGTTCGATCGGTTCGATCAAAACGCGGTCACCCAGGGGACGAAGATGAATAGCCATGCTGCACTTCCTCCAGTTTGGACACAAACGGATCGTGTTAAGGGTTGGTTGATTGACCAGATACGAATTTTTAGCACTCAACCGTAAGAGTGCTAATTCTATGACCACAGTCTAGCAAAAGTGACAGGGTTCGTCAAGAGGTTTTCTAGCAAACACCCCAGGAGAGTGCTAACCAGCGCTTTCGCTCTGCCCCGCGCCGGTCGAGGACGCTGGTCAGCCGGCGGCGGGCTTGATATACACCGAGTCTAGAATCTGCTGAAACGTGGGTACGAAGAGGTTACCGGCGGCGTCAGCCGAATACACTTCCAGCACCGCCAGGTAAGGCGGACGCCGCAGGTAGAAGACGTCTACCTGGCCGTTTGGAAACGGCGGCTGCTCGGCGCCGAGCAGCCGGTAGCTCTCCCGTCGGGTGCCGTCGGGCGCGGTGGCGGCGTCAATCGGCTGGTACAGGCCGGCGGGTTCGTAATACTGCTGCCGGTACCGCGCCGCTGCCGCCGTATAGCGGTCGTCGGTGGAGACATCGGCTTCGACCAGCGCCAGCGAGACATACGCCTGGAGATTGGTGTCCTGCCAGACGTGGATCTGCCGCGCGGCGTCCGATCGGTCGTAGAATCCCTGCGGCGGAATCCACACGCGGGGGATGGCGATGCTGTAGGTTTCCGTCTGGACGAGCTGAGCGCTGGCGAACGGCGTGGGCGAACCGAGCGCCTGCGGCACGAGCGTGACGGGCGCTTCACGCGGGAGCAAATTGGGCGCCGCCACCGCCGCCGCCGCGACCAGCGCCGCCGCGACCACCAGCCCGCCGATGATGAGCGGCAGCCGCGACCGGCGCGGCGCAGCCGCCGGCGGATAGGGCATCGGCTGGCCAGCCGCCGGATAGGACGGGGGCGGCGTCTGATACGACGGATGAGGGACCGGGGTGGGCGGCGGCGTCTGGTAAGGCGGATAGAGCGTGGGCGGGGCAGCCCGCCCCGCAGCGCCGACATCCGTGATGATCGTCGGCGTGTCCTCGGCCGGAGCGCCCGCCCGCCGCAGGCCGCGCAGCGCCTCGCTGAACTCGCGCGCCATATCGCCCGCCGAGCTGTAGCGCTGCCCCGGGTCTTTGGCGGTGGCTTTGAAGATCACCTGCTCCACTTCGGGCGGCACGTTCGGGCGGAAGGCTGAGATCGGCGGCATCGGCTCATTGATGTGCTTGAGCAGCAGCGCCATCGGCGTCTCGGCCTGATACGGTTCGCGCCCGGTGATCAGCTCAAACAGCACCACACCCAGCGCGTAGATGTCTGAGCGCGCATCGAGCGGCAGGCCGTTGGCCTGTTCAGGGCTCATATAGGCCGGCGTGCCGATGATGGCGCTGCCGGTGAGGTTGCTGCCCAAGACGCGGGCGATGCCGAAATCTGACAGATAGGCGTTGCCGACTTCGTCCAGCATGATATTGCCCGGCTTGATGTCCCGGTGGATGATGCCCTGACGATGCGCGTAATCGAGCGCCTGCGCCACCTGGGTGAAAGGGCGATCGAGATCTTCCAGGCGGGGCTGGCCGCGGCGGATGAGCTGCGCCATGCTGCCGCCGGCCAGATACCGCATCGCGATATACGGCATGTCTTCGGCTTTGCCGTAGTCGTAGATCGGCAGAATATGGGGATGCTCCAGGTGCGCGATCACATCCACTTCGCGCTCAAAACGTTCGAAAAAGCCGGGATCGTGCAGCAGATGGCGCGGCAGCACTTTGACCGCCACGATGCGGTTGATCGAAAGCTGGCGCGCGCGATACACTGTGGCCATGCCGCCCCGACCGATCTCCTCCAGGATCTCGTACTGACCGAGCGTCTTGCCGATCAGATCGTCTTTGGATTTGCTCTCGCTCATCGCGCCCTCGATGCCTCTCGCAAAACAGCCTGTCGGGTTGTGGACTGGCCTCTACCTGTAGTCTACGCCAGCCGCCCTGCGGCGGCAAGGGAACAGGGCGCGCCGCGCCGCATCTTGCGCTGCCGCGCAGGCTTATGGTAAACTCGCGTCATCTAAATTGTCATCATAATGACCACACGCTCAGGTTGGGTCGGCGACGGTTTGTCAGTGTGGCCGTATAGTGAGTAAACCAGACCGCTCTGATACGTACATTGCAGACGGCACTTGCTTAACGGGGGAATATGCCGGGGTTAAGGTCTCGTTCAACTTACCTTAACCGCCGGTATTTTAAATTCCAGGGCGGTCTGACGGGACGGAGGAAAAAGAGCTTTGGAAGAGGGCGGTTTATCAGGCCTAGCGACCCTGGCGCTGTTGATCACGCTGCACGCTTTGATCGCGCTGGCTTATGCAGCGCTGACCAACAGCCGCGAGACTCATCTGCGTGAACTGACAGAAAACGAAAGCGCCGTCTCCCCACGCCTGCACATCACCTATCAGATCAGCCTCATCATCTTGCAGTTCAGCATCGCGGCGCTCACGGCTTCATCGCTGGCGCAGCCGGTGATCACGGCGCTCGACGACACTGATCCGGCCACCGCCCGGATGCTGGCGTATGTCATCGTGCTGGCGCCGACGGCGTTGGTAACGTTCGTGTTAGGGCTGCTGGTGCCGGAGGCCGTGGGCAGCGCCCGCGCCGACCGCATCGCCCCCTGGGCATTGTATCCGATGCGGCTGTTGATCTTCGCGCTCAATCCGCTGGCCCAGTTGATGCTCGCCATCAGCCGGCTGCTGGCGTCTGCCTTCGGCAGCAGCAGCATGGTGAACGTGTTCACCGAAGAAGAGATCATGACCCTGCTGGACGCCGGCCAGAAAGAAGGCACGATCGAGAACGAAGAGAAAGAGATGATCTTCTCAGTGCTGCAGCTTGACGACACGCTGGCGCGCGAAGTGATGGTGCCGCGGATTGACATCGTCGCGGTGGATATTGAGACGCCGCTGCACGAGGCGCTGCAGGTGTTCATCGAAAGTGGCCACTCGCGCATCCCCGTCTACGAGGACAACATCGACAACATCAAAGGGCTGCTCTACGCCAAGGATATGCTGGCGCTGCTGAAGACCGGCGAATCCAAGCCGATCAGCGAGGTCATGCGCAAAGCGTTCTTCGTGCCGGAGAGCAAGCGCTGCGACGTGCTCCTCAAAGAGCTGCAGACCAGCAAGATCCATATGGCGGTGGTGGTGGACGAATACGGCGGCACCGCCGGCCTGGTGACGATTGAAGACTTGATCGAGGAGATCGTCGGCGACATTCAGGACGAGTACGATATTCACGAAGAGGCCGATTACATCCAGGAAGGGCCGGACACCTACCTGGTGGATGCCAGCATGAACCTGGATGACTTCAATGAGCTGCTCAACGTGGAACTGCCGACCGACGAAAGCGACACGTTGGGCGGCTTCCTCTTCACCACGCTCGGCCACGTCCCGGAAGCGGGCGAAACCCTGGAGCACCTGAACCTGACGCTGAAGATCGAAGCGATCGAGGGGCGGCGCATCCGCAAAGTGCGCGTCACCCGCCGCGCCCCAGCCGCTGACGCCGACGGCGAATCGCCATCCGAGACCGACGGCAGCAGAGTGCAGCCCCAAACAGTGACAGACTGACCTGATGACCATCCCCGAACCCGCTGACCCTGCCCTGCGGTCGATGATCGAACAGGCCATCGCCGCCGCCGGACGCGCTTACATCCCATATTCACATTATCCGGTAGGCGCTGCGCTGCGGACGACGAGCGGCGCGGTCTTCACCGGCTGCAATGTGGAGAACGCCGCCTTTCCGGCCACCATCTGCGCCGAGCGCACCGCTTTGGTCAAGGCGGTCAGCGAAGGCCAGCGCGATTTCGATCTGCTGGTCGTGGCCACCCGCAATGGGGGATCGCCGTGCGGTATGTGTCGTCAGATGCTGTACGAGTTTGCGCCCGCGCTGCGCGTCGTGATCGCTGACCTGAATGGACGCATCCATGCGGAACTGCGGCTGAGCGAGCTGCTGCCGCGCGGGTTCGGGCCGCATGGACTGGAGTGACTATGCCCCGCCCGGAGCGCGCTTTCCGCACCCCGGCGATCATCCTCAAACGGCGCGATTTCGGCGAGGCGGATCGCCTGCTGACCATCCTCACGCCGCAGCACGGCAAACGCGACGTGATCGCCAAAGGGGCCCGTAAACCGACCAGCCACAAGACCGGCCACGTGGAACTGTTCACGCGTTCCGACCTGCTGCTGCACAAAGGGCGCGATCTGGACATCGTCGTGCAGGCCGAGATGACCGAACCGTATCTGGCGCTGCGGGAAGACCTGGGGCGCGGCGCATATGCCAGCTACGCCGCTGAACTGCTCGACCGTTTCACCGCGTCGGGCGACGACCTGCCCGGCCTGTTCATGCTGCTGGACGAGACGCTGGCGCGCCTGTGCGTCGATCCTGACCCCCGCTTGGCCGTCCGGTACTATGAGCTTCATCTGCTCGACCTGGTCGGTTTCCGGCCAGAACTCATCGAATGCGTCATCAGCCGCGAACCAGTGCAGCCGCAGGATCAGTTCTTCAGCTTCGCCCTGGGGGGCGTTGTCTCCCCAGCATATGCCCACGCCCATCGGGGCGCGGCCGTCGTGCCGATCTCCATGCTGGCGCTCAAACTGCTGCGCCACATGCAGCGCAGCCCGTACAGTCAGGTGCGCTCGCTGACGATCGCGCCCGCGCTCCATGACGAAGCCGAACGCATCCTGCTGGGCTACATCACCTTCACGCTGGAGCGCCAGCTCCAGAGCGTTGAGTTCATCCGTCGTATTCGCCGCTGAAGCGGATGTGGTATCATCATTGGCGGGGCAGAACACATCAGCCAGTGGAGGCTGCAACCTGTGCTTGAGCGCGATGCGCTCGATACCCGCTTACTCGCCGGCGACCCCGTCCCGGCCGAGGCGATCAAAGCCGCACTGACCGGCGATTCGCCGCCGCAGGGCGAACTGCGGTATTTGTACGTCGAACGGCTGCTGCAGCACGCGCTCGAAACGCGCGACGCCGAGGCGTCTCGACTGGCGGCGAGCCTGATGGACGCCGATCCCGCGCTGGATGAGCGGCTGTGGCGGCAGCTAAACGACAGGCTGTATACCCAACCCGATGCGGTGTACGCTTTCGTGCGCGCCCGGCTGGCCGACGGCCCGACGCCGGTGTGGACACAGCGCCTCAAACTGGCCGCGCTTGCCTCGCTGCGCGTGGCCATCAACGACGGCGATGGCGATACCATCCGCGACTGGCTGACGCTGATCGCCCGCGAACCAGCGGCGTATGAGCTGAACGATGTGCTGTACTACGGCATCTTGGCAGCGCAGGAACGCGCGCGCACAGACGGCGAACTAGGCCGCCATCTGGTGGTGCTGGCGGCCAAACGCGCTCCGGCGCTAGTGCATGATCTGCTGGACGATCCGCAGCTGCTGGCGCAGCTTCCGGACAACTTCGGGCATGTGCTGCGCGATTTCGACGGCGACGCGCTTCAACTGCTCCAGAACCGCGGCCCAGAGCTGTTCCTGACGGCGTTGGGACGCGCGGCGCGGGCCGGCGCGGGCGGCCTGTTCACGCCGGCGGTGGTGAAGCAGACGTCGGAATGGGCGCTCAGCGGCGTTGTGTTCCCGTCGCTGCCGCCTGATGACCAACCCGAAGCGATCCTTGCGACCTGGCTGAACCTGGGCGCGGCCAGCCTCAGCGCCGAGGCGCGCGAGACGCTGCTGAACCTATTGGTGGCGGCGCGTCGCGATGACCAGACCGCCCGTCTGCTGCAGGCCAACGGCGACCCAGCGCTGCTCGCGAGCCTGCCGGCGGCGCTGCGCGGCAGCCGCCGCCCGCTCAGCGAGCGTCTCGACCTGATAGGACGCTTACTCAACACGAGCGACGTCTCGCCTCAGCAGGCCCTCAACCTGTATCTGGCCTGCTTGGAAGATCACGCCAATCCGGCGGAGGCTCAGCCGGCGCTTCCGCCGCTGGTGCGGCTGCTGCAGCAGCACCCCACGCTGACCGCGCCCTCGGCCACGCTGTGGCTGCTGCTGGCGGCGGCGGCGGAAAGCCGCGACGAGGGAGCCGCCAAGACGATCATCCGGCGGCTGCTGGCCGAACTCGAAACGCAGCCGGAAGAAGACCAACTGATCGCACAACTGAAACGGCTCTACAGCGCGGCCAGTTGGAGCGAGCCGCTCCGGCAACAGGTTTTGAACTGGTGGCGCGGGTTTGTGCGCGGGCAGCCGACGGCCTGGTTGAGCCGTCTAGACAAAGCGCTGGAGGGCAAACGCAGCCTGGAGGCCGAACGGGGCGTCGTGCAAACCCTGCTGGCAGCGCGCCGGCTGTTGGGGCAACAGCCGCTGAGCGAGTTCGCTCAGCTCGTGAGCACCGCTTTCACTGCGCTGGGGATGCTGGCTGAGGCCTTTGAGCCGCGGCGGCTGGCATCGTTCGATGCCGAGACGATGAAAACCGAGCTGGGCGCGCGCGCCGGCGAGCTGTCGCCGCAGCAGCGGCAGGTTCTCAGCAGCAATCTGAAAGAGCTGGCGCAGTTGATCGCGGCGTTGGGCGACAGCCGCACCCGCGCTGTGCTCATCCGGCGCGGCGAAGATCTCGACCGCGCCCTCATGTCCGGCGAGCAGCCGCCGCACAGCGCGGTCGACGCCATGAAGTGGCTAGCCGGCTACTGGGGCGGCCTGCAGACCGACGCCGCTGAAGATCAGTGACCTGATGACTGGCGCTACCGCGGCAGTTCCTCCGGCGGAATGTCGCGCAGACGGCGGTTCTGCTGGTCGCGCGGGGACAGCAGCGGCTGGGTCACCCCCCACGGCAGCGCAATATCAGGGTCATCCCAGGCGACGCCGCGTTCGTCTTGGCCACCATCGTAATAATTGTTGACCATGTACATCAGGGTGGCGTCGGTCAGCGCTACGAAGCCGTGCGCTACGCCGACCGGGATGAAGACGCCGGTGTTGTTGGCCTCGCCGATCTCGATGACCTGGACGGCCTTATACGTGGGCGAGGACGGGCGCAGATCGACCATGCCGGCGCGGATGACGCCCCGCGGCACGTACCAGTAGTCTACCTGGTACAGGTGATAGTGTAGGCCGCGCAGCACGCCGGGTTTGCTGTCCGACCGGTTGCTCTGGATTTTGTCCCAGTTGACCCAGGGAAACCATTCCCGGCGAAACGTCTCCATGAAGCGCCCGCGCTCATCTTCGAAGACGCGGATCGGAACCATATAAACGCCTTCGATGATGGACGAAGGTTCAGCCGGCGAGACGATTTGGCGCGCAGATTGTGCCATACGATGCTTTCCCCCGATTAGCCGCAGCGATCGCGCCAGTACAGCGCGCGCTGGATCGTTCCCCTATTGAAATGTCGGCTCCTTGCCTTTGCCTAAAGCGCTGGCTTCGGCTCTGAGCCCTTGATGGTACGTCAGCAGCGTCAGCGGATAACTCAAGAAACTGGCATAGCGGCTCAGCCAGAAGATCAGTCGCGGCCGCCAACCCGGCCAGATGAAGAAGCGGCGGCGCTCAATGCCGCGAGCGATCACGGCGGCTACGGCCTCCGGCGTCCGCACATCAAACAGCAGGGAGCGGCTGCGGATCAAGCGCGTGCTGCCGTTGTATCCCGCCAGCATCGGCGTCTGCACGAACAGCGGACAGACGACGCCGACGTGCACGCCGTCCGCCGCCAGTTCGACCCGCAGCGACTGCGCCAGGCTCAAGACCCCGGCTTTGCTCGCGCCATACGCGGCATATTCCGGCGGGCCGGCCAGCGCCGCCGTTGAGGCCACCAGCGTCAGCGAGCCGCGCGCCGCCTTCAAATACGGCAGCGCCGCGTAGGCCACGTTGAGCGTGCCGATCAGGTTGACCTCGATCGTCTGGCGGTGAGCTTCCAGGCTCACGTCCTCAAACAACCCCGCCCGCAGGATGCCGGCCGCATGCACGACGCCCTGCAGGCCGCCGAGGCGCGCTGCCGACTCGTCTGCAGCCGCCCGAACCGCCGCGCCATCGACTACATCCACCGGAAAGGCATGGGCTTGCAGCGCCTCGGCCGCCGCCGCCAGCGCCGGGGCGTTCTGATCCCACAGCGCCAGCCGCGCCCCGCACGCCTGCAGCAGCCGCGCCGTCGCCAGCCCGATGCCGCTGGCCGCGCCGGTGACGATATACCTCTGTCCTGCAAATGTGTCTGGCATCACTCACCCTCCCCCATACGCGATCTCCCTTCCACATCACTCCCTTGGTTGCCCGCACCATGCTCAACGCGGCGGTTTGAACCCGCGCCCATAGGCGACATGCCCCTGCCCGATCACGACGAAGGCGTTCGGATCGACCTGAAAGACCAGCCGGCGCAGCACGTTCACCTGCGGCCGAGCGACCGTCACGAACAGCACCGTATGCTGGCGCTCCGTATACATGCCCATGCCCGGCCAGGCGGTCACGCCGCGTCCCAGATCGCCCAAGATCGCCTGAGATACGGCCTCCGGCTGATCGGTGACGATAGTCGCGGTGCGGATCACGCTCGGCCCTTCCAGCACATAGTCCGACGCTGCCGCGCCCACGAACAGCGCCACCGTGGCGTACAGCGCTCCCTCCCAGCCGAACACCAGCCCCGCTAGGGCGATCACGCTGGTATCAGTGTACAGCGTCGAGGTGCTCAGCGGGACGCCCAGCCGCTGCTGCAAGATGCGCGCCAGCGTCGAGGTTCCGCCCAGCGTCGCCCCGGCGCGATATACCAACCCGCCGCCCAGGCCGCCGATGATGCCGCCGAACAGCGCATTGAGCAGCACATTGTCTCCTACCTGAACGTTCGCCAGGTAAGGCGCGACGACATCGACCGCCACCGAAAAGATGACGACGTAGATGATCGTTTTGGCGACCACTTTCCAGCCGCCCAACGTCACAAAGCCGAGTATCTGAATGGGGATATTGCCGATCAACACCAGCAGGCCAATCGGCAGACGAGGATCGAGGTAATTGAGGATGACGGCTACACCCAGCACGCCGCCCGGCGCGATCCGGAACGGCGCCAGGAACACCACTGTCGAGACGGCACCGATCAGCGCGCCGACAGCGATCAGGAGCAGATCGGACAGCAAGGAAACCCAGTTAATCCTAGCCAGTGTTCGCATGACCCAGCCCTCGCCGCAGCTTCGATCAGCATCGATTGTAGACGATCTGGCGATTTTTGCCCGCTTCGCCCTGCCCTGACGCGCGCCCTCAGACGCAGCTCAACAGCGCTCGTTTTTCGGAGGTTAAGGTACAATCGTGTGCCGATCATGTTGAGATGTCGGAGGACTGTATGCTGACGCGCCTTGACCATCTGGCCGCCCAAGCGGCAGCCCCGCCGGGCGAGACGCTGACGCCCCAGGCGGTGCGCGCCGCGCTAGAAGCCGGGTTGGGCGGACGCTTCCGCGGAGCGCGCGTGCTGACGCTCATCCCCGACCACACCCGCACGCTGCCGCTGCCGCTGCTCTTCCGCCAGATCGTTGAGACGCTGGCGGACGCCCGCCAGCTCGACTTTCTGGTGGCGTTGGGGACGCACCCGCCGCTGGATGACGAGAGCCTGTGCCGGTTGGTCGGCCTCTCGCCGGCGGAACGCCGTGACCATTTTGGCGCGGTCGGGCTGTTCAACCACGCCTGGGACGACCCAGCAGCGCTGGCGACGCTCGGCGTGCTCTCCCGCGATCAGATTCAGGCGCTGGCTGGCGCGGCCTGGCATCCGTCGCTGGGCGGCGATGTGCCGGTGCGCATCAACCGGCGGGCGCTGGAATATGATCAGATTCTCATCCTGGGCCCCACCTTCCCGCACGAGGTGGTCGGCTTCTCCGGCGGGGCCAAGTATCTGTTCCCCGGCATCTCCGGCCCGGAACTGATCCACGTCACGCATTGGCTGGGGGCGCTGGTCACCATCTTGCGCACGATCGGCATCGTGCGCACGCCGATGCGCGACATCATTCACGCCGCCGCGGCCATGCTGCCGACGCCGGTCACGCTGGTCAGCCTGGTAGTGGAAGGCGACGGCCTGGCCGGCGTGTTCGTCGGCGATCTGCAGGCCGCCTTCCACGCGGCGGCGGCGCTGTCCGCCGAACGCCACATCCGCTGGGTCTCGCGGCCGTTCCAGCGGGCACTGTCGTGGGCGCCGCCGATGTATGACGAATTGTGGACGGCGGCCAAGGCGATGTACAAACTGGAGCCGGCCATCGCCGACGGCGGCGAGATCATCGTCTACGCGCCTCATCTCGATACAGTCAGCCGGGTGCACGGCCGCCACCTGTACGACATCGGTTACCACGTCCGCGATTATTTTCTCGGCCAGTGGGAACGCTTCGCGCACGTGCCGCTGGGCGTGCTGGCGCACAGCACGCACCTGAAAGGCAGCGGGACTTTCGACGGCGGGGTGGAACGCCCGCGCATCTGGGTGACGCTGGCCTCGCGGCTGCCAGCCGAGGACTGCCGCCGGTTGAACCTGGGCTACGCCGACCCGGCGGTCATCCGTCCGGAGGACTGGGCCGGGCGCGAGGCTGAAGGCATCTTGTACGTCCCTAAAGCGGGTGAAAGGCTGTTCCGGCTGCGCGAGCGCGTTTGAGTCGTCGTTCAGCCGCTTGTCCATCGCCATGCCCTAGCAGCCCGCTGGCCAGCGAACGGCCGCGCCCTGTGTGCTGCCGCCCCCTTGACGCCCTCTAGCTTCTTGACTAAGCTAGCGGCTCAACAGCATGTGGGATTGTGGACTTACTGTATGCAAATCAAACGCGATTGGTCGCAGCCGTTCTTCAGCAGCCGCCGGCGGCGGCGCTGGGGTGGACGGCTGCTGTTGATATACGCGCTGGCGCTGGGCGGGTTCCTGCTGTTCGTCAACGCCCAGTTTGACCGCCTGCAGCTCATGGCGCTGGATATGATCGGCATGGCCCCTACGGCCACGCCGTTCGCCAGTTGGTGGGCGTCGCGCGGGTATGAGCTGTTCCTGGCGGGCGATCTGGAGGACGCCGCCGCCGCCTTCGCCCAGGCGGTCGAGCAGCAGCCGGCCAACGTGGACTACCTGTACGAATACGGGCGGCTGCTGATCGAGATCAACAAGCCGGGCTACCCGCAGCGGGCCGCCGAGCTCGGCGACGCCGCCATCCAGGCCGCGCCCAACGACCCGCGCGGCTACGCCTTGAAGGCCAAAGCGCTGGTCTGGCAGGGCGAGTCGGCGGCGGCCGTGCCGGTGGCGCTGACCGGGCTGGAGCTGAACCCGAACTTTGCGCCGCTGCACGCCGTCCTGGCGCGCGCCTACACGACTATCGGCCGCTACCAGCAGGGGCTGTCGTTCGGCGAGTCGGCGGTGGAACTCGATCCGATGGACGTGGACGCCCGCCGCGCCTACGCCTACTCGCTGATCTGGGTGGGGCGGCGCGAGGAAGCCATCAACGAGCTGGAAGATGCGATCATCATCAACCCCAACCTGACCGCGCCGTACTTCGAGCTGGCCGCCCAGTACATCGCCCAGAACGAATACGAGCTGGCGGTGGCCACGTACGAGCGCGTGCTGTCGCTGGAGCCGTTCAACACCCGCGCGCTGCTGCGCCTGTGCGAGACGTTCTCCCGCGTTGGGCAGGATGGCCAAGCGCAGGGCTACTGCGAGGACGCGCTCAATCTCGACCCAAACTACGCCGAAGCTTACCGCCAGTTGGGCATGGTGCAGTACCGGCGGCGCAACTACGAAGGCGCGATTGAGAACTTCAATCGCTGCGTCGACCTGGGCTCGTCGGAAATCCAGTGCTACTACCTGCGCGGGCTGGCGCACTACTATCTGGGCCAGTGCGACGATGCCTGGGTTACGCTGCAAGAGGCGCTGGCGCGCATTCAGGAACTGCCGGTCAAAGAGCCGATCCTGAGCGAGACGCAGGAAGGGCTGCGGCTGGTGACTGTGAGCTGCCCGGCCTACAGCGGCCAGGCGCTGCCCACACCCATCCCGCCCACCGCCATTCCGCCCACGCCGCTGGGAGGCATCGGGGGCTGACGATGTACCTGCGCACGCCCCGACGCTACACTCGCGGCCAGAAGCGCAGCCCGATCTCGCTGCGCTGGCTGTGGCTGTGGCTGGTCACGCCGCTGGCGGTGATCGGCGGGCTAGAAGTCTACAGCCGCCGCGATGAGTTCGGCCCGCCGGTGCACCAGGCCATCTATCAGGTGTTCGAAGGCGCGCAGCGCTCGCTGGCGACGGCCATCGCCCCGACCGCGCCCCCCAGCCCCGACCCGGCGCTGCAGTTGGAGCGCGCCGCCGCCGACTGGCGCGAGGGGCGTATCGAGGCGGCCGTCAACACCTACCGCGCCGTGCTGGACTCCGTGCCGAACAACTTGGAAGTGCACTATCGGCTGGCGCTGGGGCTGGCCATGCAGGGCGATTTGGCGGAGGCGCTGGAAGCCGCCGAACGCGCCATCACCGCCGACCCGTTCTCCGCCGATGCCTGGGCCATCCGGGCGATGGTGCTGGACTGGAACCGGCGCTACGGCGAGGCCATCGCCAGCGCGCTGCGGGCGCTGGAGATCAACCCGCGGAGCGCGCGCGCCCTGGCCTTCCTGGCCGAAGCCTACAAGGATGCGGATCAGCCGCAGCTCGCCGTCGATACCATCGAGCGCGCACTGGAACAAGACCCGGACAGCTTCGAGGCCTACCGAGTGCGCGGGCTGATCCGCTGGGAGGTGCAGTTCGATTTCAGCGGCGCGCGCGACGATTTCCGCGCCGCCTACGAACTAGCGCCCAATCTGCCCTACTTGGCGCTCGACCTGGCGCAGATCAACTACTACGCCTTCCAAGAGACCGAAGAAGCCATCGGCCTGCTGCGCGACGTCGTCGAGCAGAACCCGCGCAACGCGCCGGCGCTGCTGGAGCTGGGACGCTATTACTACTCTGGGTTGGGGAATTTCGCCCAGGCGTCCGATTACCTCAGCCGCTGCATTGAGGTCGCGCCGGAGAACATCGCCTGCCTGGGGCTGCTGGGCCGGGTGCAGATGAGCCTTGACCAGTACACCGCCGCCGCCGCCAACCTGCAGCGGGCGATCGACCTGGGCAGCCAGTCGCCGCGCCACTATCTGTGGGCCGGCCGCACCCAGATCGCGCTGGGCAACTGCGCCGCCGCCGTGCCGCTGCTCCAGCGCAGCCGCGAACTAGGGCTGGCGACCGGCGACACCGAGGCCGCTACCGCCGCTGAGGGCAACCTGCAGGAGTGCCAGGTCGCCGTCCCCGAGGCCACGTCGGAAGCCGAAGCGCCGGGCTGATGCCGCCAGATGGAGCGGACAGCCTACGGGCTGGGCTCCAGGCAGCTCGGCAGTTCGTCGGCGCTGCGCGGCCAGGCGCGCCCGTAGAACGCCAGGTACTCGGTGATGTGCGCCGCCCAGTAGTCGTCGCTGTGATCGCCGGTTGGGTTGACTACGTAGGTATGGGCGATGCCGCGCGCGCTCAGCCGGCCGGAAAACGTCTGCAAGTTGACGCCTGCCGGATCGCTGGCGGCGTTGTCCAGGTACATGCGCAGCCCGGCATCCGCCAAGAAGGTGGCGTTCAGCGCCAGCTCCAGCGGATTGAAGGGCGCCGGCACTTCGCGCAGGTCGTCAGGGAAGAAGGCGCTGTGACCACCGACGATGCCGAACACGTCCGGGTGGCGCAGCGCGATGCTGTAGGCCCAGAACCCCCCGCGGGAGATGCCGCCGATGGCGCGGTAGCGCCGGTCGCTCCAGGTGCAGAAGTCGCGCTCGACGGCGGGCAGCAGCTCCTCCAGCACCACCGTCTCATATGAAGCGTCTGGCGGGAAGGCGTTCAGGTTGCCGATCGAGCCGGTATACGGCGCGACCACCAGCATCGGCGGCAGCGCGCCCAGCCGGAAGCCCTGATCGAGCGCCTGAAACGTGCCGATTTTGCCCCACTGCGCCTCGGTGTTGGCCGCGCCGTGCAGCAGGATGAGCAGCGGGTAGCGCTTCTGCGACGTCTGGTAGCAGGGCGGCAGATACACCTGGTAGCGCAGGTTCTGGCCGGCGGTCGCGCTGCGGAACGGGTCCACCGTGATCACCTGGCCGCTCGCTTCTGGGCAGGGGAAAGGCGTGGCGGTCGGCGTCAGCACGGGCGTGGCGGTCGGGGGCGGCGTGCGCGTGGGCGGCGGCGTCGGGCTGGGGGCCGGCGTCTCGGTCGGGACGGGCGTGATGATGATGATCTGGGGCGTCATCTGAGGCGCCAGCGGGTCGCATCCCGGCAGCAGCACCAGGCCGGCCGCGAACAGGAGTACAATTGGCAGGGCTTTCATCAGTCGCATAGCGCGGTATTATAGCGTCGAATCCCCAGGTTGGCATCGCAGAAAGGACGCACGCTGTGGCCGTTGATCTCCGCGCCTTGATCTTCGATCTGGACGGTGTGATCGCCGACACCGTCGCGCTGCATTTTCGATCCTGGCAGCGGCTGGCCGATGAAGAAGGGATCGTCTTCACGCCGGAGGACGGCGAACGGCTGCTGGGGCTGACGCGCGAGCAGTCGCTGGACATCTTCCGCAAAGGGCGGGCGCTGGACGCCGCCCAGGCCGAGGACTGGCTGGCGCGCAAAAACCGCTACTTCCACGAGCTGGCCCGCCGGCTGACCCCGGCAGACGTCGCGCCGGGCGTGGCTGACCTGCTGGCCGAGGCGCGCGCCGCCGGGCTAAAGCTGGGCGTTGGTTCATCCAGCCGCAATGCGCGCTTGGTGCTGGAGCGGCTGGGGCTGCTGACGGCCTTCGACGCGCTGGGCGACGGCCATACCGTCAGCCGCCCCAAACCCGCGCCAGACATCTTCTTGTGGGTGGCGGAGCGTCTAGGGGTGGCACCGGCGCAGGCAGTCGTGTTCGAAGACTCGGCCGCTGGGGTGCAGGCGGCGCTCGGCGGCGGCTTCTGGGTGGTGGGGCTGGGCGGAGCGCGCACCCAGGCGGCGCATGTGAACCTGCCATCGCTGGCCGGGCTGACGCTGGATGCGCTGGTCGCCGCCCTGGACGCCCACCAGGCCGCCCAGAGGTAGCCTTTTGTAGACCTTTGATGCGACAGCGCTGCTCGTCGCCGGCGGCTATTCCACCGCGCCGCCATCTCAGGTACAATCGGCCAATCTGGCTGGCAGCGCGGCCGCCGGCCTGAGGCTAAACGAGGCGCTATGCACGCTGACACCGACCACCATCTTCTGCCGTCTGCTCCTCCCCACCGGCTGCTGCGCCGGCTGGCGTGGGGGCTGGCTGCCGCCGTCGGCGCGCTGGTGGTGCTGAGCGCCACGCTGGGCAGCGGCGAGTCGTTCGAGACGGTCATCAGCATCTTCAGCACCCGCTTTCTAGGCATCTTCATCGAGGCCGCCCCCTTCCTGCTGCTGGGCACAGTCGTCTCGGGGGTGATCGATTCGTTCCTGACGCCCGACGACATCGCCCGGCTGGTGCCGCGCAGCCCGCTGCTGGCGACGGTGACCGGCGCCTTCATGGGCTTTGTCTTCCCAGTCTGCGAGTGCGGCGTCGTGCCGGTGGTGCGGCGGCTGTTCGGCAAGGGGCTGCCGATGTGGGTCGGCGTCACCTTCCTGCTGGCCGCCCCGGTGATGAACCCGATCGTGCTGGTCAGCACCTACGTGGCGTTCGGCGCCGGGCCGGTACTGGTGGGGCGCTTCGCGCTGACGGCCGTCGTCGCCATCAGCGTAGGGCTGGTGTTCGCGCTGGGGGCTCGCCCACAGGAGGTGCTGCGGCCGCGGTCGTTCGCCCCAATCACCGGCGGCTCGGACGACGTGATCCCGCTCTACCCGGCGCGCAAGCCGCTGGGACGCGGGCTGCGCGACGCGCTGCGCCAGGCCGGCGACGAGTTCTTCGAGATGGGGCGCTACCTGGTCATCGGGTCGCTGCTGGCCGCCGGGATGCAGACGCTGGTCTCGCAGGAGGTGCTGCTGGCGCTGGGGCGCGGGCCGGCCGTCTCGGTGATCGCCATGCAGGCGCTGGCCTTCCTGCTGAGCGTGTGTTCAACAGTAGACGCCTTCTTGGCGCTGGCGTTCGTCGGCACTTTCACCACCGGCTCGGTGCTGGCTTTCCTGACCTTCGGTCCGATGGTGGATGTCAAGAGCACGCTGATGTTCCTGGGCGTGTTCAGGCCGCGCATCGTGGCTTACCTGATCGTCCTGCCGCTGCTGATGACGCTGCTGGCCGGCGTGTGGCTGAACTTGAACGTCGCTTTCTGATGGGACGACGCGCTGCAAGGTAGACTGAGGAAACGTGATGCAAGCCGTTGAACGCCATTCCGACCACCACCACGACCACGCCCGCGAGGCGGTTCAGGCGTGGGTCAAGACCGCCATCCTGTTCGGGCTGGCGGCCTATTTCGCCTACAACATCCTCAGCGGCAACCTGAGCAACTACATCAACGAGCGCTTCGCCTGGCTGTCGTATGTGGCGGTGGCGCTGTTCGGGCTGCTGGGGGCGGCGGGCGCCGCCGAACGGCTGCGCGGCGGTCATACCCACCACCATCATCACGATCACCTGTCTTGGCCGGCGCTGGCGGTGGTGGCTGTGCCGCTGGTGCTGGGGACGCTGGTCCCCTCGCGTCCGCTGGGCTCGGCAGCCATCAACGGCAATATCAGCCTGACTGTGGCGACCGGCGCGGCGGTGACCACTTTCGCCAGCGATCCGTCGCAGTGGAATGTGCTCGACTGGCTGCGGGCCTTCAACAACGCCGGCGACCCGGCCAGCTTCGACGGCAAGGCCGCCAACGTGATCGGCTTCGTCTACCGCGAGGCCACCTTCCCGGAGGACACGTTCATGGTGGCGCGGTTCACCATCAGCTGCTGCGTGGCCGATGCCGTCGCCATCGGCCTGCCGGTAGTCTGGCCGGGCGCTGATGAGATCCCCCAGGATACTTGGGTGCGGGTGCAGGGCGCTTTTCAGACCGGCAGCTTCCGCGGCGACACAGTGCCGGTGCTGCGCGCCGCCAGCCTGGAGATCATCGAGCAGCCCGAACACCCGTACCTGTACCCGTGACGCCATGCTCGAATTCGCCTGCCACACCTGGGCTTTCACCGATCTGACGCTGCCGGAGGCGCTGGGCACCATCGCCCGGCTGGGCTTCAGCTGGGTTGACATCGGCAGCGGTGCCAACTTCAACGCCGCCCGCGCCGCCGATAACCCGCGCCAGGCCGCCGCCGACATCCGCGCCGATCTCGACCTGTTCAACCTGAAGGTCAGCGACCTGTACCTGCTGCTGCCGCGCATCAGCGCCGCCGACGAGGCGCGGCGCGCCAAAGAGCTGGAGCTGTACCGGGCGCTGCTGCCGTTCGCCGTCGAGCTGGGTGCGCCGGGCATCACCCTGTCGCCGGGGCTGCCGGACGTCGCCGACCCCCAGGGCGCGCGCGACCGGGCGGTGGCCGCCCTACGCGAGATGGTGCGGCTAGGGACGGAAGCCGGTCTGAAGGTGAGCGTGGAGCCGCATCTGGACTCGCTGGCCCCTACCGCCGCGGCGGCGCAGCGGCTGCTAGACGACGTGCCCGGCCTGCGGCTGACGGTAGACTGGGCGCACTTGGTCTGCGGTGGGGCGGCGCACGCTGATATCCTGGGGCTGCTGCCCCACGCCCGGCACGTACAGGTGCGGCAGGCGGCGCGGGGCAAACTGCAAACCCCGTTCGACGCCGGCGCGATCGACGCGGCGCAGGTGCTGGCCGGCTTGCAGGCGGCGGGCTACACGGGCGTGATCTGCGTCGAGTATATGAACACGCCCGGCTGGCACGGCTTGGTCAGCGTCAACGCCGTCCGCGAGGTCGCCCGCATGCGCGATGCGCTGCGCGCGGCGCGGGACGCCTGAGACGCCGCAGACGAGTAGGATGGTTATGACTCCCAAACGTCTCATTTGGATAGGCGGGCTGGCAGCGGCTGCCGGCCTGGCGATCGTCGTGGCTGTGACGCTGGCGCTGGTGCCGCAGCAGACGCATCCGGCCTTCGCCGCCGCGCTCCAGTTCGCCGAAGCCGCCGGGCGCGGCGAGGCCGCCGCCGACGCGCTGCTAGCCCCGGCGCTGCGCGACTATGCCGCCGCCAACTGCCCAGATGGGCGGGCGGCTGGCTGCATTCAGGCTTACACGCCGCCTGAATGGGGGCGGTTCCTGAGCGTGGTGTTCCGCCGCGCCGCCCCGGACGGCCTGGCCTGGAACGTCGACCTGATCGCCACCTATGCCGAAGACCTAGGCTTCAGCGGAGTGTGCATCTATCTACGGCTGGAACCTGACCCAGACGGCGCGTGGCGCGTGGCGCGCTGGGCTGGGTACGTCTCGTGCGGCGACCCGGCCTCGCGCAACATGGCCGCCAACCCGGCCGCGCCCAACCGCGCTCCATGACCCCGCCGCGCCTTTTGGCCGCCGCGCTGCTGAGCTTGGGGCTGGCCGGCTGCATCCCAGCGCGCACGCCGCCTCAGCTCGCGTTCACGCCGGGGCCGCCGGCCGTGGTCACTGACCGCACTTACGCCAACCTGTGGTTCGCCCTGCGCTACCCGGCTGGCTGGCGGGTGGTGACTGGCGCGGCTGACGCGCCGCCCTCGGTGGTGTTCGTCGCCCCAGATGACGCCTCGACAGTGACGATCCAAGTCGGGGAATTAGACACCGCCGGCCTGGACGACCCCGCTTTTCGCTATGCTGTGCGGCGGCTGGCGCTCGCTGGCGGGCTGACGCTCACCGCCGTCGTGCGCGCCCCGGCGGCCGCCTGGGACGCCTTCCTGCCCCAAGCTGACGCTCTGCTGGCCAGCATCCAAGCGCGGTGAGAGCGCGGGCGGCGGGGAGCGCCTTTGGCTCATCGGCTTGAACATCTCGTGATCTGTCGTGCAGGTTGATACGTTTGCCCTGTGCTGCCGAGTCGTGCTATACTAATCTAACCGCGATTCGATTATGATATGGAGACTCGACTCATGGTTGACAAAATTGCTTCTCTGGGCGTGACGTTTGAGCTCACCGACGAGCAGAAAATGCTGGTCAAACTGGCGCGGGATTTCACCCGTGAAGAGATCATCCCCGTAGCCGCAGAATATGATGAGCACGCCATTTTTCCGGAGGCCATTTTCCACAAAGCGCGTGAATTGGGCATCGTCAACATGAACATCCCCGCGGAATACGGCGGCGTGGGCGCGACAGTGTTCGAGGAATGTCTGGTGGCCGAAGAGCTCGGCTACGGCTGCACCGGCATCAGCACCAGCATCAGCACCAACAACCTGGGGGCGCTGCCCATCATCCTGGCTGGCAGCGACGCCCAGAAGCGCTATTGGCTGGGCGAGCGTCTGGTCGAGCAGGGACAGTTCGTATCCTACGGCGTCACCGAGGCGGCGGCGGGGTCGAACGTGGTCGGCATCGAGACCCGCGCCGAAAAGCGCGGCGCTAAATATATCATCAACGGCTCCAAGACCTTCATCACCAATGCCAGCCACGCCCACTTCTTCACGGTGTTCGCCAAGACCGACCCCGCCGCCGGTCACCGCGGCATGAGCTGCTTCATCGTGGAGCGCACGATGCCGGGCGTCAAGGTGGGCCGGAAGTTCGACAAGCTCGGCCAGCGCGCGTCGGATACGGCGGAAATCGTGTTCGAAAATGTGGAAGTGCCAGCGGAGAACTTGGTCGGCGTCGAAGGCCGCGGGTTCTATTTGGCGATGAGCGTTTTCGACCACAGCCGCCCTGGCGTGGCCGCCGCCGCCGTCGGGCTGCAGCGCCGCGCCCTGGAAGAATGCGTCAAGTACGCGCAGGAGCGGATCGCCTTCGGCGTGCCTATCTACCAGCATCAGGCCATCGGCCACAAGATCGCCGATATGGCTATTCACTACGAAGCCTCGCGGCTGCTGGTGTGGCAGGCGGCCTGGCAGGTAGATGCGGGCATCGTCAACCCGAAAGTGCCGGCCTATGCCAAAGCGTTCGCCGCCGATATGGCCACCCGCGCCGCGGTAGATGCGGTGCAGGTGTTCGGCGGCTACGGCTATATGCGCGAATACCCGGTGGAGAAGCTGCTGCGCGATGTGAAGATCTTCCAGATTTACGAAGGCACCAGCGAAATTCAGCGCAACATCATCGTGCGCGAGCTGTTCCGCGGCAGTTAACAGCGCTGCATCTCGCCATCGTCGATTGGCAGCCGGGACTGAGCGCCCGGCTGTTGATTCCACAGCGCCGCCGCCAGCGCCAGCAGCCACCAGAAGACGAATGCCAGCCGATCCCACAGCGGGATGGCATCGCCTAGCGAGAAGACGGCGTGCGCCAGCAGACCGCCGGCGGTCCCTGCTGCCGCCGCCCGCGCCGTCTGGCCGCCCCGCCGATAGACGCGCCACAACATCCAGCCGGCCGCCGCGTACCAGCCGGTGAACACCGCCACCCCCGGCAGGCCGAGGTCGCTGCCGACTTGCAGCCAGGCGTTGTGCGCGTGCGGCAGGACGCGGTCTTCATAGCCTGCCGCCGGATAACGCGCCCGCACCGGGCCGCTGCGGAACATGCCCATGCCGACGCCAGTCAAGGGGTAGTCGCGCACGATGGCGGCGGCGCTGCTCCAGATGCCGATCCGCTGGCCGAAGCTGAGTTCATCGCGGTCGCTCAGGCGGGCGCGGTCGGCCGGGGACAGCGGGCGCAGGATGACGATGACCTCCGGCAGGCACAGGGCGATGAGCCCGACCCAGGCCAGATAGCGCCTGCGCCCCGGCGGGATCAGCAGCCGGACGACCAGCGCCAGCCCCAACACCGCGCCGAGGAAGGCGAGCCGGCTCTGGCCGAGAACCAGCGCCAGCCCCAGCAGCGCCGACGCCAGCGCCGCCGGGGCGCGCAGCCGCGGCCGGCCGCAGCCGGCGGCCAACCCGGCTGCCAGCGGCAGCAGCAGACACAGTGCCCCTGCGATCTCGTTGGCGTTGAATCCGCCCGCCAATCCCGGCAGGCCGGTGAAATCGGGCAGGCGCTCGATGAGGGGCAGGAACGGCTCCGATTTGACGTTCCACTGGGTGGCGCCCAGCGCCGCGCCGGCCAACCCCAGCGCCAGGCCGAGCGTCATGACCAACAGCGCCGTCATCCCCCCGCGCCGCGCCAGCGCCACAGCGTACACCAGCAGCGCGATGCCCAGCAGCGGCCGGCCCAGCATCAGCAGGCCGCGGGTGTACGGCGCTGCGGCCACGCTGACCGTGCCCAGAACCAGGAACGCCAGCAGCAGGACATCAAGCGGCGTGCGCGGCCGCCAGCAGCGTTCGCGCCAGGCGCGCAGCGCCCACAGCGGCGGCAGCAGGAACAGCAGCGCCAGCCAGGGGTCGCGCTGGGGGCTGGGCTGCCAGAAAGCGGCCAGCATCACCGCCAGCGCAACAGGTTCCAGAGGGCCAGCCCAAACTGCCAGCCGCCATAACCGGGCGCCGGTCTTAGGAGAGTCAGCCGGCGCAACAATTTTCATACAATTAAGACCACCTGCTGTTTGACAGAAGCATTTTGTTTATGATAATCTTATTACAGTTTAATCTACCGATTTAGGTCAATACAAATTCCTTGATCCTGGTCAGCATTCTTACCCGTCCTCAAGAGAGTCAATCAACATGGACACCGCATCGGCGACACGCATCACGCCAGAAGATTTTCGCGCCCGTTCGGCAGGGAAAAAAGTGGTCATCCTCTACCCCTGGACGAATTATCGCACCTTGTTTCTAGCGCACTTTGTCGCTGCCGGACAGTCGAACCTGCTGTATTACCGGATCAACGACGGACAGATGACGCTGATAGACTGGCTGTCGGGCATGATCGAGGAATTTGAGCGCACGATCGGTCATTTTGGCGGGCAGACGCGCACCGCGTTGGCCAACAGGGTCCGGCCCAGCGAACTGGCGCTGGCGCTGGCGGCTGATCTCCGCGACTGCTGCCGGGACCAACCGGTCGTCCTATTCGTGGACGAATTCGATCGACTGCAATTTGATGGCGATGTAGACGCTTTCGTGCGGGCTTTGAACCATGCTCTGCCGGACAATGCCCAATTAGTCGTGAGCGGCCGCCAGCTCACCTATCAGCCGTGGTACGACATCATCGCAAGCGGCGAGGGCGTGGTGCTGGGCACGGAATACCGCGCCAATGATGTGATTTACACCGTGGAACCGCGCCCGCGCCCCCGTCTGGAGGTCTATGCGCTGGGCCGCGGCCATGTGCTGGTGAACGGCAAGCCAGTCACGAACTGGGACGGCGCGCTGCCGCGCAACCTGTTCTTCTTCTTCATGGATCGCCCGCTGGTCACGCGCAGCGAAATCTTCGCCACCTTCTGGCCGAACCTGCCGGTGAAGGAGGCCACCAACGTCTTCCACGTCACCAAGCGCAAGATCAACGAGCGCATCGGCGTCAATATTGACGAGCCCGGCTCATATGACCTCACGCGCTACAGCGGCGGTTTCTACATGCCCAGTGACAAGCTGATTCGCTACTACGACGTGAGCGAGTTCCAATCGGCCGTTGAAAGCGCCATGACGGCTGCCGATGAGCGGGTGGAAGAAGAGCTGCTGACCCGCGCCGTCAATCTCTACAAAGCCCCCTTCCTGGAGACAACTGAGATGCCCTGGATCGCTGAACGGCGCGAGCAGCTCCGGCTGATGGCCGCCCAGGCGCTCATCGGCCTAGGGCGGCTGAACAAGCGCCGCGGCGACGACCGGATGGCGCTGTGCTACTTCCTGCGCGCTGTGAAGGAAGCCCCTGAACGCGAGGACATTCATCGGGAAGTGATGGCGCTGCACTTGAAACTAGGTCAGGTCGCCGAGGCGCAGGCCCATTACCAGCAACTGCTCAAGACGCTGCGCGCCCGCTTCGGCATCAGCCCATCGCGGGAAACGCAGGAGCTATACACGCAGATCCAAGCGGCTGTCTGACCGGCAGCCTGCTCGACTCCAGCCTGCCCCCGCCCCGCCGGGGGCAGTTTGTTTGGCGATGAATGTCACCCTAGAGACAGGATACCAATCGGGGTTGAAAACTGTTTTAACCTGAATTAAAATAGAGTTACCGCATACGGAAGGCAGTTTTAAACCGGAGAAAATTGACTATGAGCGCGATCACCCGCGCCGAAGAGATGCATGGTGAACAGTCGACAGTTACCCAGAGCTGGCTGACGCCGGCCTGGCTGGAACCGCGCCTGGTCGTGGTGACGGCGCTGGCCATCATTGCCAGTCTGATCGCCGAGAACGCAGGCGCGCCCCGTGAACTAGTGCTGGTCTTCAACCTCATCTCTTACGCGGCTGGCGGCGCGTTCGGCGTCAAAACGGCGATAGAGAGCCTGGTCGAGCGCAAGATTGACGTCGACCTGCTGATGGTGCTGGCGGCGCTGGGGGCGGCTGCTGTCGACCAGTGGCGCGAGGGTGCCATGCTGCTGTTCCTGTTCTCGCTCAGCAACGTGCTGCAGGACTATGCCATCGGCCGCAGTCGTCAGGCCATCCGCGGGCTGATGAAGCTGTATCCAGCCGAGGCGCGCGTGCGCCGGGATGACGGCGTGCAGACCGTCCAGATCGGCCAGATCCAGGTGGGGGACATCGTGCTGATCGAGCCGGGCGAGCGCATTCCGGTAGACGGTGTGGTCGTCAGCGGCCGTTCTGCTGTCGATCAGTCGCCGATCACCGGCGAATCGATGCCGGTCGAGAAGCTGCCGGGGGACAGGGTGTTCGCCGGCACGCTCAACCAGCAGGGCGCGCTGGATGTGGAAGCCACCCAGGCGGCGCACGACACCACGCTGGCGCGCATCATCAAGATGGTCGAAGAAGCCCAAGACTCGAAAGCGCCCACCGAGCGTTTCTTGGACAAGTTCGAGCAGTACTACGCCATGCTCATCATCGGCGCGGTGGGGCTGTTCATCGTCCTGCCGCCGGCGCTGGGGCTGGTTGACTTCCAGAGCAACTTCTACCGGGCGATGGTGCTGATGACGGTGGCCTCGCCGTGCGCGCTGGTCATCAGCGTGCCGGCTTCGTTCATCTCGGCCGTCGCCGCCGGGGCGCGCGGCGGCGTGCTGTTCAAAGGCGGCGCCTATCTAGAAGCGCTCGCCAGCATCAAGGCCATCACTTTTGATAAAACCGGCACGCTGACGATGGGCAAGCCGGCTGTCACCGACATGATGTCGTGCTGCGAGCTGAAGGAGGACGAGCTGCTGTCGGTGGCCGCGGCGGTTGAGCAGCGGTCAGAGCACCCGCTGGGCAAGGCTATCGTCCGGGCGGCGGAGGCGCGCGGCCTGCGCCTGGGCGAGCTTCAGGATTTTGAGGCCGTCACCGGCATGGGCATCGTCTCCAAGGTGGATAATAAAGTCGTGCGGCTGGGCAGCATCAAGTATCTCGAACAGAAGAACCCCATGCCGCCGTACCTGGCCGCCCGGTTTGAACAGTTAGAATTGGAAGGCAAGACGGTGATCGGCGTGGTGCGCGAGGGCCAGTGCGAGAACTGCGGCGCCTGCGCCTACCGCGATAGACGCTGCGACTGGATGGGCATCATCGCCCTGGCTGACCAACTGCGGCCGGAAGCAACCGGCGTCATCCGCCGGCTGCACGAGATGGGCGTCGAACGTGTGGCCATGCTCACCGGTGATAATCTGCGCGTGGCCCAGGCGATTGCTCGCCAGTTGGGCGTGGACGCGGTGTACGCTGGGCTGATGCCAGAGGACAAAGTGACCATCCTCAAGCGAATTGAGGCGGAGGTCGGGCCGGTGGCCATGATCGGCGACGGCGTCAACGACGCGCCGGCGCTGGCTTCGGCCACGGTCGGCATCGCCATGGGGGCCGCCGGCACCGACGTAGCGCTGGAGACTGCCGACCTGGTGCTGATGGGCGACCGGCTGGAGCTGATCCCCTACGCCATCCGGCTGAGCAAGCAGGCACGGCGGGTGGTGTGGCAGAATATCAGCTTCGCGCTGCTGGTGATCGCGCTGCTGATCATCAGCGCCTTCGTCGTCAACCTGCCGCTGCCGCTGGGCGTACTGGGTCACGAAGGCAGCACCGTCATCGTGGTCCTGAATGGTTTGATCCAACTGCTGCTGTGGCCGGAGCTGGCGCGGCGGCTGCGGCCGCGCCTTCAAGCCCATTCGCGCCCAGCCTGAAGGCCGGCGATGGGGTTTGAACTCAGCCCATGCAGCCGTGACGCCGCTGCCGCGGGGCGCGCCTTCAGAGCGGTAGCCCGATGGGAACGGACGGTATAGAATGGAGGGCGGCATCTAGGCATCGAGCTGAAGACGAGGCCGACATGACTGCAGCAGTCCACATCATCCGCCGGCGGCGGGAACGCAAAGCCCGGCGCCGCAGCGCTCATGCCCGGGCGAACGCTGGTTTAGCCTTGGCGGTGGCGCTGGTCGTGCTGCTGGTGATCCTGCCGGCGGGGGTGGCCGTCGGCGGCGCGCTGGTCATCTACCAGTCCGCCATCCGCAGCCTGCCTGACCCGGCCGCGAGAGCGGCTTTTGATTCAACCGGCGGACTGGTCGAACTCTACGATCGCAGCGGCGCGGTGCTGCTGTCCGCCCGCGCGCCTGGGGCTGACATCGCCGACTGGACGCCGCTGTCCAGCCTGCCGGACTACGTGGCGCAGGCCACGCTGGCCGCCGAAGACCCAGACTTTTTGACGACGACCCGCTTCAGCCCCCTGGAAACATTCAGCCGGCTGTGGCGCAGCTTGCTGACCGGCCCGCTGCTGCCGGACGCCTCGCTGACCGGGCGGCTGGTGCGCAACGTCATCGCCCCGCTGCCGGATGTGATCACCGGCGACGCCATCGCCCGCGAAGCGGCGCTGGTGGCGGAGATCAACCGGCGCTACACGCCGACGGAAATCCTCGAGTGGCATTTGAACACCAACTACTACGGCAGCGACGCCTACGGCATCCAGGCGGCGGCGCGCACCTACTTCGGCAAACCGGCGGCGGCGCTCACGCTTGACGAGGCCGCCCTGCTGGCTGCCATCCCGCTGGCGCCCCAGTACAACCCGATAGACAATGAGATCGCCGCGCGCAGCCGCCAGGCCGATCTGCTGCGGGCGATGCGCGCCGCCGGCCTCAGCACCGGCGAGCAGTACGAGCAGGCCGCCGTCACCCAGACGGTAGTGCAGACGCTCGACCCCGCCCTGCACATCGCGCCTGAGTTCGCCGTCTATGCCCGGCGGCAGGCCGAGACCATTCTGGACTCGCTGGGACGGGATGGCGCGCGGCTGGTAGCGCGGGGCGGCCTGCGGCTGGTCACCACGCTCGACCTCGACTTGTATTACCAGTCCGAGTGTGTGCTGCGGGCGCGGCTGGCGCAGCTTCGGGGCGATGCGACGCCGGTCGCCGCGCTGGACGGCTCGCCCTGCCTGAGCGCCGCCTACCTGCCCATCGGCCAGTCCTCGCCTGGCGAGTCGCCGCCAGATGTCGGCGCGCTGGTGATCATAGACGCCGCCACCGGCGAGATTCGCAGCCTAGTAGGCGCGGCCACGGCCGTCGCCTATCAACCAGGGGTCACGCTCCAGCCGTTCGTGTATTTCGAGGGTTTCCGCAGCGGGCTGTTCTCGCCGGGCAGCATGGTGCTGGACATCCCGCGCACTTTTCCCGGCGCGGCTCAGGGGTTGATCTATACCCCGGCCAACCCCGACGGCCGCTTTCGCGGCCCGATCAACCTGCGGGACGCCATGAGCGCCTGGCTGCTACCGCCCGCCGCCCAGGTCGCCCGCCAGCAGGGGCTGGACAACATCCTGCGGGTGGCGCATCGCATCGGCCTGAACAGCCTGGGCGAAGACGGCCGCTTCGACCTGTCGCTGCTGGAGCGCGGCGGGCGAGTGTCGGTGCTGGATATGACTTACGCCTACTCGGTGTTCGCCGCGCTCGGCGACATGCGCGGCGCGCCGGTGGAACCGATCGGGCGCGGCTATCGCCAGCGCAGCCCGGTAGCGGTGCTGCGCATCGAGGACGCCAGCGGCGCGACGCTGTGGGAGTACAGCCCGGAACAGGTCGAGCTCAACAAGGTCAGCGTCTTTCCGCCGGGGATCGGCTATTTGATCAACGATGTGCTGTCGGACGACACGGCGCGCCAGCAGACGCTGGGCGAAGGCCGCACCGTGCTGTTCTCGCGCCCGGCGGCAGTCGTCAGCGGGCTGGCGGGCGATGGCGTCGAAAGCTGGGCGGTGGGCTATACGCCGCAGATTGTGACCGGCGTCCGGTTAGGACGGGCTGACGGCGCGCCGATGACGCTCGACCGGCTGGGACTGGACGGCGCGGCGACCGTGTGGCGGGCGGTGATGGAATACCTGCATCAGCGCGACAATCTGCCGCCGTCCCTGTGGACGCGGCCGGAAGACACGGCTGAGGGACCGGTGTGCGCGCGCTCTGGGCTGCTGCCTAACGCGGTCTGCCCGGCGCGCCATGAAGTTTATCTGACGCAGTTCCCGCCGCGAGAAGTGGACACGTATTGGCAGGCGGTCGAGATCAACAGCCAGACCGGCCAGCTCGCCACCGCCAGCACCCCGGCTGAGCTGCGATCTCAGAGCGTGTTTTTCATCCCTCCCCCGGAAGCCGCCGACTGGTGGCGCGCCAACAATCTGCCGCTGCCCCCGACCGAGTACGACACTGTCAGCCGGCCAGAACGCTTCAGCTCCGTGCAGATTTTGCAGCCGGCCCCGTTCGCCTACGTCGGCGGCGTCGTGGACATCCGCGGCACGCTTGACCCGACCAATATGCAGTATTTTCAGCTCGCCTATGGGCAGGGGCCGAACCCGTCTGAGTGGATCCAGATCGGCGAGCGCCAGACCGAGTTCCGGCGCGGCGCCACGCTGGGACAGTGGAACACTGCCGGCCTGAGTGGACTGTACAACATCCTGCTGACGGTGGTGCTGAACGACAACACCCGCGAGTCGCGCAGCGTGCTGGTGACGGTGGACAACACGCCGCCGGCCATCACGCTCACGGCGGGAGAGCCGGGGCGCGTATTCCGCTGGCCGGGCGACCAGACTGTGCCGCTGACGGCCGAGGTGCAGGACGACTACTCGGTCGCCCGCGTCGAGTTCTACCACAACGGCCAGTTCCTGGGGGCCGACGAAACCTGGCCTTACGGGTTCGAGTGGAAGATCACCCGCACGGGGATAGAGCAGTTTGCGGCGGCAGCCTACGATGTGGTCGGCAACCGCGCCGACGCCGCGATCACCGTCACGGTCGAACGCAGCGGCGGCTGAGGCTGGTCACCACAGGTGTTCGCCGCCGTTGACATGGATCAGCGCGCCCGTCAGGTAGTCCTCACTGGCCAGGTAGGCCACAGCGCGCGCCACGTCCTCCGGCGCGCCGGTGCGCAGCAGCGGCGTGCGTTTACCGACCTCCGCCCACTGCTCATCGCTCATAGCCACACCGGCGGGTTTCATGACTGGGCCGGGCAGGACAGCGTTCACCCGGATATGCGGCCCCAGGCTGGCGGCGCTCACCTGCGTTAACATCCACAGCGCAGCCTTGCTGACGCCGTGATGCGGGTATTCTGGCCAAGGGCTGACGGCCCCCTTGTCCAGGATGTTGATGATCACGCCGCCGGGCGGGTCGTTCTTCTGCATCAGGGCGGCGGCCGCCTGGGTGCACAAGAAGGGCGCGGTCAGGTTGATGGCCAGCGTCTCCTCCCAGTCCTCCAGCGATACATCCAGCAAGCGGCGCTTTTGGAAGTTGGCGGCGCTGTTCACCAGGATGTTCAGCCGGCCAAAGCGTTCATGTAGCGCAGCGAACAGCGCCTCGACCCCGGCGCGCGTGCGCAGATCGGCCTGCGCGGGAAAGGCGTCCACCCCCATGGACTTGATCTCGCGCACGGTTTCGGTGGCCTCAGCCGCCGCGCTGCCGTAATGCACCAGGATATGCGCGCCGCGCCGGGCGAGTTCGAGCGCGATCGCCCGCCCGACGCGGTGAGCCGCGCCCGTGACCAGCGCAACCTGATCTGCCAGGTTTACAAGCATGCGATTAGTCTCCTCTTTGGACAGCGCATCCAAACAGACAGGGGCGCGTGAGTGCGCCCCTCTCTAGACATGTGTTCACCATACCGGCCGCATTCAACGCGCCGCGGTCTAATACCCCACCGGCACGATCATCAGGAACAGGGTGGCCAGCGTCACCATCACCACCGGCACGAGCAGCGTGACGGCGAACAGGCGGCTGTCGCTGTTGAGGTGCATGTAGAACCACACTACCAGCGCCGCCTTGCCCAGGCTGATGAGCAGCATTAGCGGGATGGTCAGCCCGCCGCGCGGCACCAGCTCGGCCAGCGCCACCTCCAGCACGGTCAGGGTGCCCAAGACGATGAACACGACGGTGTAGACGGGCAGATTGATCTGCCGCCCCAACACGGTCGTGGTATCGTCAGGGTAATGCGTGCCCACATAGCCGGGCACACCGGGCTGAGCCTCAGAGGCGGCGTCGGCCGCCGGGGTCATCGTCTTGTCTGCCATCAGTCGCCTCGTCTAGATCAGATAAATCAAGGTGAACAGGACGATCCACACCACGTCCACGAAGTGCCAGTATAAACCGAAAACTTCGACGCCGATATAGTTCTGCGAGCTGTAACGCCCTTTGCGGGCATTGTTGACGACGTACAGCGCCCACAGCACGCCGACGATCACATGCGCGCCATGGAAAGCGGTGGGGGCGTAAAACCGCATCCCAAAGTCCTTGAAGATGCCGCTGGCAGCGTCGTAGTAGAGCGTGATGCCCTTGTGCGCCATCTCGGTATATTCGACGTACTGGAAGACGACGAACACTGTGCCCATCAGCGCCGTCAGGCCGATCCAGCGCATCAGCCCCTGCGGGTTGTTACGCTGGATCTGGCGCAGCCCCATGACCATCGCCCAACTGCTGGCCAGCAGGATGAAGGTGTTCAGGCTCACCAGCCAGATGCCCGGCCATTCGTTCATCTTCTCGTGGAACAGTTCCATCACTTCCGGGTTGTGCAGCCGGAACACCACGTAGGTGGCGATGAGCACCGAGAAGATGACGACCTCCGACGCCAGATACAGCCAGGTGGCGAACTTCAGGTTCTGCACGCGCTGGCTGTGGCTCCCGTGGGTGTCCCCGTGGGCGTCGCGGCGAACCGGCGCCGCCGGCGTCTGCTGCAGGCTCATTTCGCTCATGTCGGCCTCCTATCGCTGACCAAGAAACTCAGGCAAACCGCGCAGGGCGCGCGCCGCGCCCCCGGCTAGGTTGGGGATCAGCCCGGCCCAGTCCACCTGGGCGAAGCGCTGCCAGATGGGAGCCGGCACGATGGACTTCAGGAAGGGCACGGGCAGCAGCAGCCCCAACACTAAGATATCCAGGACGAGCAGCGCCACCAATTGGAAGAAATCCGGCCAGGCGGCGGCGACCGTCACCACGACCATGACGGCCACGCCCAGGGCATACACCACCGTGGACATGATCTGCCACAGCCGGTCTGGCAGCACATTCCGCAGCGCGCGCACGGCCACCACCAGCACGATGCCGGCGAGCGCCAGGAAGAACACCAACGATACGTTGATCAGATTGACGCTCGGCACCAGCAGCGGCAGCGCCAGCGTGAGCAGCAGCAGCAGCACAAATACCGGGTGGCGGAAGACGATCAGCAGCACCAGCGCCGGCAGCAGGTAGAAGGGCATGACCAGCGGCATCGGCAGCACCAGCGTCGGCGACAGGATGGCCATCTGCGGCAGCGAAATCAGCAGCAGCGCCAGCAGAATGGCGCGCCAAGGGATGCTGAAGGCTTCCGGATGGTGGGAGGCCGCCGCCAGATAGGCGAACAGCCCCGCCAGCGCGCCGGCGATGACGAACAGCGAGACGATGGCGATGATGACGAAGATGATGAACAGCACCAGATAGCTGACCTGGATGATCGCCAAATTGGGCGCCAGCGCCGGCAGCGTCAGCCCGGAGGCTTTCTGCACGAACTCCCGCACCGGGTCGTAAATCTCGGCCACCGTGACGAAATTGATCTCAGTCGGGTTGCCGTCGCCGGCCACGCTCTGGATGGCCGGCCCAGACGGCAGGAAGGCGACCACGGCCAGCGCCAGCACCACCACCAGCGTCCAGAAGGTGATCTGCCAGATGAAGCCGGTGAGCACGGTCACCGGCGGCTCAGGCTGATCTGCGGCTTCCGGTTCGTGGGCGTGCTCGGCTTCTTCGCCATGCACGCTCATGCGCGGGTCAAACGCGCCGATGCCCCACAGGAAGAAGCCCGAACAAAATAGCGCGCCCAGCACGAAGGCCGGGCCGACGAACGCATACGGGGCGGCTGGATTTGGGTCTAACCCCTGCAGCAGCCGGATGACGATGGCCACCAACGCCCCGACCAGGAACCCCAGGATGCCCATGACCGTGGCGCGCGCCACTCCTGGTTGCATAATGCACTTCTCCCTAATTAGTGAAAACTGGCGCCCCTGGTCACAGCCAGTACAAGACCAGGTAGAACAATATCCAGGCGACGATAACAAAATACCACAAACTAGCGCCGGCTTCCACTGGCCAGAAGTGGCGAGCGTGATAGACGCCGGCGCGCGCCCCGCGCTGGACTTGAATCATGTATACGCCGATGGCCAGCGCATGCACCGCGTGAAACCCCACCATCACCCGGAACATATTGCTGTACTGGCCGCTGAAGGGGATGGCCAGCCACTCATATGTCATGACGATCACGAAGATCCCGCCCAGCGCCAGCGCCCACCGCCAGCCTGATAGGAACTCAGGCAAACGATCCTCGCGCACAGCGCGGGTGGCGCGGCGCACCAGGAAGCCGCTGGCGATCAGGACGAGCGTGGACAGGGTCGGCAGCGCCGCCTCTGGCTTGGCGACCCCTGGCGGCGGCCAGGAAACCTGATTGCCGCGCACCAGATAGTTGACCATCACCAGACATACGAACACCATGATCCAGGAGATCTGGAAGATGGCCATGCCGGTACGGCGATTTTTGAGGGCGAGCTGCTCTTCGCGCGAAAGCGATCCGCTCAAATCTTGCTGCATCGGTGTCACTTCCTGTCAAAGTGGGGACGCTGGTCGCAGCGTCCCCACGTTTCCTGACGGACTCAGTCGCCGACGGCTGGCTGCGGCGCAGCCGGCGCGGCTGGGCGAGGCGCGGCGGGAGCGCCCGGTTCAGGCGCGCCGAAGCGCCGATCGATCGCGTTCAGATAGTCGCTGGCGGCCGGCGTGCCAAAGCCGTACGGATCGTCAAACAGCACTGGATCGCCGATGAAGTTGGTGGCCGGCGGCGGCGAGCTGGTCGCCCACTCCAGCGTGAGCGCGCGCCAGGGGTTAGCCCCGGCCAGCTTGCCGGCGCGCAGGCTGGCGATGGCGTTGTACACCAGGATGAAGGTGGAGATGCCCAACACGAACGAGCCGAGGCTGGCGACGGTGTTCAGCCCCTGGAACTCCGGCATATACACCGCCACCCGGCGCGGCATTCCCAACATGCCAGCGAAGTGCATGGGGAAGAAGGTGAAGAAGAAACCGATGTAGGTCAGCACGAAGTGCAGGCGCCCCCAGCGCTCGTCCAGCATCCGGCCGGTGATCTTGGGAAACCAGTGGTACAC
Organism: uncultured Anaerolineae bacterium; assembly: GCA_937922795.1. Classification (GTDB taxonomy): domain Bacteria; phylum Chloroflexota; class Anaerolineae; order Aggregatilineales; family Phototrophicaceae; genus CFX2. Next base: position 46,171 of record CALAJK010000090.1, read on the forward strand.
ACCCGAGTAGATGGCGAACACCGCTCCGCCGAACAGCACGAAGTGCAGGTGCGCCACGACGAAATAGGTGTCGTGAACGTGGATATTGAACGGGACCATCGCCAGCATGACGCCGGTGATGCCGCCGATGACGAACATCGACAGGAAACCCAGCGAGAACAGCATGGCGGTGGTGAAGCGGATTTTGCCGCCCCACAGCGTGCCCAGCCAGCTAAAGATTTTGATGCCGGTCGGCACAGCGATGATCATCGAGGTGATCATGAACGGGATGCGCAGTTCCGGCTGGATGCTGGTGAACATATGGTGCGCCCACACGGTGAAGCCGACGATGGCGATGGCCATGCTGGACAGCGCGATCATCTTGTAGCCGAAGATGGGCTTGCGCGAGTGGACGGACAGCACATCGGACAGGATGCCCATGCCCGGCAGCACCATGATGTACACTGCCGGGTGACTGTAGAACCAGAACACGTTCTGCCACAGCAATACATCGCCGCCGCGGGTGGCGTCGAAGAAAGTCGTGCCGGCGATCCGATCCAGGATGAGCAGCGTCAGCGCGCCCGCCAGGAACGGCGTGGCCATGACGATGATGATCGAAGTCGCCAGGATCGCCCAGCAGAACAGCGGGATCTGCCAGATGCTCATCCCCTCTGGGCGCATGTTCAAGATGGTGACGATGAAGTTGATAGCCCCCAGGATGGACGAGATGCCCAGCAGGTGGACAGACAAGGCCGCCAGCGTCTGGCCGTCGCCGCTGAACAGCGTGCTGAGCGGCGGGTACTGCGTCCAGCCGGCTTCCGGCGGCCCCACCAGCCAGCTCGCGATCATGAGCACGCCCGCTGGCGGGATCAGCCAAAAGGCGAAAGCGTTCAGCCAGGGGAAGGCCATATCCTTCGCGCCCAACATCAGCGGCACCAAGTAGTTGCCGAACCCGGCCATCATCGGGATGATCCACAGGAAGATCATCACCAGCCCATGCACGCTGAACAACGTGTTGTACTGGCTGCCGTTGGCCACGACGTCCATGGTCGGCGTCAGCAGCTCCCAGCGGATGAGCATGGCCAGCGCGCCGCCCACGATGAAGAAGAAGAAGGCGGTCACCATGTACTGCACACCGATGATCTTGTGATCAACGCTCCAGCGCAGGTAATCGCTGACGCGCAGCCGCGGGCGCGGAGCGCTGGGGGCATCGCCCAGGGGTAGAGATACTGTTGCCATACGTTCCCTCTATCTTTCCTCAATCCTCAACCAGCAGGCTAGCTAACTATTACCGAACACCAGCGACCGCAGGCGATCGAGATCGCAGGCCGATTCGCCGGTGCTGGTCTGGGTGCACAGATACGCCACGATGGCGAAGTGATCGTCGAGCGACATGTAGTTCGCGCCCTGGGGATCGTTCGCCTGGAACTGCGGCATCAGCCCCGCGCCGAAGCCCGGCACGATGTACTCGTTGGGATAGTAGATCGAACGATCTAGGTACTCCTCTGGCGACAGGCCGGTAGCGCTGGCGCGGACGGTCGCCGCCCGGTCGCCGACGCCGTTCAGGCTGGGGCCCGTCAGGCCGGCCCAGCCCAGGTCGGCCAGCACATGGCAGCCAGCGCAGGGGTACGCGCCGCTGGCCAGCACCTGCCGCCCACGCGCCACCGGATCTTCTGGCGGGTTCAGCACTAGGTCGAGCTGCTGGTTGAACCAGGCCATGTAGTCAGCCTCATCCTTGTGGACGACAAGCCAGTTGACCATCTCGCCGTGGCCAGAGCCGCACAGTTCAGCGCACTTGATCGGGTAGCGCACCGGGTAGGTCTCTTCCGTCTGGATGGGGGTGAAACGCACGGTCGTGGTGCGGCCCGGCATGACGTCTTGCTTCATGCGGAACGCCGGCACCCAGAAAGAATGGATCACATCCTGCGTCACCATCTCCAGCTTCATCGGGCGGCCAACGTAGGTGTGCAGCTCTTTGGAGTTGACCGTCAGCTTCTGGCTGGTGTCGCGTGGATCAGGCACTTCATAGGCGAACGACCAGGCGAAGCGCGCGCCGGTGACTTTCACCGTCATCTCATCGTCTTTCACCGACTGAATACTGACCCACACCTGATAGCTGAGGACGGTCAGCACCAACACGATCACCGCTGGGATGGCCGTCCACACGATCTCCAACGTGGCGTTACCGTGCAGGTTGATGCCATCAGAAGTGTCGCCGGCGCGAGCGCGGAAACGCACGATGGAATAGATCAGCAGCCCCTGCACGAGCAGGAAGATAGCGCCGCCGATCACCAGCGCGATGCGAAACAGGTTGTCAATCTGTAGAGACTCGGCTGACGCCTGCACCGGGAAGATCAAGGGCGTAACCTGTGAGATCACCAGGCCGCCCAGGATCAGGGCGACGCCGGCGATGATGATGATGAAAATCGTGCGGGAACCAAGCTGGTTGGAGGTCATGCAGCATCCATCCTGTCAAACTATCTGGTCGTACGCCGGATCACTGAGCTTTCTCCATCCGGTCAACGCTTGTGGACAAAGCCGCGGCGCGTTGCTGACAGGGTGTGCCCAAACATGGGAGGGCGCTTCGTGCAGCCGCGCCGCAGTTCGTGTGAGATGTAGGCATGGGAATTTGTTACATTTTACACAAGAAATGCGCGTTTGACAAAAAACTCTCATAATCCGCTAGTGCTAAACGTCGCATCTTCGCATGACAATTGTCCCGTTGCCCAGTCCGTGAGCGATAGCGGAGCGAGGGTGTAAGGATGAGCTGTGCATTTTACATCGAAATCGTCGGACAGGATAGCATAGTCCGGCGCGCTGCGCTACCGGAAGGGCGGGTCGTGGTGGGGCGCAGCCCTGCTAGCTGTCAGGTGGTGGTTGATGATGGCCGCGTTTCGCGCGTGCACCTACAGATCGCGCGCGCCCCCGATCACGGTGTGATCGTGATGGATCTGCACAGCGCTAACGGCACGCGGCTGGACGGGCGACCCATCCCCCCTGGCAAGCCCATTCACTGGCTGCGCGATCAGACGCTGACCATCGGCGGCACGCGGCTGACGCTGCGCTACCACGCCCAGAAGGATGAGGCGACCTGAGCTGTATGCGTCGCAGGGGTCTGGCCGCGCCAAACCCCTGCGCAGGCGCCACCCTGGTTACCGTGGGTTCACCACGAACTCGCTCAGCACCGCCGGCTGGAGCGCGACGACCTTCTCCGGCGCGTCGGTCAGTTGTTTAGCGGTGTAGTACGGGATGCCATAGGTGGTCACGCGGAGCTGCTGCGTGGCCGCGTCGATCTCAAACTCTGTCCAGCCGTAGCTGCTGGTGGCCAGGTAACCGCCCTTGATCAGCTCGGCGTCGATCTCTGACCCATCCAGCCCGATCAGGTCGTAACCCAATGGCTCGATCTGGCCGTTCACCAGTTGGGTGATGAAGTTTTCCTTCAGCGCAGCGGGAGCCAGCCGGTACAGATTGGCCTGCTGTTCGGTGACGAAACCCAGCCCTAGCGCCAGCTCCATCACGGTTGGGCCCAGCGGCGCATCAAAAGCTACCGGCCCAGTGGTGACTTCGAACACGCCAGTGGGCATCTGCGGCGCGCCGGGACCCTCGGCCACCGTCAGGTTGTTGACCAACGTGCCGTGGATGTCGGCGGCGATGAACACCACATTGGTGATGCCGTTGTCCACGATGTGTTTCAGCAGTGCCGCGCGTTCGGAGGCGTAGCCCTCAAACCGGTCGCCGGCGTTCAGCGGCCCTAGGTTTTGCGCCGGCTCCGGCAGCAGGATGAACTTCCAGGTGATGCCCTGAGCCTGCGCCGTCAGCAGATCGGCTTTCAGGTCAGCGAGCTGCGCCGCGCCCAGCATAGTGCGCCCCGGCTCGTAGGTGGCGGCGATGAACGGCAGGATCTGCTCGGCGGTGAACTCGCTCACGTTGGGCAGGGATGGGTCGCGGAAGGAGCGCGCATCCAGCACGAAGATGGCCGCGTCGTCGCCGAAGGTGCGGAAGCGATACAGGCGGCGCTCATTGGCTGTGCGCGGGTCGCCAGTGTCGCCGTAGAACTCATCGTTCAGCGGGTTGTACTCCTGGAAGGCCTGCAAACCGTTCTCGTAAAGCTGGGTATCGTTGATGAGCGCAGCCGCGTCGCCGCGGAAGCGAATATCGGTATCGGGCGCGGCGCCGCCGGCGAAGTCGTTGGTCACTTCATGGTCGTCAATGGTGGCGAAGATGGCCGTGGATGCCCGCACGGCCGCCCAGGCGTTCAGGCCGTGGCGCTCGCCGTAGACCTCGGCATGTTTGGCGCGGAAATCCTCCAGGGTGATGGCCTGGCCAGCGGGCAGCGCCGGCGACGGATAGTCAGCGTAGATGGTATCGCCGTGCAGCACGAAGAAATCCAGCTCGCGCTCGGCAGCGTTGGCCACCGCTGGGTAGGGCGCCAGCTCGCCGCGCCAGTCGCCGGCGACTCCGAAGCGCAGGCCATCCCGACGGCCGGCGGCGGACGGCGTGCGGAAGACGCCCACCGCCGACTCGCCAGCGGCGTTGGTGGCACGGTAGAAGTAGCGCGTGCCGGGCGCCAGATCGGTGATCTGCGCCTTGACCGGCAGCAGTGGGTCGGTGGCCTCAGCCGAAGCGACTGCCAACGGCCTGGCAAAGTTTGCATCCCGATCCACCTCAAATGTGACCGTCCCCAGCGCGGTGCTGCGCGTCCACAGCACTGCCGTGATCTGAGTCACATCGCCAGCGGCCACACCGTTGGGTAGCGTAGAGGTTTCCTGGGCGAACGCGCCGCCGGCCAACGCGAGCAGCGCCAGCCCGATCGCCCCAATTCGAACGAAACACGAGCGCATAACGAGTTCTCCTTGATCACACACAGCGTGCCGATGGCGAAAAAGTAGCGCGGCATTGTTAACCGCACCGTGAATCCGTATTAAGGGCAGGCTGTAGAGGCGCAGTCAGCGCCCAGCTTCCAACCGGTAGATACTGTTTGCCGGGCCGATGATGATCAGCGTCTCGCCGGGCCGCAAGACGTACTCCGGTTTCGGGTTGATGACGAAACTGCCGTCGGGCATTTGGATCGCCAAGATGGAGACGCTGTACTGCGACCGCAGCTCGCAGCCGCCGACTGACTGTCCTGCCAACCGGCCGTCAGCCATCACCTGAATCTGCCCCAGATCCATATCGGAACTGCCCACCGAGATACGGGTGAGAAAATCATGCACCGCTGGCCGCAGCAGCGCCACGCCCATACGATGGCCGCCGATCTCGTAAGGGCTAACGACGCGATTAGCCCCGGCACGCAGCAGTTTGCCCTCCGACGTGCGCCCGGTGGCGCGCGCCACGATGAACAGGTTCGGGTTCAAGCCGCGGGCGGTCAGCACCGTCAGCACATTGTCGGCGTCGGTGTCCAGCGCCGCCACCAGCCCGCGCGCCCGCTGCACGCCGGCCTCAATCAGGGCGCTGTCCTGGGTGGCGTCCGCCGCCAGGCAGGGCAGTTGATCATCTAGCAGCGGCTGCAAGTTTTGGCTGGACAAGTCGATGACGACGAACGGCTCGCCGCGCTGGCGCAGATCGCGGACGACCTGTGCGCCCATACGACCGTAGCCGCAGACGATGTAATGATTGTGCATCACCTTGATCATGCCCTCGATCCTTCGCAGGTGCAGCGAATCCCACAGCCGCTGGCCGAGCACCGCCTCGGCGGCGTTGCTGACCGCCGCGGTGACGCCGCCGAGGCCCAGCAGCACCAGCGCGACGGTGAACAGCCGTCCGCCCGCCGACAGCGGTTTGATCTCGCCGAAGCCGACGGTGGTGATGGTGATGACGGTCATGTAGAAGGCGTCCAGCGAGTCCATCTGCTCCAGCAGGGTGTAGCCCAGCGTGCCGGTCGCCAGCAGCCCCACCATGAACGCCAGCGACAACTGCACACGCCGAATCGGGTCGGCCAGCGTGGCGCGCAGCCGACGGTTCAAGCGCGCGGGATCAAACGGGGAGCGCGAGATCATGCCGATGAGCCTTGACTGCCTGCTCCCTCAATTGTGTGCCAAAAACGGATCGGTTTCAAACGGCAGCGGGCTCGGGGAAGACCGTCACTTCAAATGCCGGTTGTAGTCCATGTCGAACCACATGGCGAACATCAGGAAATTCAGCCCGAACAGCGTTAAGAACATGGCGAACACCGCCGAGGTGGTGGCCACATTGCCCACGAACAAGCGGTATGCCACCAGGTACAGCCCCAACAAGAACCCCGGCACGAACGTAAGCGTCCCGAACAGGTAGAACAGCACCAGCGGATGCGAGTCGCGCACGATGTACTTGTGGAACAGTCGGCTGATGAAACTCCGCAGCAGCAGCAGCGAGATGGTCGGGATCACCCGCCAGATGCGGATGCCGCTGCGCTCGCCGATATTGTAGACCGGCCGCACCGGCACATCGCGCACGCGGAAATTGTGGACGTTGAGCATGACCAGGATATGGTTGGGATAGCCGTAGCGCTTCCACAGCCGGTCCAGGCTCAGGCGCTCCAGCGCCTGGCGCGAGATAGCGGTATAGCCGGTCTGCGAGTCGAAGATGTGCCAGTAGCCGGAAGCGATCTTGGTCAGCAAGGACAGGAACACATTGCCTAGGTAGCGCACCCGCGGGATCTGATACCAAGCCTCGCCCGATGCCAGCCGGTTGCCTTTGGTGTAGTCGACCTGGCCATCGGCCACCGGCCCGACGATCAAATGCAGGTCTGCCGGGTCCATCTGCGCGTCGCCGGCCATGACCGCCACGACATCCATGCCGTCTTGCAGGGCGCGTTTGTAACCGGTGACGATGGCCGCGCCCACGCCCTGGTTGGTCTCATGACAGATCAGCTCGATGCGATCAGCGCCAGTGCGGGCGATGTAGTCGGTCACGACTTCTACAGTGCGATCGCGGCTGAGGTCATCGACCACATAGATGCGATCCACGTATCCGGGCATTGTCTCCAGCACGCGCGTGATCAGCTTCTCTTCGTTGTAGCATGGCACGACCACGGCCAGCGACGCTTGATGATACATGAACACTCTCCCTCATGGCGCGGCTTGTGTATACGCTATCCGTTCGCGCCTGTCAAGCCTGGCCTAGAAGGCACAGTCGGCCGCAGCCGCCCTTGCGCGCCTGCTTCTACCTTCGCTAATATCCGCTGCGACTATTGCTGTGAGTGTAAAGCGACTCCCGAATGTCGAAGAAACGCCTGGATGACCAGCTCCCTGAACTGACGCCGGAGACATTTTTCAACCGCGAACTGAGCTGGTTGGAGTTCAACCGGCGGGTGCTGGCGCAGGCCGAAGACGAGCGCCTGCCGCTGCTGGAGCGCGTCAAATTCTTGGCCATCTTCAGCAACAACCTGGACGAGTTCTTCATGGTGCGAGTCGGCGCGTGGCACAACAAGGTCAAACTGGGCAAGGCCGGCGCGCTCGCCGACGGCCTGACGCCGTCCCAGGTGCTGCGCGAAATCCATGATCGGGTGCAGGCGCATCTACGCCAGCAGCGCGCCATCATGCGGGATGTGCTCGAACAGCTTGAGCAGCACGGCGTATGTGTTGTGCCGGTGAACGAGCTGGAGCCAGTCCAGCGCGACGCCCTGTACGCCTACTATAACGATGAAGTGTTCCCGGTCCTCACGCCGCTGGCTGTCGACCATGCCCGCCCCTTCCCGTTCATCTCCAACCTCAGCCTGAACCTGGCGATCGTGCTGGAGCGCAAATACGGCCGCGACCAGCACTACGAGTTCGTGCGGTTGAAAGTGCCGGATGTGCTGCCGCGGCTGGTGGACGTGCGCCAGGCGCTGCAGCGCTATGCCAACCTCCATCTCGATCGCAACGTGTTCGTCTGGCTGGAAGACTTGATCGCCGCCAACCTGGACACGCTCTTCCCCGGCATGCGGGTGGTCGAATACACCCCCTTCCGGGTGACGCGCAACGCCGACATCGATTACGAGTTCGAGCAGGACGATGTGATAGACATCAGCTCGCTCATCGAGGAGAGCGTGCGCGAACGCCGCTTCGGCCAGATCGTGCGCCTGAGCGTCCCCAATACCATCGGCGACTCCACGCTCAAACAGCTCGTCACGCAGCTTCAGGTTGATCCTGAGCGCGATGTCTACATCGTGGACGGCGCGCTGGGGGCCAGCAGCCTGTTCGAGCTGGCGGCCATTGACCGCCCGGATCTGAAATACCCGGTGTATGTGCCGCGCCTGCCCGCCGAAGTCGCCGATCAGAACCTGTTCGACGCCATCCGCCAGCGCGATATCCTGCTGCACCACCCCTACGACTCGTTCAAGCCGGTGGAAGATTTTTTCCGGTCCGCCGCCCGCGACCCGAACGTGCTGGCGATCAAGGCCACGCTGTACCGAGTCGGCAAAAACTCGCCGGTCGTCGAGGCGCTGATGGAGGCGCGCGACAACGACAAACAGGTGGCGGTGCTGGTCGAACTGAAAGCCCGCTTCGATGAGGAGAACAACCTGGAGTGGGCGCGCGCGCTAGAGCATAAGGGCGTCCACGTCACCTACGGCGTGGAGGAGCTGCCGGTCAAGACCCACGCCAAAGTGTCGCTAGTGGTGCGCCGCGAAGCTGGCGGCGTCCGCCGCTATCTGCACCTGGGCACCGGCAACTACAACGCCACCACCGCCCGCATCTATTCCGACCTGGGGCTGCTGACCTGCCACCCGGAACTGGCCGACGATGCGTCGCGCCTCTTCAACCGGCTGACCGGTTACGCGCCTAGCACTACGTACAGGCGGCTGCTGGTCGCCCCGGACTACCTGCACCCCGCCCTGATGGCGCTGGTGGACAACGAGATCGCCGCGGCGCAGGCCGGCCGCCCGGCGCGGATGATCCTCAAGATGAACCAGCTTGAGGAAGAGGTGATGATCCGCAAGCTGTATCAGGCGTCGCAGGCCGGCGTGCGCATCGACCTGATCGTGCGCGGTCTATGCTGTCTGCGCCCCGGCGTGCCTGGCGTCAGCGACAACATCCGCGTCATCAGCCATGTAGGCCGCTACTTGGAACACAGCCGGATTTTTTACTTCCACAATGCGCCGCCCGACCAGCGCTTGTACCTGGGCAGCGCTGACATCATGCGGCGCAATTTGTACAACCGGGTGGAGGTGGTGTTCCCGATTTTCGCGGAGGAGCTGCAAACCCGCCTGCTGCGGATGCTGGCCACCTATCTCCGCGACAATCAGCTCGCCTGGGAGCTGCTGCCGGATGGGCAGTATCACCGGCTGAAGCCTGCCCCCGGCGATGTACCCATCAACTGTCAGGAAATCTTCATGCAGGACAGCGCCGGCCTCGATCTTCTCCCCTAATCCCCGCGCTTGAAACTGGGGCACGAGATGAGCTGACGGCGCAGCGCGGGGCTTGGATCCCCTTGCTTGTCTGAGCCTCGGCCCCCGACCGGGGTGCTATTGCGCCAGATGAGAACCTGATATACTACACAGTGTAACAGGAGTGGGACTCATGCGTAGAACGGCGTTCTGGCTGCTCATCCTGCTGCTGGCGGCCTCCTCGCTCGGCCTGGTCGTCGCCCAGCCTCTCCCCCAGCCAACAGTGCGCATCCTGGTCAACCGTGACGGCGTCAACGTGCGCATCCTGCCGGCTATCGGCGCTGAGGTGATCGGGTTCGTCAACGCCGGCTGGACAGCGCCCGCCACCGGCCGCTCGCCCGACAACGAGTGGGTGCGGATTGATTTCAACGGGCAGGAAGGCTGGATCGGCGTGGCCGTCATCAACGTGCTGGATGGCGACCTGAACAGCCTGACAGTGGCTGACCCACGCACCATCCCCTACGGCGGCTTCGAGAGCCCGCGCGCCGGCGCCTCCGACGCCGACAGCCCGATTCGCGGGCGACTGGCGCAGAGCGGCCTGCGGCTGCGCGCCGGCCCAACTACCGCCTATCCCGTGTTGGCCAACATCCCGCGCTTCACCGAGCTGCCGCTGCTGGGGCGCACCGCCAGCAATGCCTGGCTGCAAGTCAACTACAACGGCACGCTCGGTTGGGTGACCGCGCCGTTCGTAGAGATCATCAGCGGCGGTAGCCTGCTCGACCTGCCGATCGATGGCATCGTCGCCTCAGCGCCGCCGGCCTCTGAAAGCACGCGTGAGAACTACCTGGGCACGCTGCGGCTGATGTTAGAGCGCATCAACCTGGCGCAGCCGTCGCTGGATTCGATCCGCGGCACCTGGACGACGGTGGCGTTGGGGCAGCGCGCCGCCTGCCAGAACTTCCCGGCGCGGCCCAGCGATATCAACATCGCCAACCCGCTGCTGGCGGCCTACTACCCGATCCTCAACCCACTTCAGCAGGATTTCAACGTGGCCATGGCCAACCTGCGCCGGGCGATTGACCTGTGGATCGAAGCCTGCGGCTTCCCACAGCCGCCGGACGGCGTGATCGGCCGAGCCACGGTGCAAGGCGCGCTGAACATCATCCAGGTGGTGGATGGCCAGTTTGCCGACCTGCGCCGCCGGTTGAACGAGCTGCTGCCGCCCCCGCTGGAGGTCGGCGAGGGGCAGTGCCTGTTCAGCTTCCAGGAACAGTTCGACATCCTGAACGTCATCAAGATCGGCGAACTGGTGTTGGACACGTTCACGCCGCGCAAGACGGCCACTGGCTACTGCATCGACGTGCAGGCCGGGCAGGCGCTGCGCATTGAGCTGCTGACGTACCGCGGTAAGCTGTCGCCTCTGGTCTCGATCAGCCCCTTCGATAACCCGACCAACTTCCTGGCGGTGGGCCGCGGCCTGACCGGCGAGCCGCTGCTGTCGGTCGGTCCGGTGCTGATCAGCACGACCGGCCGCTACTTGATCGTGGTCAGCGACACCGGCGACGCGCCCCAAGGCGATTACGCGCTGCTCGTCTCGGACGTGGCCGGGGCGACGGTGTTCGGCCCCAGCCTGGGCATCGACCCAGCTACTGGTCTGCCGGTGCTGAACCCCGGCGCCATCGGGACGCCGGTCATCGGGCTGACGCCGGGCGTGCCGACGCCCACGCCGGGCGGCGTGGTGGTGTGCCCGTCGCTAGCCTTCACCTGCAACCAGTTGTTCAACTGCGCCGAGGCGCGCGCCTGCCTGGCGGCGGGCAACTTCAGCCTGGATCCGAATAACAACGGCATCCCGTGCGAAGAGCCGCCGCTGAGCTGCACGGCTGGCTCGCCCTGAGCCAGGGGCGAGCCGGAACGTTTGACCAGACGCCGCGCTCCCGGCCGGGGCCAGGCAGGCTCGTCTGCTGCCGACGCAGGGCTGCGCTGGCAGCGCGTTACGGCGCGTATAACGTGCGCGTCTTCGGCAGTGTGGCGCGGGGTGAAGCCAGCCCGGAGAGTGATATGGATTTGCTGGTGAGCTTCCGCGAAGACGCGAGCCTGTTTGAGCTGTCTGGCTTCTGGCAGGACTTACAGGCTCTGCTCGGTGTCCGGGTTGATGGGATCGAAGACCATCCTGGACTGCGCGAACGCTTCCGGCGGCGCATTATGAAGGATGCGCCCCCCCTATGAACAAGACGACCCGCGATCACCTCGAAGATTTACAGCATGAGGCGAGGCTGGTGGCGCAGTTCACACGGGAGGGCAAAGAGGCATTTTTGCGGGATGAGCGCACGCAGTACGCCGTGATGATGGCCTATGTCCGCATTGGTGAAATTGCCAAGCAAATCCCGATGAGACGCTGCTGGCACATGAATGGCGTGAGCTCAAAGGTTTCCGGGATGTGCTGATACACCGCTATTTCGATATCAACGTGGCACGTGTGTGGCGGGCAGTGGAGAAATTACCTGCTCTGCAAGCGGCGGTGGATGCCCTGTTGGCTACCCTGCCGCCCACTGACGACCTGCCATGAGCAGCGACCACTGTTCGTCTATCCTCGTTTCACCCAGTGACCGAGTTCATGACACCGGCGGCTGAAAAGCGCGCTGACGGGCGCTACTCCTCCTCATCCTCCAGTCAGGGCAGGTAGTCGTCATGGGGCTTGCTCTTGGCTTTGCGCTCCAGCGGGGCTTCCAGCGTGCGCCGGGCGGCCTCCGCCAACTGCTGAGCGAAGGCGTCATGGTCGGGCAGGGCGAACGCCAGCCGCTCGCCGCCGGCCGTGAAGCGCACTAGCCCATCGGCGGCGGGCGCGTCCAGCCGCCGCAGCGCGCCGATCTGCTGCACCTGTTCCAGCGGCAGGGCGCGGGGCGGGACGACGTCCAGGATGACCAGGAAGCGCGGCATCAAGTACAGGCGCACCGGCGCGTCCAGCGTCCAGGCGCCGTGGATGTCCTGCACGGCCGGCTGGGCGACGACTGGGCCGTAGTGGATATACGGCCGCCGGCGGCGGTAGGCAGTGACCAGCTCCGGGCTGGCCACCTGTTTGAGCGCCCGCACCAGCGCCCGCATATCGGTCTGCGACAGCCGGATATGGATGAGCTGCCAGCCGGCGGCCGTCTCGGCATGCAGCCATAGTTCGTTGACGCCAGGGCTGTACTTGCGCGGGCGGCCAAACCAGCGCAGTTCCGTCGGACTGCAGCCGAAGCGTTCCGGCGCGGCGGATTGACGTCGGTGCAGCGACAGTCGTCCCGCGGCGACGCGCAGCGCCAGCTTCTCCCAGCGCGGGATCGCGCCGCCGGGGGACAGCACGCGGGCGCGGAGCTGCGGATGCGTGAAGCACAGCAGCGGCGCGCCGTCCTCATCGCCCTTCAAGCGGGCGTCGAGCGCCCGCTGCAAGCGGCGCTCGCGGTAGGCCGGGATGCTGACCGCGCCGACGACCAGCAGCGTCACGGCCAGCCCGGTCAGCGTCACCAATAGGTCTGGGCTCATGGCGCGCTGGCGCGCTCTAGGTCGCGCTGGCGGCGGATGTAGATAACCTCCTCAAACACGGCGTAGACAGCGCCGGCGGCATCGGTCAGTTCAATGGTGAAAGCGCGTTCGGTGGCGCGGCGCTCAGCCAGTTCAGCGCGCACGGCCGCGATCTCTGATGGCTCCAGACGCATGTGGGCGTACAGCGTCGTCTGAGCGGGTTTGAGGAAACGCATCGTGACGGTCTTGCTCCACACCAGGTAGCCCGCCCCTAGGTTCTTGACGAACATGGCCACGTAGAACGGCGCGATGGCGCTGTACATGCTGCCGCAGTAGATCGTGCCAACGTAGCTGCGCGTCCAGCGGTTGAACGGCAGCGTGACTTTCACCTCCAGCCAGTCCTCAGCCAGATATGTGATCCAGCCGCCGCTGCCCCGGTAAGACGGCAGCCAGTTGTAGCGCCAGCGGCGCAGCCGCAACCGCAGTGACTCAAGCATCAATAGCCCAGCCTCCGCAGGTAGTCGCGGTTCTGGCGGGCAGAACGGCGCGGGGCGTCGGGGTCATCAGTCAGGATATCCTGCTCGACGATCGCCCAACCGTCGTAGCCCAGGTTCTCGACCGCCGCCAGGACGCCGGGGAAATCCAACCCGCCGCGCCCCAGCTCGCAGAACACGCCGGCCTGGACAGCGGCGAAGTAGTCTAACTGCTCGTCAATGCACAATTGGCGGATGTTCGGGTCGCAGTCCTTCAGATGCAGGTAGCGCACCCGTTCACCGAACTCTTGCACCGCCTGAAGCGCGTCGCCGCCGGCGTAGTGCCAGTGGCCGGTATCCAGGCACAGCCCGACGAGATCGGGATCGGTGCGGCTGAGGAGCTGGCGGGTTTCTTCCGGCGTCTCCACATGGCCGGCGCAGTGGTGGTGAAAGACGAGCTTCAATCCCAACTGGTCATGGACGGCGCGGGCGATGCGGTTGACGCCCGCCGCCACCACCGCCCACTGGTCGCCGTTGAGATACGAGCCGCGGCGGCTTCCGGCGCGCCTGACCAGTTCCGGCACGGTGCCGTTGTCGTCGGCCAGCACGATCACCGGCGCCCCCAGCGCCGCCAGCAGCCGCCCGACCTTGAGCGCGTGGGCTTCGCCGGCGGCGTGGGCGTCCGCATCCACCAGCTTGACCGGCACATAGGCTGACAGGAGCTGCAGGCCGCGCCGCGCCAGCTCAGGGCGCAGCGCGTCGGGATCGGTCGGCAGATACCCCCACGGGCCGAGTTCCAGGCCGGCGTAGCCGGTATCGGCGATCTCGTCGAGCACGCGGGTATACGGGAATTTCGGCTCGATGCCCTCGAATTCGTAGATGCCCCAGGAGACCGGGGCGTTGGCAATACGGATTGGCATGGCGTCACCTCTCCTCAATGCTTGGCCAGGATTGTACGCCAGGCGGGCGCTTTCAGCTACACGCCGCCCGCCTGCAGGTGCATTCGGAAATGGGGATAGGGCTGCATTCATGCGGGATGAACCGTGTGTCGCCCCCTACACCATTGTGTGGTTTGTAGGGACGAATACATAGGTTCGTCCCAAAATCCGAACGCGCCCCAGCCTGCTCTCCCCGCCCGGCCTGTCACCTGTCACCAGGCGCTCATCGGACAGCGCTGTGAGCTGCCCTGGACGCCCGCTGTCTGGGGCAGTCTTCAGCCGGTCAGCCCGCTTTACCCGCGTCATCCGACCGCAGCCGCAGGCTGATCTCGTACAGCGCGAACGTCAGGAGCGCCATCGCCAGCAGGAACGGGCCGATGACTTCCAGCCCTAGGCGCTGCGCCAGCACACCGGCCAGCGCTGGCAGCAGGGCGATGCCCAGGCTGGCCGAGCCGATCTGGAAGCCGATGGCGTTGGCCGCATGGCGCGGGCCCATGCGCTGCTGGGTGTTGGTCACCAGCGGCGGGAACACCGGCGCCAGCGCGAACCCGATGGCCGCCAGCCCCAGCAGCCCCACGCCGTTGGCAGGGTTCCAGGTCAGCAGCAGCGTCCCGATGATCGTCCCCGCCAGGCAGGCGCGGATGACGCGCTCGACGGCGATGCGATGGGCGAACGCGCCGAACAGCAGCCGGCCGATGGTGAAGCTGCCCCAGAACACGCTCACCCACGGGCCAGCGACCTCTGGCGGCACGCCGCGCGCCTCGGTGAACAGCGGGAACGTCCACTGGCCAGTGGTCATCTCGACGCCGGTATACGCTAGGAACAAGGCGATGCCGACCCACACTGCCGGCAGCCGCAGCGTCTCGCGGGCGGTGACGCGGCGCTGCGGGGCCGATGACGCGCTCGCCGGCGGGGCGACCCGCCAGCAGTCCCGGGTGGCGAAGAAAGCGGCGACCAGCATCAGGCTGGCGGCGGCGGCGACGACGTAGCCCCAGCGCCAGCCCAGCCCGGCCTTGATGACGCTGGTCATCAGCAGCGGGCCCAGCGTGGCGCCGATGCCGAAGCTGGCGTGCAGCCAGTTCATCAGCCGCGGGCCGTAGACGGCGGCGAAGTAGATGTTCAGGCCGCCGTCCAGCGCGCCGCTGCTGACCCCCACCAGCAGGCCGAAGGCCACCATCACCGGCCAGCCCGGCGCCAGCGCGTAGCCGGCCAGCCCGCCCGCGCCCACCAGCGTGCCGGCCACCAGCAGCGCCCCCACGCCGAACCGGCCTACCAGCCGGCCGCTGAAGAAGCTGGCCAGGAAATAGCCGACGGTCGTAGAGATGAGCAGCGCGCCCAGCTCATCCAGCGCCAGCCCGAACGTGTTACGCACGTAGGGCGACCAGGCGACGTTCAGCAGCCCGCCTGGCAGCCCCAGCACGATGAAACCGGCATAAGCGATGCCGATCGTGACCCACTGCTTCTGGCTCAAAGTTCGGGCACGGATCACGCCGAGGCTCCATTTCCGCCGTAATCGGCCAGAGCCTGCGCCTGGGCGCGCAGGTTGGCGACCGGCGTGCCGTCCGGGATCTCGCAGCCGGCGGCGCTGAAGCCGCGCGCGCCCCCCTGTTCCAGGCAGCGGATCGTCGCCTGGTAGACCTCGTCCGGCGTGCCGCGCAGCATGACCGCCAGCGGATCGAAGTTGCCGCAGACGGCGGCCGGCTCGAAGATGCGGGCGGCGGCGCCCATATCCACCATCCAGTCCACGTCAATGATGTCGGCGCCGCTCTGGGCCATCAGCAGCAGCAGATGCGTCGTGTCGCCGCAGATGTGCAGCCGCGCCAGCCCGCCCATCTCGTGGACGGCAGCGAAGATGCGCTGTTCATACGGCAGCGCAAACTGCTGGTACATGCGCGGCGACACCTGCGAGGCGACGGCGTCGCCCAGCCCGATGATGTCGGCGCCGGCGGCGATCTGGGCGCGGGCGAAGGCGATCTCCACCTCAACGCACCGCTCTAGCAGCGCCTCCACCCATTCCGGGCGCTCATAGACATCCATCAGCAGGTTGGTCATACCGCGCAGATCGGCGGCCTCGGCCAGCGCGCCCTCCACCCAGCCCATGATCGGGACTTCGCCGCCGGCGCGCTCGCGGAAGCGGCGCAGCGCCTCCAGCCGGTCGCTCATGCGCCGGCCGGTGGCGGGATCAGGCGTCTTGAGGCGGTCGAGGTCGGCTGGGTCGGCCAGCAGCGGTTCGTGCGCTTCAGGCAGGCCGTCCTCCGGGAACACGATGGCCGCGCCCCAGTCGTAGGCTTCGCGGTACGGATCGCTGATGGCCTGCAAGATGTCCAGCCCGAACTGCTCGACCATGGCGAAATTGGCGTCGCACAACACGCGGTAATCCAGGTAGTACCTGGACAGCGGCTGGCCGATGAAGTGCGCCGCGAACTGCATCATGATGTCAAAATTGGGCGGGCGGTCTACCGGCTCGCCGCGCAGCCGGCGCCGCATTCGTTCGACAGCGTTCATATCCTTCCCCTTCGTCGCGGTAGAAATGACATGGGCGGGATTATAACACGGCGTCCCCAACCGCCTGAGGCCGCCTCGCTGGAAATTGACACCGAGGCAAAACAGGATACACTAGAGGGTAAATGAGCGATCAAAAATGTTCTTAACTCTGCACCCCTATATTGACGCCAATGGCCAGCGTTCTTTCCCCGCGCGCAGCTTCCGCGATGAGGTCTTCAACCGAGCCGCCGTTGAAAGGAGGTCATTCGACCGCGAATGGGTTTCGTTCGATGCCTGTCTGCTTGACCCTATTCTTGTAAGTGATCGTTCTTCATAATAAATTAAGGAGGAGCGCAGCATGTCAAAGAGATTCCTTCTCACCCTCATCCTGGGCCTGGTGGCGCTCTCGATTGTGCCCTTCGCCGCCACCGCTCAGATGGAAAAACCCAAGATCGGTTTTCTGCCAGGCGTCGTTGATCCCTTCTATCAGGTCATGGAAATCGGCGTCAACGAAGCTGTAGCTGACTTCGGCCTGGAAGTCGTCACGCAGTACCCACAGACCTGGGGGCCGTCCGTACAAACTCCCATTCTGGAAGCGATGATCGCCCGCGGCGACCTGGACTATCTCATCACCGCGCCAACTGACAAAGAGCAGATGATCGCCCCGCTGCAATCCGCTGTGGATGCCGGCATCAAGGTCATCACGGTGGATACGTTCCTGGGCGACGGCGACTACGTCAACGGCCCGGTCACCTTCCCGCTGTCCTACATCGGCTCGGACAACGTGGAGGGCGGGCGGATTGCGGCGCGGGCGCTGGCGGAAGTGCTGGGCGGCAAGGGCAAGGTCTACGTCCAGAACACCAACGTGGGCGTGAGCACCACTGAGCAGCGCGGTCAGGGTTTCATCGAGGGCATCAGCGAGTTCCCAGAGATGGAGCTGGTTGGCATGGACTATAATCTGGACGATGCCAACACCGCCGTTGAGCAGACGGCCGCCAAACTCCAGGCCGTGCCCGATTTGGCGGGCATCTTCGGCGTGAACGTGTTCAGCGCTTACGGCGCCGGCAACGCGGTTAAGGCGGCGGGCTTGGAGGGCAAAGTTCAGGTCATCGCCTTCGATGCCACCAAAGACGCGATCCAGAACCTGCGCGATGGCGTCGTCAGCCTGGTGATCGCCCAGAAACCGCACGATATGGGTTACCTGGCAGTCGCTTTCGCGATGGCTGACTGGCGCGGCGTGACCAGCATCCCCAAGCATGTCACGACCGGCTACGCGGTGATTGACATCAACAACGTAGACGATCCGGAAGTAGCGCGGTTCATCTATCAGGTTCCCGGCCAATAACTTTCTGCTCTAACCGGCAGCGAGACACAATGTCGGGCGTGGGGACATGGCTGCAGCCGTGTCCCTACGCATCGTTTGGGCACACATGTTTCCCGTAGGCTTAAGGAACTATCATGGCAGCCGAAAGCTCTTCGCTCGCGATCGCTTCCGCCCGCACCGCTCGACAAAAACAGCTCGTGCTCATCGTCAGCCGAGTTTGGGCCTGGGTGTTCCTGGCGCTGCTCATCGCCTTTTTCACGGCCTCCGTCTTCAGCACCAGCGGCGGCAGCGTGAATTTCTTGACGCTGCGCAACTCGCAGAACATCCTGATGGCCATCACGCCGGTGCTGCTGATGGGTCTGGGGCAGACCTTCGTCATCATCGCCGCCGGCATTGACCTGTCCGTGGGTTGGGTGATGGGGCTGGCGTCGGTGATTTCGGCCTTGGTGATTGCCGATCTTGTCGCTCAAGGCATGGCAGAAACGCCGGCGATCGTCCTCGGTTTCGTCATTGGCGTGATCGCAGCGGCCATTCCGGGATTCATTAACGGCGTGATCATCGCCAAACTGCGCATCCCCTCTTTCATCGTCACCCTGGGCATGTCTTTTATCGCCCGCGGCATCTCGCTGCTGCTCTCTGGCGGCAATGTCGTGATCGGACAGCCTCCCGGTGTCCGCGCCTTCGGCAATGAGTCCCTGCTCTATCTGATCTCCGGCGAAGGCGGCGGCCTGTACTTCTTACAGCGGCCAAATGTCACTGGCGAGGCCTTACAGCGCCTGGATCGCATCCTGCCCTGGCCGGTCGTCGTGACCGCGATCGTCGTGGCGATTGCGCTTTTCGTCCTGCACAAGACCCAATTTGGCCGGCACACGTACGCCATCGGCGGCAACCGCGAGGCGGCGCTGCGCGCCGGCGTGCCGGTTGACCGGCATATCATCATGCTGTACACCTTATCCGGCATCACCTGCGGCATCGCGGGCATCCTGCACACGGCGCGCTTCAACGGCGGCTCCTCCATCGCCGGCGACCCGCTGATGCTGCCCTCGATCGCGGCCGTCATCATCGGCGGCGTCAGCATGTTCGGCGGGCATGGCAGCGTGGCCGGCACGGTGATCGGCGCGCTCATCATCGCAGTGCTCACCACGGGTCTGGTGATGCTCAACGTCCAGCCGTTCTGGCAGTTCATCGTCGTCGGCATCGTCGTCATCCTGGCGGTGCTGATTGACCAGGCGCGCGACCTGATCATCGGGCG
This sequence comes from uncultured Anaerolineae bacterium, assembly GCA_937922795.1. GTDB lineage: Bacteria > Chloroflexota > Anaerolineae > Aggregatilineales > Phototrophicaceae > CFX2. The sequence goes on from CALAJK010000090.1 coordinate 65,405, forward strand.
CATGGAATCGCAGGGGTAGGAGGCCGCTGATGGAGCCGATGCTCTCAGTCCGCAATTTGGTCAAACGCTTCGGCGGCCTGGTCGCTGTCAATCGCGTCAGCCTGGACGTTTACCCCGGCGAAGTCGTCGGGCTGGTGGGCGACAACGCCGCCGGCAAATCCACGCTCATCAAATGTGTATCCGGCGTCTATCATGCTGAGGAAGGCGAGATCTACTTTGAAGGCCGGCGGGTGAGCTTTGCCGCGCCGATTGAAGCGCGGCGGGCGGGCATCGAAACCATCTACCAGGATCTGGCGCTGGCCGGCAACCTGGATGTGCCGGCCAATATCTTCCTGGGGCGCGAGGTGAAAAAGCGCTACCTGGGCGGTTTGATCCGCACCCTGGATGAAGACCACATGCTGCGCGAGTCGCAGACGGTGCTGAACAGCCTGGAGATTCGGTTCCCCAGCTTGACTGTGCCGATTGACAAGCTGTCCGGCGGCCAGCGACAGGCGGTGGCCATCGCCCGCGCGCTCTACTGGAAGGCCAAGTTCATCATCATGGACGAGCCGACCAACAATCTGGGCGTGGTCGAGCAGCGCAAGGTGCTGGAGCTGATCCGCCGCCTGCGCGAGCAGGGCGTGCCGATCATCCTCATCAGCCACACCCTGCCAGACGTGTTCGCCGTCACCGATCGCATCGTGGTGATGCACCGCGGGCGCAAAGTGACCGAGAAGCGCACCGCCGAGACCAACAGCCAGGAGATCGTGCAGTACATGGTGGGCGCGCTGGACGACACCCGCGCTCAGCTCCAGGAGGCATAGGACAGCGGGGACGGTCGTACTCCTCGCCTCTGCCCGCCCTACTTCAGCCGCCGGCGGGGCGGGTCCTCCAGGCCGAACAGCCGGCGGATGCGCCGGCGCACCAGCCATTCTGGAACAACTAGCTTGAAGCGAGACAGGCGCGTTTCGCGCCCGACCAGGTGGCGCAGACGGGTGGAGCGCCCATCGCAGATGGCCAGCACCGTTTCCGCCACCGGCGCGGGATCCGGGCTGTCCGCCAACAGACGTTCCCAACGGGCGAACACGCGGGCGCGGTCAGCGGCGTAATCGGGGATCGTCCGGGCTGGCAGCCGCTTGCGCTGGCCGATCTCGCTGCGGAAGAAACCTGGCTCGACCAGCGCCACCCGGACGCCGAGCGGCTCGACCTCGTACCACAGCGACTCGATGTAACCTTCTAGCGCGTGTTTGGTGGCGATGTAGATGCCCTGGAACGGCGCACCGCCCAACCCGGCCAGCGAGCTGATGCACACGATCACCCCCTGCCGGCGGGCGCGCATGTGCGGCAGGACGGCCTGCGTCATCCGCATGACGCCGAAGAAATTGGTCTCAAACGCCCACCGGGCTTCCTCGATGCTCGCCTCTTCCGCCGCGCCCAGGAACTCGACGCCGGCATTGTTCACCAGGATGTCCAGCCGGCCGGCGTGCGCTAACACCGTCTGCACGCAGGCCACCGCCGACTCGTTAGACGTCACATCGAGCGGCAGCATCGCAAAACCGTCCAGCGACTCGGCAGCCGGCTGGCGGCTGGTGCCGAAGACGCGGTAGCCAGCGCGCGCTAAACGCCCGGCGATCTGCCGCCCGATGCCGGTGGAGGCGCCGGTGACGAGCGCGACTTTTACGCTGGCATCGCCTGTCGCCATTTCACCAGACCGGAAGTTGGCCGTCTTCATGTTTCGATGCGTTGAAGATCTGCTTCAGCGGGAACAGCGCGCCCAGCGCCGCCAGTCCCAGCCCGGCCAGCGACCGCCCGACAAATTGTGAACTGCTCATGATACAGCCTCCGCTGCGTCGGCGTTCAACTCGTCTACGCGCGCCGGCGCGGGGAAGTTGCGCTCACCTACAACCGGAATCGAACCGGCCGCCCAGGACGAGCGGCCGACCGATGCGGACGGACGATCATCGCAGCAGCACGCGGGCGTTTTCGGCGTTCCAGTACAGGTTCACTTCCTCGCCGGCCTCGAAATAGGTGTCGGATTTCAGCCCGTAGTTCTGCACGCGGGCGATCACCTGCTGCTTGCCGGGCAGCCGGATGACGTAGCGCGTATCAGTGCCGATGTAGATGTCCTGCACCACCACGCCGGGCAGGATGTTGATGTTGGGGTTGCGCAGCAGCGCCCGCTTGAACTCTTCCGACGACTCGGTTGACCCTTCGTCGTATTCAATCGTGCCCCGCGCGGCAAACACGTTGATCTTTTCCGGTCGCAGCGCGATCGTCACCGACTGATTAGGCGAAACCGGCTGGCCGCCGGTCGCCGCCTTGAACACCGCGCTGCCGTCCAGGCTGACCTCGGCCAGGTCGCCGTCGGCGCGGACGATGTGCGCCTCCAGAAAGTTGGTCTCGCCGATGAAATCCGCGACGAATTTGCTGGTCGGCGTCTCATAGATGTCTTCCGGCGTGCCCACCTGCAGCACCTTGCCCTGATCCATGACGGCGATCCGGTCGGCCATCGTCATGGCCTCTTCCTGGTCGTGCGTCACAAAGATGAAGGTGATGCCCAAGCTGCGCTGCATAGCTTTCAGCTCGTACTGCATGGCCTGGCGCAGCTTCAGGTCCAGCGCCCCCAGCGGCTCATCCAGCAGCAGCACGGCTGGCCGCTTGACCAGCGCCCGCGCCAGCGCCACCCGCTGCTGCTGGCCGCCGGAAAGCTGGCGCGGCTTGCGGTCGGCCACCTGCGGCAGCCGCACCAGGTGCAGCGCTTCCTCGGCGCGGCGGCGGGCTTCATCGCGGCGTACGTGTTCCATCTCCAGCCCGAACATCACGTTTTGCAGCACGGTCATATGGGGGAACAGGGCATAGTCCTGGAAGACCGTATTGACCGGGCGGTGGAACGGCGGCACGTTTTGCACGGCCTTGCCGCGGATGAGGATCTGGCCGGAAGTGGTATCTTCAAAGCCGGCGATCATGCGCAGCGTGGTGGTCTTGCCGCAGCCGCTGGGGCCCAGCAGCGCGAAGAACTCGCCCTGCGCAATCTGCAGCGAGACATCATCGACCGCCCGCACCGTCCCATCCTGGCGGCGCGACGGGAACTCTTTGGTCACCCGGATCAGTTCGACATCAAAGGCGCTCATTGTACCCCTCCCCGCGCCGGCTGGAGCCGTTGGCCCCAGCCCGGCGCTCAGCCAACCGATTTAGCCGGCCTGAATCGCCAGCTTGATCTCCGTCCAGATATCGTTATACAACTGCTCGGTCTCCACGTCTTGCAGCAGCAGGAAGAACAGCTTCTCGCGGATTTCCGGCGTCGGATAAATGCCTTTGTTATTGAGCAGCACCGGGTCAATCAGCCCGGCGTCAATCGCCGCTTGATTGGGCGAGGGGTAGGTGGTGTAGTTGGCGATGTCCGCGCCCACCTGCGGATCGAGCACGTAATCAATGAACACCTGCGCTAGATCGGGATTCTGCGCGCCAACTGGGATGGCGATGAAACCCGCCGACACGCCGGAGCCCTCCTGCGGGATGGTGTACACATAGTCCTCGCATGCACAGTCTACGTTGAGCTGGAAGATGTCGCCGTTGTACTCCACAACCATATCCACCTCGCCGCGCGCCAGCAGCTCCTGGCCATCGTCGGCGGCGATGACGGCTACATTATCGCTGTGGTCGATCAGATACTGCTTGGCGGCCGCCAGCTCATCGGAGTCAGCCGAGTTAGGATCGTAACCCAGCAAGACCAGCGCCACTGGCAGCATCACGCGCGGGTCATCCGTCCAGGCTACCGGCCCATCATAGGTGAAGAACTGCTCCCAATTGGTGACTTCCACCGGCACTTTCTGCACGTTGTAGCCCAGGCCGAACGATCCCCACAGGTACGGCACGGCATACTCGCTTTCGGGGTCGTAAGGCGAGCGGCGCAGATCTTCCGCCAGGTTGTCCAGATTGGGGATGCGACTGTGGTCGAGCGGCAGCAGCAGCCCCTCTTCGATCATGGCCGGCACGGCGTAGTCGCTGGGGACGATGATATCGAACCCCGGATTGCCGCTGCGGATGCGGGTCATCATCTCCTCATTGCTGGCAAAGAAGTCGGCGGTGACGCTGACGCCGCACAGTTTCTCGAAGTTTGGAATGGTGTTCTCGCCGATGTAGGTTGACCAGTTGTAGATATTGAGCGTCTTGTTGGCCATGGCCTGAACTTCTGGCGGGCAAGTCCAGGGCTCCAGCGCCGGCCTATCCTGCGCCAGCGCCACAGCGAAACTGAGCGTCAGCGCCAGCAGTGACATCACTACGCTGCGGTTCATGATCGTTTGAACTCCCTGGCTGAATACAGCCTGAACGCATATGTACGCACAGCAGGGCGGCCACAGTGACCGCCCCGCGCCCTTCCACCCAGCTTAAGCGTTCGGCTTACGCGCCGATCCGAATCTTCAATTCATCCCAGGCGTCGTTGTAGGCCTGCTCAACTTCCGGGTCTTCCGGGAAGCCGCGCAGTTGGAACAGATTCGCAAAAGCCGACTCGTCCGGATAGATGATCGGACTGTTCAGGAAATCAGGATCAATCAGGCCGGCATCAATGGCCGCCTGATTGGGCGACGCATAGGCGATGTAATTGCTGATGTCCGCCCCGACCTGCGGGTCAAGGATGTAGTCAATGAACGCTTCGGCCAGCCGTTTGTTGCGCGCGCCGACCGGGATCATCAAGTTGTCCACCCACAGGTTAGAACCTTCCTCAGGGATGCTGTAGGCGAAGGTCGTGTCGCAAGCCGGGTCTTCCTCGCAGGCGGCAGCGATCTGGAAGATGTCGCCGCTGTACTCGATCACGATATCCACCTCGCCGCGCGCCAGCAGCTCCTGGCCATCGTCAGCGGCCAGGCGCACTACATTGCTGCGCCCCTTCTCGGCCAGGAAATCAGCGGCCTGCTGAATTTCATCGAAGTTGGTGGTGTTCGGATCATAGCCCAGCATCACCAGCGCAACGCCCAGGAGCGATCGCTGGTCGTCCAGCCAGGCCACCGCCCGTTTGGGATAGTCGAACACCTGGTTCCAACTGGTGATGATCGTGCCCTCGCCGTAGACGGCCTCAATCGCCTTGACGCTGTAGCCTATGCCGATCGTGCCCCATTGGTACGGCACGGTATAGACGTTGCCGGGGTCATGCGGGCGATCCAGCAGCGCTGGCGAGACATTGACCAGGTTCGGGATATTGGCCTTGTCCAGCGGCAGCGCCAGCTCTTCGGCCACCAGCGTGTACACTGCGTAATCGCTGGGCACGATGATGTCGAAACCGGGGTTGCCCGCCCGCAGCCGGGCGATCAGCTCTTCATTGCTGCCGAAGAAATCCTGCGTGACTCTCACGCCGCACAGCCGTTCAAAGTTCGGGATGGTATCTTCGGCGATATAAGTTGACCAGTTCAGCACGTTGAGCGTCTTGTTCTCCAGCGCCCGTACATCTTCTGGGCATGTCCACGATGTGGCTGGCGCGTCTTGGGCGATGACGCCCCCCGCGCCGATGATCAGCACTGCTGTGACTAACCAGACCCATTTTTGCATCGTTGTCGCCTCCTCTTCTTCTTCGCTTCATCTTTCCTCAGCCAGATCTTTGGCGCGTGCCCACTGCTAGTAACCGATCCGAATCCTGAGCTCATCCCAGGCGTCGTTGTAGTACTGCTCGACATCCGGATCATCCGGGAAGCTTTTGACCTCGAACAGGATGGCCAGCAGCGCCGCATCCGGGTAGATGATCGGGCTGCTGAGCAGCGCCTCATCGATCAGGCCGGCGTCAATGGCCGCCTGATTGGGCGAGGCGTAGGCGATGGCGTTGCTGATATCTGCCCCAACCTGCGGGTGCAGCACATAATCGATGAACGCCTCGGCCAGCCGCTTGTTCTGCGCGCCGGCTGGGATGGCCAGGTTATCGATCCACAAGTTGCCGCCTTCCGCCGGGATGACGTAGTCGTACTCGGCCTGACAGTTCGGGTCTTCCTGACAGGCCAGCGCCACCTGGAAGATGTCGCCGCTGTTCTCGATGACCACGTCGGCCTCGCCGCGCGCCAGCAGTTCTTGGCCGTCGTCGGCGGCGATGCGGAAGACGGTGCTGCGCCCCTTGTCGATCAGAAACTGCGCTGCCGCTTGAATTTCATCCGGGTTCGTGGTGTTCGGGTCAAACCCCTGGAGCAGCAGGCCGAAGCCCAAGATCACTCGCGGATCATCCACCCAAGCTACAGTGCGGCGCGGATAGTCGAACACCTGGTTCCAACTGGTGATGGTGTCCACGCCGAGCGCCTGGGCGACCGCCCGCTTGTCATAGCCGACGCCGACCGTACCCCACTGGTAGGGGACGGTATAGCGGTTGTCGGGGTCGAAATCACGGTCGAGCAGGACCGGGTTGAGGTTGGCGAAGTTCGGAATATGGTCTTTATCCAGCGGTAGCAGCAGATCCTCAGCGATCATGATGCTGATGATGTAGTCGGTCGGCACGATGATGTCAAAGCCAGGGTTGCCCGCCCGCAGCCGCGCCAGCAGCTCTTCATTGTTGGCGAACACGTCCTGCGTGACGCGGACGCCGCAGGCCGCCTCAAAGTTGGGGATGGTGTCTTCAGCGATGTAGGTAGACCAGTTGAAGATGTTGAGCGTTTTGTTCGTCAGCGCCCGCACATCCTCCGGGCATACCCAGGGTTCGACAAGCGCGTTTTCTTGGGCGGCAGCGCTTAAAGCCGCCAGTCCCACCGCTAGAACGATCATCATCCGTTTGAACAACTGTTCGTCTCCTGTAAATCAAATGATCGAGCGCACGAGGACAGGCTGGACGGGCGTCCGCCAGCGGCCGCGCCTAAACGCGGGTGGCGGCATTGTTGCGGCCCTGGATCGCCAGCGAGATGCCGACCAGCAGGGTAGACGCCAGCAGCATCAGCGTCGAGATGGCGTTGATCTCCGGCGGGACGCGAGTCTTCAACATGCCGTAGACGAAGATCGGCAGCGTCGAGGTCCCAATGCCAGAGTTGAAGAACGTCACTACGAAGTCGTCCAGCGACAGGGTGAAGGCCAGCAGCGCGCCGGCCACGATGCCCGGCAGGATGAGGGGCAGCGTCACCCGGTAGAAGGTGCGCCACTCATTTGCCCCTAGATCGCGGGCGGCCTCTTCCAAGCGGGGGTTCATATCGGCCAGCCGCGCCCGGACGACGATGGCCACGTACGACACACAGAAGGCCACATGGCCGATGATGATCGTGCCGAAGCCGGTCGTCATCTGCCAGCCGGACTGCGCCTGGACGAAATCGAACACCACTTTGAAGAAGAGCGCCAGCGAGATGCCCTGGGTGATCTCTGGGATCACCACCGGCAGATACAGGACAGCATCCAGCAGTCTCTTGCCGGGGAAAGTGCCGCCGCGCGCCAGACTCAGCGCTACCATCGTGCCGATGATCGTCGAGATGACGGTGGCGCTGACGCCCACGATCAGGCTGTTGCGGACGGCATTGAGCATGAGCTCGGTCGAAAACCGCGCCGCTTCGGTTCCAGCGGCCAAGGTGTTGTTGAAGATGTTAGTGTACCAGCGGGTGGTGAAACCCTGCCAGGTCGAGACAGAGCCGCCGTCGTTGAACGAGAACACGATCAGCACCACGATGGGCGCCCATAGAAAGAAGTAGACGAACACTGGGTTGAGATACAGGCCGATCCGGCCCACGCGGCGCATCAACAGATCGCGCTGGATCTTGGCGTGATCGAATTCGACGACGGTCCGCTCGACCGCCCTAGAAGATACGAGCGCTTGATCGGCCATCACCCCTTCTCCCGATTCTGCAGCCACAGGTAGACGATCAACGACAGCATGACCATGGCCATCAACACCACCGACAGCGCCGAGCCGAGCGGCTGATTGCCCGAACCACGAAACTGCTGCTGGATCAGATTGCCGATCATGATGCCGCGCGTGCCGCCGAGCAAATCCGGCGTGACGAACGCGCCAATGGTGGGGATGAACACCAGGATGAAACCGGCGACTACGCCCGGCAGCGTCAGCGGGAACACCACTCGCAGGAAAGCGCGCAGGTCGTTAGCCCCCAGATCATGCGCCGCTTCCACATACCGGAAGTCAAAGCGCTCTACCGAAGCGTAGATGGGCAGCACCATGAACGGCAGGAAGCCGTACACCAGCCCCAAGATGACCGCCTCTGGCGTGTTGAGCAGCGGCACGGGTTCAGCCGTCAGTCGCAGCGCCTGCAGTACGCTGTTGACGATGCCCTCGCGCCCTAGGATCGTCTGCAAGGCGTAAGTGCGGACCAGAAAATTCGTCCAGAAGGGCAAGATGATGAGGAACAGCAGCAGTGATCGCAAGCGCGGATCTTTGCGCGTGCTGATGAAGAACGCCAGCGGGTAACCAACGATCAGGCAGATGACCGTCGTCACCAGGGCGATCCACAGCGAGCTCTGAATGACGACGCCGAAGACATCGAACACGCGGGCGTAGTTGGCCAGCGTGAACGGGAGCTGGCCAACGCCGCCCCGCCCGCGCGTCAAAAAGCTGACGACCACCACAATCGCCACTGGCGCTAGGAAGAACAGCGTCATCCAGATGATAGCCGGCAGCGACAGCAAGAAGCTGCGCCGGTTTTCCCTGGTTTGCAATCTGGCCGTCGAAGCCATCCCACCCGCTCCTCGCGAACCCTGCTTCATCGGATTAAAATATTAAATCCGCCACCCGATTTCAGCAAACCATCAGGTCATTTCTTAATGAAGCTCCTGGGGCTTGCCAGCGCCCGCAGGAAGTTCGATCATAAGCTGCGCCCCATAGATGGGGCGA
>CALAJK010000091.1 GCA_937922795.1 uncultured Anaerolineae bacterium
CCAGCCCGGCGCGCTCCTGCTCATCCCGATCGACCGGCGCGAATGGAGCAGCCGGTTGGAATACCGCCATGACGCCCCTGGCGATGGCGTATCCACCTTTCCCAGCAGCATCGCCGAACGAGAGCGAACCGATGACTCACCATTTTGAAACCGAAACGCTGCCGCTGGACACCGTCACTGTCACCGACCTGAAGAACTGGGCGCACTGCCCGCGCGTCGTCTATTTTGAGAAATGCTGGCCGGACGTGCGCCCGCGCGTCTACTTAATGGACGCCGGCAACGAGGCCCATCAGCAGGAGCGCGCCCGCGCCAAGCGCCGTCTGCTGACGATGTACGGTCTGCCCGACGGCGAGCGCCGCTTCAATCTACGCCTGTACGACCCCGATCTGGGGCTGGTGGGCGTGTTGGATGAGCTGGTGATCGGCCCTGGCCCGGTCTACTACCCGGTGGACTACAAGCTCTCAAACCGGGTGACTGAGTCTTTCGCCTGGCAGATCGCCGCTTACGCCATGCTGATCGAGACCGCTTTCGCTGCGCATGTCGAGGCTGGTTACGTCCTGCTCATCGGCCGCCGCCAGCTTGAGCGCGTGCCCATCACGAACGACCTGCGCGCGCGCGTGCGCGCTGGTTTGACCGGCATTCGCCAGGTGCTACATGCCGAACAGATGCCGCCGCGGGCAAAAGCGCGCGCCAAATGCCGAGTGTGCGAGTTTCGCCGCTTCTGCAACGATGTCGTCTAAAAAATCCGCCACCGCCGCCGAATGGCCATTTTTCGGGGCGTTGGCGAGAGTCGCCGCCGCGGCAGCTGCTTAAGTCATCTCATAAGAATCCACTCGAACAGCCGCAAACAGCTCACCTGAGCTATCATGATCTTTCAAAGCCTGCCAAAAACCTCCGACGCCTCTTATCAACTTTTTGCGAGAATCCCCCCCCTTTTCGCGCAGCGAACCGATTCTCGCAAAAGTCGCACATATGTGCGACTTTGCTCAGTTTTGCCCGCGAATCCGACGCGCGAAAACGGCCTTATTTGCGTTTTTTGACGAGGTGTGCTATAGTGAAGCTGTAGCGTATTCGATTTGCGCAGCAGCATTGCAGCCCACGGCTGCCCCCTTCGGGGGACTGAAACACGGTGGAATGAAACTTTCTGGGTGATCCCTTAAGTGCTGTTCGGCCGTCTGCCCTACACTCTGCGATAAGTTCATGTGCAAGGAGTTGACGTGTACCATTTCACCGGACACCCACTGGTTGACGTGGGCATCGCGGCGCTCACTGCCTTCGCCGAGCGCTCAGAGCCGCAAGCGCTGACGCCCGATGACCTGACGCGAGCCGCCGATTGGCTGCAGAGGCAGTATGTGACGGGCAAACCGCTCGGCGGGCTAGCGCGCGGCATGCTGGTGCTCAACAGCGGCTACTTCGTCGAAAAAGACCAGGCACGCAGCGACTATGTACGGCGCGTGCTCTACAGCTGGTGGCCAGATACGCCGCACCTGGCTGAGCCGTGCAGCTTCTGCGACCGCCCAGCCGCCTATCGCGCCAACCGCGAAGACATCCCCCTGCTCAACGGTCGGACAGTCATCAACTTCAGCCCGGCCGGACGCGCTGGGCTGCCCGTGTGCGGGCTGTGTTCGCTGGCGCTGCACATGCTGCCGATGGGCTGTTTCAAATCGGGCAAGGGCTTGGTCGCCGTCCACAGCGATGATCCCGCGCTCACGCTCGATTTCGCCCGCGAGAATTTCATCCGCTGGCAGCAAGCGCTCACGCTCGCCGCCGACAAACTGCCCGGCCTGCCCTATCCTCAAACGCGGCTGGCGGAACAGTTGGTGAGCTGGCTAGCGCGCGCGGAGCGCCGCCGGCTCCGGCCGACTTCGCTCACCGCCTATTCGTTCAGCAACAACGGCGCTGATCCATTCATCGATATCTACCGTGTCGACGCCTGCGCCCTGCGGTTCCTACAGGAGGTCTTACACCCAGAGTATGCGGAAGTGAGCCAGGCCTGGGATAAAGCGGTAGCGAGAAACTGGGATGAGCGCCAGGCAGCGCGAGACCCCGACGCCCCGCCCCGCAACCGGCTCTACGAGGCGCTCATCCGCCTGCCTGAGGGAGCGATCAGGTTTCTGCGCCGGTTCTTGCTGCCCACTAAATGTTGGCGATTGGCCGAAATCTACGTGAGAAAGGTGATGAACGTGCAAGAGAGCGATATTGCCCGGCTGCGCGAAGTCGGGATGCGGCTGGCAGACTACGCGCGCTACAAGAACAAGTTCTTTTACGATTTCAGCCGCACCAACGACTACGCCCAATGGCGGCGGGTAGTGCTGCGCGCCGCCGACGACGCCGCCCGCGCCGACGGCCAGCCATTAGTGACCTTCGACGAGTTCATCGCCCTGTTCACCTACCGCGAGGGCGAATATTGGGACTGGAAGCTGGCGCGCGACCTGATCACGCTGCTGATGATCGAAGCGCGCGCCGTCCCGGCAGAAGAAGCGCTATTCGACGACGACGCAGACCAAGAGGACAGCTAAGAAAGGACAGCCATATGCATTTCATCACTGGTCTATACGCCATTCACGCTTCGGCGGCCGCGCTCAACAACAGCCAGGGCGAGGACAACGTCGGACGGGTGAAGGCCATCAAGTCCGGCCGTCTGGAATACCCGTATGTGTCCGCCCAGGCGGTGCGCTACTGGCTGCGCGCCACGCTGGCATCGCTAGATGACGGCATCCCGCTCTCGCCGGTGCTGCGGGGCAAAGGCGCCAAACAGCAGGCGTTCACCGAAGGCAACCCGCTGCGCTACTGGGATGATGATCTGTTCGGGTACATGCGGGCTGAACGCGGCGAGGAAAAGGAAAAAGGCGACGCGCTCACCCGCATCGCCCCGCTGCGCACCAGCACCCTGGTCAGCGCCGCGCCCGCCGAAACGGTCACGGACTTCGGCGTGATGGCGCGCGCCGAAGGCCACAGTGTGGTGTTCGCACACGAATTTTACCGCGCCGCCCTGGTCGGCCAATTCTCGCTCGATTTGAGCGCAGTGGGCACGTTCACCTACCGCGACAAAGCCGGCTACCGCAACCTGGGCAAGGCGCTGATTGACGAAGCCAAGCTGATGGGGCTGGAGCATTTGCCCGAACGCAGCGCCTACCGGTTGCCGCTGCCAGAACGGCAGACGCGGGTCGCCGCGCTGCTGCGGGCATTGGGGCGCTTGCAGGGCGGCGCTAAACAGTCGCTGCACTATACCGATACCACCCCGGCCTTCGTCTGCATGGCGGTGCTGCGCGGCGGCAACAATCCTTTCGCCTATCTGCTGCAGTCTCAGCCTGAACCCACGCTGCACGCCGCCGCTTTCGACGAGGCGCTGCAGGTCTACGCGGAGGATTTCGCTTCACCAGTGTATTTAGGGCTGCGCCAGGGTTTCATGGACGGCGCGTACGAGCTGTTTCGGGCGCGCGGCTTCGAGCCGATGCACCCGCGCGTGGCGTTCGACACGCTGGCGCAAGATGTGCAGGCGCATCCGGAATGGTTCGAATGAACGGACAGGCCGCGCTGCGCGTGCGGATCGAGGGGATGGTCACCTCGTTCCGCTACCCACACTTCATCCACGGCGTGCAGCCGACCTTCGATTTCCCGCCGCCAGCCACGCTGTACGGGCATGTGTGCAGCACGTTGGGCGAACTCGTGCCGCCCGAGTCGTTCCGGCTGGCGCTGCACTTCACCTACGCCAGCCGCTTCCGCGACTATGAGCATACACATCTGGTCAGCAGCAAAGAGGTCAAACTTTCGCCGTTCAAGCGCGAGCTGCTGTTCAAACCCCAGGTCACCCTGTATCTGGATCGGCCGGAGTGGGCGGAAGCCTTCCGCCGCCCGCGCTACGTGGTGACGCTGGGGCGCTCACAAGATTTGATGACGTATCGCGAGGTCAGCGTCGTCCAACTGGAGCGCGCGCGCTCCAGCTACATCGAGCACACCCTCATGCCGCTGAACCTCGCCAGAGAACTGGGCAGCTACAGCGCGCTGCGGCTGCCGGTGTGGATCTCGCCAGAACGCTACACGCGCTGGGGCGACTATGCTGCCGTTCGCGTCCCTCAAACGTGGGACGCTGAAGCTTGGGTTGACCCTACTGCCCCGCAGTGGCGCGGCCTGCCGCGCGCGGTGATCTGGCTTGAACTGAACGCATGACGCATCTCCAGCGCCTTTTAGCGCGCCCCAAAGAGACGCTGACCGCGCACACCCTGAAAGTGGTCGCGCAGGTGGATCATCTCGCCCGGCTGCGGCCGCTGCCACAGTATCCGCGCCTGTGGCCGCGGCTGCGCTGGGCGGCGTACCTGCACGACTCCGGCAAGCTGGCGCGCGCGTTCCAGCGTGGCCTAGCGTCCCCCAAAGATCGCTGGGGGCTGAGACATGAGGTGCTGTCGCTGGCTTTCACCGCCTGGATGATCGCCGATGAGGCGGATCGTCTGCCGATCATCGCCGCTATTACCACCCACCACCGAGATGCGAGCTTGATCCTTGAGCATTATCACCCCGGCACTGGACGGGTTGAGAAGCTCATCGCTGAACTCGCCCCAGATGACGTTCGGGCTTGGTATGACTGGCTGCGCGATCAAGGACTGCCCCTGGCGCCATTCACGGCGCCATCTGCCGATGTCATCTACGCCGCGCTGGACGAGTTTGAAGGCTGGCTGAGGGCGCTCCAAAAGCAGGGAGTGAACCATCCTGATTTTGCCGAGGCGGTGCTGCTGCGCGGCTACATGCTCCAAGCCGATCATCGAGCGGCCGCCCAAATGCCCGCCCCAACCGGCATGACGCTGGACGCAGCTCAGCTCAGCGCCGCGCTGGACAAACAACCCTACCCCCACCAACAAGCTGCCGCCAGCCACGCCGCAGGCTCAGCCGTGCTGGTCGCGCCGACTGGCTCTGGCAAGACCGAAGCGGCGCTGCTGTGGGCTCAGGCGTGGCCGCGGCCGCGCCTGTTCTACATGCTGCCCTACCGCGTCAGCATGAACGCGATGAAAACCCGGCTGGAACAGATCACGCCGCGCGTCGGTCTACAGCATGGGCGCGCGCTGGCCGCGCTGTATTATCAACTGCTGGATGATAACCGCGATGCCAAAGACGCGCTGGCCCAGGCGCGCGCCGCCTTGAATCTTTCGCGCTTGATGGATCAACCGGTGCGGATTTTCAGCCCTTATCATCTGCTGCGAACGGCGTACCAGATCAAGGGTTTCGAAGCGCTGCTGGCTGACTGCCAGGATGCGGCGCTGGTAGTCGATGAGATTCATGCCTATGCGCCGGAGCGCCTAGCCCTGATCCTAGGGCTGCTGTCCCTGCTGCAGCGGCGCTTCGATCTGCGCTTGTTGATCATGACGGCCACGCTGCCGCCGGTTGTGGCCGAGGCCATCGCTGAGGCGCTGGGCGATCTGCCCGTCATCCGCGCCGACCCAGCCACCTTGAACCGTTTCACTCGCCATCGATTGTACGTACGCGCTGGCGATCTGTTCGATGCCCTGCCGGAGATCGCGGCTGCATCGCACGAGCAAGCCACGCTGGTGGTGACCAATACGGTGCGCCGAGCACGCGCCGCCGCCGACCGTCTGCGCGCGCTGGGCTGCTCGGTGCTGCTGCTGCATGGCCGTTTCAACGATCGCGATCGCGCCCGCCATGAAGCCGAGCTGGTCAGGCGCTTTGGCCGCCAGCGCCTGCTTCCACCCTACCCGATCGTCGTCGCCACCCAAGTCGTCGAGGTCAGCTTGGACATCAGCTTGGATGCACTGTACAGCGACCCGGCCCCGCTCGACGCGCTGCTGCAGCGCTTCGGGCGCATCAACCGCTGGCAGCAGCGTGATGATCTGTCGCCGGTCACGATCTTCGACCGGCCAACCGGCCGCGATGACCATTTCCCGGTCTACGATCCGGCGCTCGTGGAACGCAGCCTAGAGGTCTTACGCGCCAACAGCGGCCAAGTCGTCGCCGAGGCGGCCATCGACGCCTGGCTGGCCGCAGTCTACGCAGACGCGGACGCCTGGCGCGCGCGCTGGCGCGAAGCCTGGGACAGTTTCGAGCGCTATGTCATCGCGCCGCTTCACGCGTTCGAGTCCGCCGACTCGGGTCTGGAGGCCAACTTTCGTGCGCTGATCGATGAATGCGCCGTGCTGCCGCTGAGCTTGGAAGACGAATACCACAGTCTGGCTGAGGAAAATCCCATCGAAGCGGCGGCGCTCACCGTATCGCTCAGTTGGCGACAGTACAAGATGCTCGAACAGCGAGGAGCCGCCTGGCCCGCCGACAGGCATAAACGCCTCTTCTTGGCCGACGCGCCCTACACGCCGGAAGCGGGCTTGCAGCTTGAAGATGACGCCGAGTCGTGAAGGCTCGATCGTCTCAAGCCAGCGCGTAGACGGCGCACCCCTCCGGCGGCAGCGAGACGGCAAAGATGAACCATTTGTCATCTTGACCCACAGGTGAGAGGATTTCGTCGGGTATATCAATACGCTTCAGACACAGCGGCTCGGACGCCAAGCCAAGCTGCAACCGGCTGAGATGCAGCCTGACGGCGCGCGCGGCGCGCGAATCGCCCAATTCGCCGGTCTCCAAATTGCCCAGCAGCACATATATCCGCCCGCCGCTGCGCCACAGATGAAAGGCGATCGTCTGTGGTCGGGCTGGCACGTCCACATAGCTGAGGTCGGCTTGCTGCATCGCCTGCTGCAGCAGGCGCGCCGCGGCGTAGTGTGGATAAGTGCTGCCGAGCTGGTATTTGGGCAGAAAGGGGTTGAAAGGTTCTGACCAGTCGGGCGGCTGCCAGTAGCACCGATCGCCGCGCTGCGTGAGCAGCGGCGCGCGCTTATGGCCGTAGTGCACGATCACCGCATCATCCACCTCGATGGCAGCGTGCGGCGGGAGATAGGGACGGTCATACGGCGGCGTTTGCTCGTCTAAGCCAGCAGCGACATGAAATCCTGCCGGAATCAGATCATCTGTGGGACGAATGCCCAGCACAGCTTGAACCGCCTCATCGACCATATCCGCCCGCCCGATGACCATGACCGGGGCCGGATGGTTCACGAGCGCCGTCCGCGCCGTTTGGTCGAGCGGCTTGGGCACGCTCGCCAGCAGCGCATTCTGGCGGATCGGCGCATCGGCCAGCCATTCAGTCCGGGTGATGCTCAAAGCCGGGATGCCCCATTTCATCAGCATGGCGGACTGGTCATCCAGCCATTCGCTGACGTTCCAGTCCGGATGATGCGCGCTGAGCCACTCCATCGCCGAACGGTTATACACCAGCGTTGCGCCATACACAGCTTCAAGCTGCGCGGCGCTCGCCTGCGCTTGATTGAGATGTTGATTCACATATGCTATATCTTCAGCGCTCAAGAGCAGGCCGTCACCGTTGTTCATCCACGAGATATAGCTGCCATCAGGTACGCGGATGCCGTCGGGCATCAGCACCGCCGCGTGTGAATAGGCCCACATCGCCCAGCGCAATTTATGCGGCACTTGATGCACAGTATCCCAGGGTTCCCAACCGTCCCAGGTTTCGATCAAATTATAGAAACGGCAGGGCGTTTGACGCAGTTGATTTGCGCGAGCGATCATCGCGCCGCGCGTGAGCAGGTTCGCCAGTTGGAATGTCCAGCCTTTCCAGAGCTGATGCCACCAGTCCTGCCAAGCGCCGCCCCAGGTCTGTTCGACCCAGGCATCAATGTAGCCGTCGGCCACCAGCGCCTCAAAGTCGACACAGCCGACGCGCCAGTCGGCAACCGGGCTGATGGCGCTGGAATAGCCAAAGAGCCATTTATCCGGCGCGTTGAGCTTGACGTGCCGAAACAGATCGCGCACCGATTGGCTGAAAGCCTCAACGACCTGAGGATCAGACGGCGCGGCAGCGCCAAACGGGCCATTGCGCGTGTAGATCATTGGCCCGTTGAAACCATCCCGCAGATGCAGAGCATCTAAGTTAAGGAAGTCGGACAGATGCGCCCACTGCGCCCCGAAGAACTGAGGGAAGTATGTCCCATCCTGCAGGCCGTCGGGGAACGCCGCATACGGATAATCGTCGGCGCGCAGACGACGGATGGGGTGCAGATCGGGCATGTTGATGAACGAGCGCGGCGGCGCATACAGCTCAGGATGGCGCGCGTACCAGGCTGAGTCGAAGTCATAAATCTTGAGCTCTGGAGGCCATACCACATGCGCCCAACCGACGAACAACACGCCGATCTTCAGACGCTCCAGGCCGTGCTCAACGGCTGCTGCCCGCACCTGCCGCACAAAATCGGCAAGGTCTTGGTAGGTGTGAGCTGCCCACTTGGCTGTACGCCGGCTTAGGGTCGGAAGCTTTTGGTCCGGCCGGCCTGTCCATTCGGTGACCAGATCAATCAGCCAGCCCACGTTGAAGAAGATGCCATAGTCCCCCTGAACCGACTGAAGCAGCGGCGCAATACGCTGCCACAACCCGCGTATCTGAGGCAACAGCTCCTCATCAGGATCGAAGTAAGTCAGATCCATCTCCAACCAACGGTCATGCGCGGCCATCACTGGCTTTCTCCTGCTGACCTACGGTTCAGCTCTTGCAGCATGGTCTGTAAATCAGGCATACACTGCGTGCCCCCTACCCCAGTAACAGTGAAGCCGGCGGCGATGCTGGCGAAGAGCAAGCAGCGTTCCCATGACCAATTTTGAAGCCGGCCGTAAAGCACACCCGCATCGAACGTGTCGCCCGCCCCAATCGTATCCACCAGTTCGCCCATCACAATGGCTTCCTGATGATGCTGACCGTCCACATGATAGACGGTTGAGCCCTCAGCGCCCTGCTTGACAATTACCGTCTGCACTCCAGCGGCGCGCAGCGTCGCCGCCGCACCGTCAATGTCCTGCTGACCGGTGATCCTGCGAGCTTCCGTTTCGTCAACGAACAAGAGATCAATATAAGGAAGGATATCTTCTAAGGCGACGATCCAGGGGGGTTCCATCGGGAACAACGGAAATTGAGGATCCATGGACGTATAGACGCCGCGCTGTTTGGCCGCCTTGAAGAGATCGCGCGTCCCGCTGTGCCACGCCTGCCGGTAATGCAGATAGCCGCCGCAGTGGAGGATCCGCGTATCAAGCAGATATGCCATCTCGGAAGCATTAAAAGTGGAAGGCCATAGTTCATGCGTAGGCAGCCGATACACCAACGGTCGTTTGCGGCTGCCGAACAACAGCATGTAGACGCCGATTCCGCCGATCGTGCCCGGCTCCATACGGATGAGACTGGCATCTACACCCACCCGCTTCAGCGCGTCTTTGATGAACACGCCCAGAGGATCATCGGGCAAGCAGGAACTTACGCAGACATTGAGGCCTAACTTCGCCAGGTTCTGCACCATGTAGCCGACTGAACCAGCGGCGGTCATCTCAATGTCGGCTGGGCCGTCCCAGGTCGGGAGCGCTTCCCAATTAGGCGGCCCATCGCCCGTGATCAGCAGGTCAATATTCAACGGTCCGACGACTGACACATCCTTGGACACGATCACCTTCCGAGAAATGCTGGCCAACCATCGCCGCCCCCATCCTAAATCGCTGTGAGCCGCTGGCTGATCCCGTGTGCTTTTCCGAATTTCCCGCCGCGGCGGATACGCCCCCACACAATGGCCGAGCGCAAAGCCAGCGTTCGCACCCGCTGCCTCGAATGTGCGCTATGCGCCGCTTTGACGACACGGTTCGTTTAATGGGTGTCCTTCGGAAACAGCCAGTTCCACACTTTCGCATGACGGGCGATATTGGCGCGCTGCGTATCCGGGTTGATATCGCCCTGAGCGACCGCACCCCAGTAGGGTAATAGCTGCCCCGGCAGAATGGCGAGGATAGCGAACAGGTTCGGATCCGTTTCGGGCAGACGAAAGACATCATCTACCTGTTCCGCCACCTCCTCATCCTGCTCGCTGATCAGCGCGATCGAGGGCGACTTGAGCATATAGGTGGCCTGCGCGATATCGCGCAGTTCTTTGTAAGCGGGGTCTTCCAGCGGCGCAATCACGATGGTCAGAATGTCGGGCTGTGTAAGACCTAGAGCGCCATGCAAATGCCGGCCTGGGCACATCCCTTTGGTTGGAATGTGGCTCATCTCATCATACTTGAGCGCGATCTCCTCGGCCGTGCCTTCATTAGGTCCGCTGCCAACCACGATGATGCTGCGCACATTGCGATAGCGCCGCGCCAGCAGCTCGGCGCGTTTGCTCACCCAATCGAACATCGCATCCATCTTGTCGGCCGTGGCGAACAGGCGCGCGCGCAGATCATCCCAATTCAAAGCATCTGGACGGGTGAGCGCGCCAATCTCTAACGCCAGCCAGATCGAGACGCTCAACCGCGTTGTGTAATGGAAAGTGTCTGAGCCGCCGGTGTCGAAACCGCCAGCACACACGATGCTTTCATCACACTTCTGGGTGATAGGACTGCCAGCGATGCTCGTAAAAGCCACCTGAAAAGCGCCCAATTCCTTGGCTTTGGCGGCGGCGCGATTGCTGTCAACCGTGCTGCCGCTGCCAGAGTAGGAGAAGAACGCCGTGCGTTTGAAGTCGATGGGATGCCCAAAACGCACATACTCCAACGAATCGAGATCGCGCGCATCCCAACCGGCATACGTCCAGAACGCGCCGGCGGCCGCCTGGGCGACAAACTGCGACGTCCCTAAACCATGACCCACCATGCCCGTGAATCCTTTTTCGACCAGAGTCCGGGCAATTCTCGGCACAACGTCGCGGTTCAGCTCGAACGTCTCACGCAGCGCTTTTCCCTGACTTTTGATGTCATAGTAAAGGTTGAAAGGATGCTCCGTGCGCGGCTCCGTCCCCAACGCCCGGTACATAATCGGATACTCTGCTGTGCCTTCGATGTGCTTCCGGACATCGCCTTCAATGCCCCAGCTCTTGATCCGTTTTCCTGCTTCTCTTTTGTAATCGTTCGTCATGCACAGCGCTCCCTAAGTTGATGATGGCAACCGATTGATTGACGGTCAATGAACAGCTTCTGAGAGTTTGGCTTCGCCGATGGCGTAGCGCAAAATCTCCTCTTGTGTGGTCGAGTCGGTCTCCAGCTCCGCGACGATCCGCCCATCACGCATCACCAGAACCCGATGCGAAAGGCCTAGAATCTCTGTAATTTCCGATGAGATCAACAAAACGGCGCAGCCGGTGGCCACCTGATCGGCGATGAACTGATAGATCTCGAACTTCACGCCTACATCAATGCCCTGTGTCGGCTCAACCAGGATCAAGATTTCAGGTTCGATGCTCAGGCATTTCGCCAACGCCACTTTCTGCTGGTTGCCGCCGCTGAGGTTGATCACATCCTGATCCATGTGAGGCGTTCGGATGTCGAAGTGGCGGATCTGCCGCTCAGCGATTTGACGCTCGCACGCAAAGTTCAGCCAGCCGATACGGCTGGCACAACGATCCAGCACGCAAATGCTGATGTTGCGACGCACGGACATCTCTTGAAAGATGCCTTCAGTTTTACGATCTTCTGCCAGGTAGCCCAGGCGTTTGCGAACCGCAGCCGCTGGCGAGGGATGATAGATCTGTCCCCCCAGCAGCAGAACACCGCTGTCAAGATGCAGATCGCCGTAGATCGCCCGCGCCAGCTCGGTTTTGCCGCTCCCCGAAAGACCAGCCACCGCCAACACTTCACCGCGATGCAAGGTGAACGTGATGTCTTGCAAGCGCCGAGCCGCAGTCAAACCTTGGGCGATCAGCAGGGGTTCGTGGACAGCCGGCTTAGTTCGGGGCGGGAAAACCGATTCCAATTTGCGCCCGATCATCTGCTCAATCAGCCGGTCACGGGTCATTTCAGCGATGGGTTGGGTGGCGATATGCGCCCCATCCCGCATGACCGTCACCGTATCCGCCAGCTCGAAGATCTCATCCAGCCGATGCGATACATACAGGATCGTGACTCCCTGAGCGCGCAAGCTGCGTATCACCTCGAAGAGAGCGAGCGTCTCCATCTGGTTGAGGGCTGATGTCGGCTCATCCATGATCAAGAGGCGGCTCTGGTTGATCAGGGACTTGGCGATCTCGACGATCTGTTTTTCACCGACTTTGAGGCTGTCAACCGTCTGGGCGGGGGACAGGTGTCCCGCATACAGACGCGCCAAGACCGCTTTCGTTTGTGCATGCATGGCCTCGATATCGAGCAAGCCGAGGCGATTGCGGATCTCGCGCCCCACCAGCACATTGTAGGCGATGCTCCGGTCCGGCATCAGATTGAACGCCTGGTAGATGGTGGACACGCCAGCTTCGAGCGCTTCCTTGGGCGAACGCGGGCTGTAGCGCCGCCCCTCTAACACCATATCGCCGGAGTCAGGATGCACAGCGCCCGCCAGAATTTTGATCAGCGTGCTCTTGCCCGCGCCATTCTCGCCCACCAGCGCGTGCACATGGCCAGCCTGGATCGCAAATGACACATTCTTCAGCGCCTGCACCCCAGGATAGGATTTGCACAGTTGATTGATCGTCAGAAAACTCATGCTCGTTCCCGCAGCCGCAGACGATCCAGCGAGAGCGCCACAATCAAAATCACGCCGGAAACGATATTCTGGGTATAAATGCTGACGCCCAGCAAAATCATGCCGTTCGTGATCGATGTCAGAAAAATGACCGCTGCAAGGGTGCTGAAGATGCGCCCACGACCGCCGGTCAGGCTGGCGCCGCCTAACACCACCGCGGTTAGGATCGGGAAAAGAAAGTCTGCCCCCATGCCGGCAGTCGCTGTCCCCTGCCGGGCGACCTGCATGATGGCGGCAAAGCCGCCCAAAGTTCCTGACAGCATGTACGTGACAATTCGGATGCTGTCGACATTAACCCCGGAAAGCCAGGCAGCGCGCTCATTGTTGCCGACGGCATAAACCCGGGCGCCGTATAACGTGCGCTGAAGCACGAAATACGCCACCACGTAGAACGCGAACAAGATGACGACGGGAACGGGAATAATCTCAAAAACGCGCCCGCGCGATAGAAAGAGGATCGCATCGATCGGATTATTCCCGCGCTCCCCGAAAATCGTTTTGCCCTGCGTGATGGTGAAAGCGATGCCAGTGAGAATGCTCGAAGTGCCCAGCGTGGCGATGATCGAATTAATGCGCAGCTTGGTGATGATCAACCCATTCACCAGCCCCACCAAAGCGCCTAGACCCAGCGCAATCAGCCCAGCAACCAGTGGTGTGACCCCCTGAGCGATCATCAGGCTGGCCATCACGACCCCTGCCAGACTGATCACTGCCGCAATCGACAGGTCAAGCAGTCCCATCAAGATGACGAAGTGCGCCCCAATGGCGGCAATGCCCACAATTGTCGCCTGTCGCAGAATCGTCAGGATATTTTCAACTGTGGCGAAATTTTTGGTGTTGAATGTCAGGTAGATAGCCCACAAAATGAAGATCAGGATAAAGCCTTGTTCGCCCAAGAATTTGATGAGATCGCGCCGGCGCTCAGACCACAACGATTGACCTGGGCTAGATTGCGACTTAATCATGCTGGCTCCAAGATTATCCAAAGAGATGGTCACCGAGAGCAATCAGGGAGGGGCGATCAATACCCCTCCCCTAGAGATCAGAAAACGCTACTCGCTCAGGGTTTCGCGGGTGACCAAAGTGACCGGAACCGCGATATTGCGCGGGAAATCCGCCCCTGCCAGGAGTTTCACAGCAGCATTGATGGTGAGTTCCCCCGTCCGCGCGGGAGAAGTATCCACCGTCCCGCGATACATCGTGCCCTGTTTGATCAGCTCGACAGCCTGGGTCTCGGCGTCGATCCCGACGATGAGGATGTCATCGCGCCCGGCATTCTCAATCGCCTGAAGCGCGCCCAAAGCCCCAGCGTCATTGATACTGACCACCACGTTCACCTCTGGATGTTCAATGAGCACCGTTTCCATCGAGGTCAGGCCGAAATCAGGGGTTCCGCCGAGATAGTTCCCGACGATGACGGCGTCGGGAGCGCCGGCTTCGATCGCCTCACGAATGGCATTCGCCCTCACGACCACGTTGGCGATATCAGGATAATCCAGGATCGCCACGTTGGCCTTGCCCCCCAACTCTTCGTTGATCAGTTTGGCAGCGTATTCGCCGGCCTTCAGCCCCATATCCCGGTCTTCGACGCTGATCGTCACGCCGCCCAGATCGGCTAGCTGCCGACCGGCATACTGCACGATCTGGACACCGGCCTGCGCTGCATCTTCTAGGGCTGCAAGCACGCTGGGAGGATCGAATAAACAGATGACGATGACGCTGGCGCCATCATTGACAAAGCTCTCGATGCCTGTGATCTGCCGATCCACGTTGATCTCGGAGTCAAATGTGCGCACGCGCAGTCCCAGCTCAGTGGCGTACTTCTCAGCGCTTTCGGCAACGGTCGAGTGCCACTCAGTTTGATAGGTGCAGGCGATGACGCCGATGAAACCATCTTCGCCCAGCGCCTCAACTGCCGCCGCGATCTCCTCTTCCGTAGGCTCGATATCTTCTTCCGTCCCCAAAACCATCGCTTCCGGCTCAGGGGTCTCTTCTGCTTCCTGAGCCGACAGAGACCAAACAGCGGCGAACAACAGAGCGACCAGCAAGACACTCAAAAACAATCTGACGAGTTTCATGAGATCTTCTCCTCAAACAATTGGCTCATTACCACGGCGTGCTTTTTACTATGCGTTGAAGCGCTGCTTGCTGTTGCTTATCAGCCCCCTCTCTTCCAATTCAGCATGCTTTCAACCGTTCGTTCATCACTGATGAGCACGTTGATGTACTCGCCGCACAGCGCGCCGATCAACGGCTCGACTTTGTCAGCGCCGCCCGCTACACCGATCGAGACGGCGGCATTTTTCAGATCTTGCAGCTCCACCCCTACAACACGTTCGTCAAATGAGGTGAATACTGCACGGCCTTCTAGGTTAAAAAAGCGCCCACAAATATCTCCAACTGCCACGCCGCGGAGGGCTTCTAACTCATCTGTACCGATCAATCCTGCCTGGGCGTACAGTTGATCGCTCTCCAGCGAGCCTAAACCCACAACGATGACATCGGCTGTCCGCGTTAGATGCAGCGCATGGCTGAGGGTAGGATTGGCCTCGATGAAATCTCTGGCGGTTCCCGCTCGCGCGCCGAGGATTGCGGGAGCGCTCAGATAATAGACCCGGCCACCTAGGGCAGCGGCAGCCTGCCGCGCGATCTCGTTGTAGTCGATGCCATGCGCTTCATGGCCGATATTGCCCATCGCCTGCACAACTTCGACATTCGGCAGCCGCTTGGTGGGCAGTGCATCAATCATCGCCCGCAGCGTGCGCCCGCAACCCAGCACCAGGCGCTGATTCGGCTTCAAAATATTCAGCAAGTAGTTGGCCGCGAAACGCCCTAACGTCGCGCGCACCGCTTCGGGCTCACCGCTGAAAGTAGGGGCGATGACAGCATCATGCAGACGAGGAAATTGGGCGAGCAGACGTTCACGCAGGCTCGGAGCTCGCTGGCGCGGATCTTTGATGGAGATCTCGACGATGCCGAGCTCACGTGCCAGCGACAGATCGCGAGAGACCATGCTCCGCGAGAGGTTGAACATCCGCGCGATATCGGCTTGGGTCGCGTTATCGTAGTAGTAGGCTCGCGCAATCTCGATCAGACGCGCGACATAGTCATCCGAAAGATTCACAATTGTTCATTCACATTTGTTTTTCATAGCGTATGCGATTCCGACCGGATTTGTCAAGCAGGAATTTTTGAGAACCGGACATAACAGGGTTGACAAGCTATAATCAGGAGGAGCCAGGCAAGAGGAGGGTGAGCCATGGCACTACGCAGTGAAGCATGGGATCAATAATCAGGTGTATTTAGCGACCTTTGACACGCTGATGGGAGACCAGCGCACGAAAACGACGTTTGCCGAGATCATCCGGGGAATTATCGGCAGCGACAGTCTGTGCGCCTCGCGGATTGCCCGTTTTTCCCCCCAAACTGGCCAGCAGCCAGCGGGCTGAGAAACGGGTGCGGCGGATGGCAACCGGGGAGAGTACGGGACGCAGTCGGTCGGACGCCGACAGCCTGACGGCGGTGCTGCGCGAAGAAGCGATCGCCTTGGTCAGTGGGCGATGCCGCCAGCGCGCTGCGCAGCTTCCGCTTCTACCGCCGCCGCTGGTCAGTCGAGGACACCTTCAAATTCGTCAAGACCTGTTTCGGCGCGGAGCCGGTGCGGATGCTGGCGTTCGAAGCCGTCCGTACGCTGGTGGCCTGCGCGTGGGTGGCCGCGGGTTTCCTGTTTCATCTCGGCTTGACCCTCGACCACTGGCAAGTCCGCTTGCTGGCGCATTTGGGGGGCTGGGAGCCGCGGGCGAACCGACCGCCGGGCAAACTGATCTTGACCCGCGGCTTACCGCGTGTGCTCGATCTCCTGGCGACCCATGCCATTTTAGAGCGGCACCTTGAGGAACACGGAGATTTACCCCCCTTCGTCAAGCGTTTGTTCGCCGCTTATGGCTT
>CALAJK010000092.1 GCA_937922795.1 uncultured Anaerolineae bacterium
GAAGGGCGGGCGCGGGATGGCCGGCGCCGGCCGCACCGCGCTGGCGGCGCGGGGCGCTTCGCGGCGGCGCGGGGGGACGGGCTTGCCCAGCTCTTCGTAGGCTTCGGCGATGATCTGGCCGACGAAGTCGCCGCGCTCCAGCGGGTTGGTCAGCTTGTCCATCACCGCCAGCCCTTCAAAGGCGTCCTTGCAGTAGAACACGCCCGGCGCATACGGCTCGCCGGTGTCCTCCAGGAACAGGATGCGCCGCCCGAACTTGCGGTTGATGGCGGCGCCGCCCACCAGCACCGGGAACGACAGCTCGCGCCGCGCCAGCTCATTGACGATCAGCGGCATCTGTTTGGAGGTGCTGACCAGCAGCGCGCTCAGGCCGATGGCGTCGGCGCGGTATTCCTGCGCCTTCTCGATGATGGTGTTAGCCGGGACCTGCTTGCCCAAGTCATACACGGTGTAGCCGTTGTTGCTCAGGATGGTCTTGACCAGATTCTTGCCGATGTCGTGCACGTCGCCGTAAACAGTGGCCAGCACCACCACGCCTTTGGACGCGCCCTCGACGCGATCCATGAACGTCTCCAAATAGGCGACCGCCTTCTTCATCACCTCGGCGCTTTGCAGCACGAACGGCAGGATCAGCTCGCCCGCGCCGAATTTGTCGCCCACTTCTTTCATGGCCGGCAGCAGCACGTTGTTCAGCACGCCGACCGCGTCCTGGCGCGTCAGGCAGTCGTCAATCAGCGCCTCCACGCCGTCTTTCTTGCGATGGACGATCTGCCAGTGGAGCGCCTGCTCGCTGGTCATGCCGGCGGTCGGGTCTTCCACGACGTGGGCGGCGGCCTGCACCTGGTGCCGTTCGAAGTACTGGATGAAGCGCGGCAGGGCGTCGGGGTCGGTGTTGAAGATCAGGTCGTCGGCCAGCTTGCGCTGCTCCTCCGGAATCTCGGCGTAGGGCGTGATGTGCGCCGGGTTGACGATGGCCATGTCTAGGCCGGCCTGTACCGCGTGGTACAGGAAGACGCTGTTGAGCACGCCGCGCGCCGCCGGCGTCACGCCAAAGCTGACGTTGCTGACACCCAAGGCGGTCAGCACGCCGGGGATGTGCTGCTTGATCAGGCGGATGGCCTCGATGGTCTCGACGGCGTCGTTGCGCAGCTCTTCCTGGCCGGTGGTCAGCGGAAAGGTGAGCGTGTCGAAAATCAGGTCTTCCGGCGCTAGGCCGTACTCGTTGACGGCGATGTCGGTGATGCGGCGGGCGATAGCCAGCTTCTTGTCGCGGGTGTGGGCCATGCCCTCTTCGTCGATGGTCATGGACAGCACCGCCGCGCCGTATTTGCGGGCGATGGGCAGGATGCGGTCGATGCGCTCGCGGCCGTTCTCCAGATTGTTGCCGTTGATGATGCCTCGGCCGGGGTACAGCGCCAGCGCCGCCTCGGCCACGTCGGCCTCGGTGGTGTCGAAGATCAGCGGGACAGACACGGCCTGCGACAGCTTCTTGACCAGCGCCTGCATCTGCTCGCGCTCGTCGCTCCGTTCGGTGAGCGCCACGCACACATCCAGCATGTGCGCCCCGGCTTCCACCTGCTGGACGGCGATCTGCACGATGCTGTCGTAGTCCTCAGCCAGCAGGAGCTGCTTGACCTTGCGGCTGCCCTGACTGTTGACGCGCTCGCCGATCAGCGTCGGGCCGGGGTTCTGGATCATGGGCGTGGCGGTCATGCCGCTGGAGGCGACCGGCTCGTGCACTGGCGATCGGTCGCGCGGGGCGACTCGCAGCGGGGCGGTCTGCGCCCGCTGGCGGCGCGCTGCCAGATATTCCGCATACGCCTGCCCATGCACCTTGCGGTAAAGCTGGTCGAGATGTTCTGGGCGCGTGCCGCAGCAGCCGCCGACCACGTTCACCCCCCAGCGGACGAACTCGGCCACCATATCGCTGAACGGCTCTGGCTCCATCGGGTAGACCGCCTCGCCATCCACGTTGATCGGCAGGCCGGCGTTGGGCATTACGCTGATCGGCAGCGTGCTGCGTTCGACCAGATATTGGATGGGCGCGCGCATGTACTCCGGCCCGGTCGAGCAGTTCATGCCGATCACGTCAATCGGCAGCGCCTCCAGCGTGGCCAGCGCCCCGGCGATGTCGGTTCCGAACAGCATCCGGCCGGAGGTATCCAGCGTGACCTGCACTTGCAGCGGCACGCGCACGCCGGCGTCGGCGAAGTAGCGGTTGATGCCCACCACCGCGGCTTTGACTTCCAGAATATCCTGGCTGGTCTCCACCAGCAGCAGGTCACAGCCGCCCTCTACCAGCCCCTGCGCCTGCTCGTAGAAGACGGCGGCCAGCTCGTCGAAGGTGATATTGCTCAGGTCGGGGTCGCTGCCGCTGGGCAGCTTGCCAGACGGTCCGATGCTGCCGGCCACGAAGCGGGGGATGCCCGTCTCCGCGGCGAAGCGGTCGCACACCCGGCGCGCCAGCGCCGCCGCCGCCCGGTTGATCTCCAGCACGTGATCCTGCAGGCCGTACTCGGCCAGCGTCAGCCGGTTGCTGCGGAAAGTGTTGGTCTCCACCGCCTCGCTGCCCACGCTCAGGAACGAGGCGTGGATCTGCTCGATGACGTCCGGGCGGGTGATGACCAGGTAATCGTTGCAGCCGTTGTACTGCTCGCCGCCGAAATCCGCCGCGGTCAAGTTAAAACGCTGGATGCTCGTGCCCATCGCGCCGTCAAAGACGACCACGTGATCGGCGATGGCGTCCAGATAGCGGCGGTTCGTGTAGGTTAGGTTGCGGCGGTTCGTCATGAGTGGGCAATCTCCACGAATGACCGGACGGCGATGCTGCACAGGCTTGCAAGCGCAGTCAAAACGAAAACGCCCCTTCGAACAGACGGAAGGAGCGCGACCAGCGGCATTGATTGACTCGCGCTCATCTTCCAGGTTTCCCTGCCGGATTTAGCACCGTCCCGACGCTTCGGGGGCTGCTGCGGTTTCATCGGGCCGTTCCCTCCACCGCTCTGGATGAGCCTGTATGCAGTTGGCATGAGCTTAATCGAACCGCTCCCGCCTGTCAAGCCTGACGCAGCCGCAGCAGATGATAGACGAGTTTGAGAAGCGCTGCGCCGCCGGCCGGACAACCGCGTTATAATGCGGCGAGACTCAGCACCCATCGGCCAGCTTCGACAAGGAGGGTTGTGTTCATGCCCACATTCACACGCGGCGATGTCCGGCTGCATTACGAACTAGAGGGGAGCGGCCCGCCGGTCATCTACATCAGCGGCTTTGGCGCGCACAGCAACGACGTCCTCAGCCAGGCCTTCCGCGCTTTGCTGGCGGAACGCTTCACCGTGCTGGCGGTGGATAACCGCGGCAGCGGCCAGACGGTCGCCCCGCCGGGCGCGCAGGCCACCATTGACGATATGGCCGACGACATCGCCGCCGTCGCCGAAGCGCGCCAGTTGGAGCCGGCGCATGTGATCGGCATCTCGATGGGCGGCTGCATCGCCATGACGCTGGCGCTGCGCCACCCGCAGCGGGTGCGGTCGCTGGTGTCGGCGGTATCGGCGGCTCATGCCACCAAACCCAGCCGCACCGCCTTCGCCCTCGAAACCACCAGGTTGATGCGCGACCGCGGCGTCCCGCGCGAATTCATCAACCGCGTCAGCGCCCTGCACCTGCTCAGCGAGGCGATGTTCCAGCACCCAGATTTCATCGCGAAGTGGGTTGACGCCCCGCCCGATCCGTTTGAGCAGTCCCGCGACGGCTATGATCTGCAGGCGGCGGCGCTGGAGCAGTATGACCTGCGCCCCCGGCTCCACGAGATTCGCGCGCCGACGCTGGTGGTCAGCAGCCCAGACGATTTCTTAGTGCCGCCCCATTACCAGCAGGAGATCGCCGCCGGCATCCCCGGCGCGCAGCTCAAGAGCTATCCGGGTGGGCACGTGTTCATGCTGCTGCCGCTGGTTGCCGGGGCGTTCGTTCAGGATATACTGGATTTCTGGGCGCAGCACTGACGCCGCGCCCCGCGCCTGCCACGGGAACGGCGATACCCCGATGCCCCGACTGCCGATCAAACCGCTCAATCTGCTGCTGCTGTTCGTCCCGATCGCCCTGATCACTGAAATCAGCGGCGGCGAACCGGCGCTGATCTTCGGCCTGGCCGCCCTGGCCGTCATCCCGCTGGCCAGGCTGATCGGCGAGGCCACCGAAGAGCTGGCCGTGCATACCGGCACGAAGGTTGGCGGGCTGCTCAACGCCACGCTGGGCAATGCCGCTGAGCTCATCATCACCATCTTCGCCCTGCGCGAAGGGCTGGTGGAACTGGTGCGGGCGTCCATCACCGGCTCGATCCTGGGCAACCTGCTGCTGGTGATGGGGTTGAGCATCTTCGCCGGCGGGCTGAAGAACGGCATCCAGCAGTTCGACCGGCGCAACGCCGGCCTGAACGCCACGCTGGTCATCTTGGCGCTGGTGGCGCTGATGATACCGTCGATCTTCGACGCCGCCATCCAGGACAACCTGACGTCCGAAATTCGCCTGAGCGAGGGCGTGGCGGTGGTCATGATCATCATCTACGGCCTAAGCGTATGGTATGCCTTCACCCAGGGGCAGCGGGGCGAGCCGGTCACCCGTGAACCGGCCGTTCACGAAGCCCGCTGGAGCGTGCCCGTCTCATTGGGCGTGCTGGCGGCGGCGACGGTCGGCATCGTGCTGATGAGCGAGGTGCTGGTGGGCGCGGTCGAGCACGTCACCGCGACGCTGGGGCTGACCGAGTTCTTCATCGGCATCATCATCATCCCGCTGGTGGGCAACGTGGCCGAACACCTGGTGGCGGTGCAGGTGGCCTACAAGAACAAGATGGAGCTCAGCCTAGCGGTCTCGCTCGGCTCCAGCTTGCAGGTGGCGCTGTTCGTCGCGCCGGTGCTGGTGTTCATCAGCCTGCTGTTGGGCGGCGAGACGCTGCTGCTGGTCTTCAACTCGTTCGAGCTGGTGGCGCTGGCCGCCGCCTCGGCGGTGGCGGCGTTCATCGCCCTGGACGGCGAGTCGAACTGGCTGGAAGGGGCGATGCTGCTAGGGGTATACGTGATCATCGCCATCGCCTTCTTCTACCTGCCCGCCGCCGCCTGAGCCGCCAGCGAACCCCGGTCTGGAATCAAAAGCCACCCTGCACGGGTGGCTTTTTGTCTGTCTCTACGCGGCGCGCGTCAGTTGACGCTGGGCGCTTCCATCTGGCCTTCCTGCACCGGCTCCAACAGCAGTTGGCCATCGTCGCCCACCGTGACCATCACCACGCTGCCGATGTGGAACTTGCCGGACAGGATGCCGTCCGACAGCACATCCTCGACCTCGTTTTGGATCAGGCGGCGCAGCGGGCGCGCGCCGTACTCCGGATCGTAGCCGCGGGTGGCGATCCACTCGCGGGCGGACTCGCTGACCTGGAGCGTGATCGCGTGTTCGGCCAGCCGCTCGTTGACCTTCTTCAGCTCCAGATCCACGATCTGCTTGATCTCGTCACGGGTGAGCGAGCGGAACACGATGGTCGCGTCCACCCGGTTCAAGAACTCAGGCCGGAAGGCGCGGCGGAGCTGGTCGAGCACGTTCTTGCGCATCTCCTCGTAGGCGTGGGCCTCTTCCCGCGCTTCATCGCGCGGCACATCGAAGCCCAACGTCATCCCGCGTTTGATGGTGTCCGCGCCGATGTTGCTGGTCATGATGATGATGGCGTTGCGGAAGCTGACCGTGCGCCCGCGCGCGTCGGTGAGCTGGCCTTCTTCCATCACCTGCAGCAGCATGTTGAAGGCTTCAGGGTGCGCCTTCTCGATCTCATCGAAGACCACGATACTGTAGGGGCGGCGGCGCAGCGCTTCGGTGAGCTGGCCGGCGTCCTCATAACCCACGTAGCCGGGCGGAGCGCCCACCAACCGCGCCACCGAGTGCCGTTCCATGAACTCGCTCATATCGAGCTGGATGAGCGCTTCCTCGCTGCCGAACAGGAATTCGGCCAGCGCCTTGGTCAGTTCGGTCTTGCCGACGCCCGTCGGGCCCAGGAACATGAACGAGCCGATAGGCCGGCGCGGGTCCTTTAGGCCGGCGCGCGCGCGGCGCACCGCTTTGCTGATCGACTCGATGGCCTCGTTCTGGCCGACGATGCGCTCGTGCAGGGCTTCCTCCATCCGCATCAGCCGTTCGCTCTCCTCGCCGGCGATGCGCATGACCGGAATGCCCGTCCACATCGACACCACCTCGGCGATGTCATCGGCGCTCAAGCGCGGCTGCTTGGTCTCCTCATTCCAGTTGGCTTTCCATTCCGCCAGCATGGCGCGCAGGCTGTCGCGGTGCGCGCGAAGCTGCTCCAGCTCGTCGCCGTCTGCGCCCTCGCGCTCCATCAGCTCCAGGTCTTCCTCCACCTGCGCCAGCTCCAGCTCGGCCTTGCGCACCTGCGCCGCCTCTGGGCTCTTGTACATCCGCAGGCGGGCCGCGCCCTCGTCGATCAGGTCGATCGCCTTGTCAGGCAGGTAGCGGTCAGAGACATAGCGCGCCGACAGGTTGGCGGCGGCGTCGATCGCCTCGTCGGTGATCTCCACATTGTGGTGTTCCTGGTAGGGGATCTTGATCCCCTGCAGGATCTCGATGGTCTCCTCGATGGTCGGCTCTTCCACGATGATCTGCTGGAAACGGCGTTCCAGCGCCGCGTCGCTCTCAATATGTTTGCGGTATTCGTCGAGTGTGGTCGCGCCAATGCACTGGAGCTCGCCGCGCGCCAACGCCGGCTTGAGGATATTGGCCGCGTCTACGCTGCTGCCTGCCGACCCTGCGCCCACCAGCATGTGCACTTCATCGATGAACAGGATGCTGTCCGACGACTTCAGCTCTTCAATGACGCGCTTGAGGCGCTCCTCAAACTGGCCGCGGTACATCGTGCCCGCCACCAGCGACCCAACATCCAACTGCAAGACGCGCTTGTTCAGCAGCGGGCGCGGCGTCTCGCCCGCCACGATGCGCTGCGCCAGGCCTTCGACGATGGCCGTCTTGCCGACGCCCGGCTCGCCGATGAGCGCCGGGTTGTTCTTGCGCCGGCGGCTGAGCACCTGGATCACGCGCTCGATCTCGGTCTCCCGCCCGACTACCGGGTCCAGCTTACCTTCCTGCGCCAGCGCGGTCAGGTCGGTCGCCAGTTGGTCAACCAGCGGCGTTTTGCCGGCATCGCGTTTGGGGCGCTGCGCCGGCTCATTGGCCGGCTGGCTGGTCTGCACCGGGCTTTCCTGCAGCACCCGGCGCGTCTGCCGGCGGATCTCCTCCGGGCTGATGCCCAGACGCTTCAAAACGTCAATGGCTACGCCTTCCGACTGCCGCACCAGCCCCAACAGCAGGTGCTCAGTCCCGATGTAGTGGTGGCCCATACGACGCGCTTCATCGACCGCCAGTTCCAGCACGCGTTTCGTGCCTGGCGATAGATCGAGCGCGGTCGAGGTAGTGCGCGACGAAGCGCGCGTCATTTGCTCAACTAGTTCTTCGACCCGCCGCTGCTCTAGACCCAATTCGCGCAGCACGCGGCCTGCAACGCCGCCTTCTTCACGCATCAGCCCCAGCAGCAGGTGTTCAGTCCCGATGTAGTTGTGCTGAAAGCGTTCCGCTTCTTCCTGCGCCAGGCTCAGCACGCGCCGCGCCCGCTGTGTGAAGCGCTCCATCTTATTGTTCGGCACGGTTGTCTACCTCCACAACCCGTGGCATGGCAGCCACCACCCTCATTGTTAACGACCGGAGATGTAAATTCCCAAACGTCTCGACCTGATATCCCAATTCTACCAAATACCCTTCGCTAAGCAACAGCCTGTCGCTTAATGAAAAGGCCTAAAAGTAAGCGATATCAGGACGATCATGCTCGGTTTCGACGCGAACGCGCCGCGAATGTCAGCGATGTATGCTGCTAAGCATAGCGCGCATTGGTTAGAAAGCGATCAGAACGCGATCAGAAAAAAACGCCTCAAGCCCGGTTTACCTGAGAAAACGAATGAAGGCAGCGCCCAGGCTGCCCTCTGACCCCAGCGGACATGCTGCCGGAACGGGTTCACTCGGCCGAGCTGGACCAGTCAACGTCCAGGTATTCGGGCGAGTTGACACGCTTCAGGCTCAGGCCGAGCCGGCGGTTTTCGATGTCGATCTTCACCACGCGCAGCGTGACCGTCTGGCCTTCCTGCAGCACCTCGCGCGGATGGTTGACGCGCTGCTCCGACAGTTCCGAGATGTGGATCAGCCCTTCGATCTCCGGCACATCGACCAGGCGGGTGAACGCGCCGAACTTGGTGAGCTTGGTCACCGTGCCGCGCACCAGTTGGCCGATGGTGAAATCGGTGGCGATGGTGTCCCAGGGATCGGCTTCGCGGCGCTTCATGCTCAGGCCGATGCGCTTGGCTTCCGGGTCTACGCTGATGACCTCGACCCGCACCTCCTGGCCCACCGACAGCAGCTCGCGCGGATGGGTGACGTGCTTCCAGGAGAGCTCGGTCAGGTGCACCAGCCCCTCAGCGCCGCCGATGTCCACGAACGCGCCGAAATCCACCAAGCTGACGACGCGCCCGGTGCGCACTTCGCCCACGCGCAGCTCGTTGATGAGCGACTCTTTGCGGCTCTCGCGGCTCTCGCGCGCGGCCAGGCGCTCCGACAGGATCAGGCGGTTGCGGGCGCGGTCTACCTCCATCACCTTGACCGCGATCGGCTGGTTGACCATGCTGCCCCAGCGCTCTTCCGGGGTCTCGCCCGCCGTCAGGCGGCGGCGGTCTGCCCCAAGCTGGCTCTGCGGCACGAAGCCGCGCAGCCGTCCGAACCGGACGATCAGGCCGCCTTTGTTGTAACCAGCGACCAGGCTGTTGTAGACCTTCTGCGAGTCGCGGTATTCCTCCGCTTTCTCCCAATCGCGCTCTTCCAGCGCCCGGTTGAGCGACAGGATGATATCGCCGTTGTGATCATGCGGATTGACGACGTATACCGGCACGACCGACCCTGGGCGGAGCAGTTCCTGCGTCTCGCGGTTCATGCGTTCCAGTTCGCGTCCGGGGATGATGGCTTCCTGTTTAGCGCCAATATCCACGTAGACGGCCGTCGGCGAGGTGGCGGTGATCGTGCCCTCGATCACATCGCCCCGCTTGAACATCTTCACTTCCGCGGCATCTGACTCCAGCCACGTACCCTCAGCGGGGGCCGTGGTCGGCTCGGCAGCCGGCGCGTCCTGGCCTGGAACGGCGGGATCAACCGGCGCTGGTTCGCCGGTCGCGGCGGCTGACCACGTACGTTCTGGCATGGCCAGCCCTTCGTCTGTGTCAGCCGCTGCTGGCTCGTCCGGTACAACAGCTTCCTGTTCCATGGGGGCATCGGGCGCTTCAGCGGCCATCCCAGACGAGTCGCTGGCAGGCTGATCCTCGATCAGAGCTTGGGGCGGCTCGTCTACCACCGCCGCCGGCGCGCCCTCGGCCTCGACCGCTGGCTCGACCGGCTTGGGCGGTAGCGTCTCAGCCTTCAGTTCCTCAGTTTCCCCCAACCCTGAGAGATTGGCATTCATAACCGTTGCTCCCCCGCACATATGGGTACAGGGCAGGTATTATACACAGCCAGCCTAGAAGAATCAAACACGTTGCAAAACCAATTTCACTCACTGTCATCAATAAAATCAACCAAATCGCCCGCTGGGCGAGTCGCTCGTGGAGTGGCCGGCGGCGTTCGTCCCACCATACCTGAACCCAGGTTTGGGCCGGCATTTGCTATAATGGAAAATGGCCATTAAGGTAAACGTGGATTACAGAACGGCGATGATCATGGTTGTTCAACCGATCGAGACTCTGCTGGTCAGCGCCAGCAGCGACCACTTGTTGGCTTCGTTCAATCCGGAGGCCTACCGGGTGAACGTCGTTGGCGAACCTGGCAAAGCGATGGAGATGCTGCGCGACGCGCGCTATGACCTGATCCTGCTGGATGACCAGGTGTTCGGCGCCGATATCATCGAAGTGATCCGCGAGATCAAGCGGCGCGTGCCGCTGGTGCCGGTGCTGGGGCTGTCGCGCAATGCCGACCCCGCCCACCAAACTGACCTGATGGAGGCGGGCATTGATGATCTGCTCATCGGCGATCTGCCGGGCGACGAGCTGCACCGCCGACTGCGGTTGATCCTGCGGCAGCGGCGGCAGGCGCGGGCGCTGGCTCAGCGCAACCAGAACTTGCAGTCAGTGACCACGCTCTCGCGCCGCCTGCACAGCGCCACCGACCCCTACACCTTGATCGCCGAGATGATCGATAAAGCGTGCAGCACCTTCAAGCTGTACGGCGTCGCGCTCGTCCTGGTGGAAGGCGACGCTTTTCACCTGTACGCGGGGCGCGAAGGCTGTACGGCTGACGGCGGGCTGTACGAGAGCATGCCCGTGCTCAAAGAGTACGATCCGTTCCGCCGGGTCATCCAGAGCGGCATCGTCCAGGTCTTCCAGAATATCGTCGCCGACCCGCACTTCGTGCCGATCCCGGTGTTGCCCGCGCCGGAGTCCGCCATCATCGTGCCGCTGAACTATCAGGAGAACAAGCTGGGCGCGATGGGCGTGTTCGGCACCGGCCGGATGCCGCTGAGCCATGACGATCTGCTGGTGTACGAGCTGTTCGCGTCGCAGTTCGCCATCGCGCTGCACAACGCCCGGCATTACCACAGCCAGCGCATCAGCGCCCAGTCCAGCCAGCACCTCCTGCGCGCCTGGGGCCGCATCATCAATCTGCGCACGGTCGAGGAGATCGCCCGACATCTGCACGAATTAGTCAAGGAGATCCCGAACGTCCAGCGGGCGCTGGTGTGGATGTACAACATTGACCCCAGCGCCGAGACGGTCGTCGCCGCTAGCCACGAGGACATCGTGAGCGCTTTCCGCCGGCTGGAGGCCGAGGGGGTGGTCAGCCTGTTGATCGGCCGGCTCGACGAACAGCAGCTCCAGCCGCTGTCGCTGCTGCCCACCCCCGGCTTGAAAAACCCCCTAGCGCCGCTGTTCAAAGAGCTGCGCGGCCAGCAGCTTCTGGTCGTGCCGATCACCGACTCGGCGCGGCTGATTGGCGGCGTGATCGCCAGCGTGGTCAGCAATCGCCAGTACAGCAGCGACGACGCCAAGCTGCTGATCGCCGGCTTGACGCACGCCGCCGGCCTAGCGTTGGAACGCACCCTGCTCATCGAGATGATGGCGGAGAAGAGCGGCCGGCTGGAGGCGCTCCTGCGCAGCATTTCCGAAGGCATCTTCTTTGTGGACGAAACCGGCCAGATGGCGTTCTGCAACCCCCAGTTCACTGAACTGACCGGCATCAATCCTTCTGAAGTGCTATGGCAGCCATCAGACCAAGTGCTGCGCCGCCTTGCCAAATGCTCGACCGACCCTGACCGGACAGTCGTTCTGCTGCAAGAGGCGATCGCGCGGGTGCTGGACGTCGCCGCCGCCGTGCACGAAGATTATCCGATCGTCGAGATGACGCTGGCGGACAGCCAGCGGGAGATCCACCTGGAGTTCATGCGGATCGCCAGCGCGAACAGCAATCCCGGTTGGGCTGGCATCATCCGCGATCACTCGCGCTTCAAGAGCCTGTTCGGCAGCCAAACGCAGATGCTGGATGTGATGAGCGAGCGCATTCGCGTGCCATACGCCCAGGTGCGCGGCCTGCTGGCCACGCTCAGCGAGCAGCACAGCCGCTTCACCCACCGCGAACGCGCCCGCTTCCTGCGTCAACTGGAGGACAATGTCGAGAGCCTGGGCCACCTGTGGGATAACTTCCTGGAGATGTACGAGCTGGAGGTGAACGGCCTGGCGCTCAGCCGCGAACCGGTCGATCTGTACGAGGTCGTCCAGCGGGTGGTGGACAGCCGGATGTTCGCGGACCACCGCCGCAGCATTCAGATCAAAGCGCCCGCCCGGCTGCCGCTGGTCGAACTGGATGAGCTGCGCCTGGAGCACGCGCTGCTGAATGTGCTCCACAACGCGGTGCAGTTCTCGCCCAAAGGCGCGCCAGTCGTCATCACGCTGGAGACGACCGGCGCGAATGTGCGCATCACGGTCGAAGATCAAGGCATTGGCATCCCCAGCGACCAGCTCGAGCGCGTCTTTGAGCCGTTTTTCCAGGCCAGCAACCACAATCTGGAAGACGGCGGCGCAGGGCTGGGGCTGTACCTGGCGCGGGAGATCATTCGCCGTCACGGCGGCGACATCCACATGGAGAGCGAGGTAGGACGCGGGGCGCGGGTCATCATCACCCTGCCTGTCGCCGCGCGGGAAGAGGCGCGGGTCGCCCGGCCGCCGCTGCCCACTGCGCCGCCGCGCGTCGAGGCGTCTGACCGGGCGGAAGCTGTGGAGCGCCCGGCGGGCGGCAAGCGCGTCTCTGACCGCCAGCCGCAGACGGTGATGGTGGTCGAAGGGCGCTCGACGCTGGTCAAACACTTGGTCGAGCGGCTCAGCAGCGACGGCTACGAAATCATCGCCTACCGTTCCGGCGAAGAGGCGGTGCGCGACGTGAACACCGTCCGGCTGGATTTGATCCTGCTGGACGTCAACCTGACCGACGCCAACGGCCTGGACATCTGTGAACGCATGTGCAAACGCACCGAAGTGCCGATCATCATGCTGGCCGATGAGGCTTCAGAGGCGGAGAAGGTGCGGTCGCTGCTGCTGGGCGCGGACGACTACATCACCCGCCCGATCAGCGACGACGAGCTGATGGCGCGGGTCAACGTCATCTTCAAGCGCCGCCGCATCCCTGACCGCACCCGCGAGCCGCTGGATCTCGGCCATCTGTATGTGGACTTCGCCCGCCGCGAGGTGTACCTGGACAACAAACCGCTGGAGCTGACGCGCATCGAATACGACCTGCTGAACGTGCTGGCGTCTCACCAGGGGCAGGTGCTGACGCACAAGCAGCTCTTGGAAAAAGTCTGGGGGCCGGAGTACCAGGCCGAGACGCAGTACCTGTGGGTGAACGTCAGCCGGCTGCGGAAGAAACTGGAGCCCACGCCCGATAGCCCGCGCTACATCCACACCCAGCCTGGGGTGGGCTACGTGTTCCGTCTGCCGTGAGCTATGGCCGCGCAGCATGTATCCCGACGTATCATCCGTATGCTGCGGCTGCTGGCAATCTTGGCGGCGCTGCTGGCGCTGGCCATCCCGTTCGCGCTGGGCTACAGCATGATAGTCGCGTTCACCACCGGTGGCTGCGGCGGCGGCGATGACCCGCGCCATTACGGTCTGCCATTTGAGGAGGTGACGTTTCCGGCGGCGGAACTGCAAACGACCATCGCCGGCTACTTCATCCCCGGTGCGAACGGCGCCACGCTGATCGTTCCGCCCACCGGCGCCAGCGACCGGGGCAATTGGCTGCACGAGATCGCCGTGCTGCACCGCCACGGCTACAGCGCCCTGTCTTACGAGTCGCGCAACTGCCTGGGGCGCACGCATTCGCTGGGATACGCCGAGGTGGCGGAAGTGGCCGACGCGCTGGCCTACCTGCGCACCCGCCCGGATGTAGACATGGCGCGGGTGGGCATTCATGGGTTCTCCACGGCCGGGGCGACGGCCATCCTGGCGGCGGCGCGCTTCCCGGAGCTGCGGGCGGTAGTGGCCGAGGGCGGCTACCATGACTTCGCGGCTCAACTGCGGGCCAGCCTGGGCGGGGCGTGGTACAGCCTGCCGTATGAATGGGGCGCGCGGCTGGCCTACCGCTTGGTCACCGGCCACGATATGCGCGTGCTCAGCCCGGTATCGGTCATCCAGCAGATCGCGCCGCGCCCGATCCTGCTCATCTACGGCACAGACGAGCCGAGCCTGGACGGCGGGCGCACCCAACAGGCCGCCGCCGGCGCTCACGCCAGCCTGTGGGAAGTGCCCGGCGCGGGACACGGCGGCTACTGGTATGCGGCGCCGGAGGAGTTCGAGCGGCGGGTGATCGCCTTCTACGACGTCGCCTTCGGCATTTCGCGCTGACCGCCGGCGCTTCCCCAACTCCCTGCATGAGCGTTTTTGGAAGCGGTTTGCCGGCGTGGTAAGCTAGGGAGGTGGAGAACAGCATCAGTTGAGGATTATGCGGAGTCTTTACCATCTGCGGCGGGCGATCATCGGGAGCCTGGTGATCGGCTGCTGCTTGACAGCCCTGGCCGCACCTGCGCGCGCCCAGACGCTCACGCTGGCGGCGCAAGCCGGGTTCGATGGCCAATTCCGTGAAAATCAGTGGCTGCCGGTGTATGTGCAGGCAGCCAACGACGGCCCGTCGATGGCCGGGCGGCTGGTCGTGCGCCCAGAGACCAGCGGCGCCGGCCTAACTAACGCCTACAGCCTGCCGATTGACCTGCCAGCGGGCGCGCGCCGCGCCGCCTTTCTTTACGTGACCGCCCGCAGTTTCACCAGTCAGCTTCGCGTTGAGCTGATCAACGATGACGGCGTGGTGCTGGCGTCGGCTCCGGCGGATGTGCGCGCTGTTCAGCCGCCGGATCGGCTGGTCGTGGTCGTCACCAGCTCGGCTGCCGGCACAGCCGATCTGACCGGCGTGCATGGGGTGAATGCCCGCGCCTACCAGGCCAACTGGACGGTGGAACGGCTGCCCGACCGGGCCGCGGCGCTGGA
Source organism: uncultured Anaerolineae bacterium (assembly GCA_937922795.1). Taxonomy (GTDB): domain Bacteria; phylum Chloroflexota; class Anaerolineae; order Aggregatilineales; family Phototrophicaceae; genus CFX2. Next base: position 14,604 of record CALAJK010000092.1, read on the forward strand.
GGCGGTCAATCTGCTGCTGTTCAGCGATGTGGACACCGGCAGCCTGAGCGCCGGCCAGCGTCAGGCGGTGGCGGATTGGACGGCGGCGGGCGGCCATCTGATCGTGGCCGGCGGCGCGAACTGGCAGGCGACCGCCTCAGGCCTCACAGATTGGCTGCCGCTCGTGCCGGAACGGAGCGTCGCAGTGGACGACTTGAACGCGCTGGCGGCGTGGACGCGCGCCGCCGGCGACCTGACCGCGCCGACGATCATCGCCGCCGGCACAGTCCGCCCCGACGCCCAGACGCTGGTGACGACCGCCGATGGCACGCCGCTGGTCGTCCGCCGCGCCCTGGGCGCCGGCACGGTGGATTACCTGGCTTTTGACCCTACCGCCCGGCCGGTGCGCGGCTGGGGCGGCCTGACCGCCTTTTGGACGGCGCTGGCGAGCAGCGCCGGCCCACAGCCCGGCTGGTACTATGGGTTCCAGAACTGGGAACAGGCGGCGAATGCCATCAACATCTTCCCCGGCATCAATCTGCTGCCAGACATCCTGCCGCTGTGCGGTTTCCTGGCGCTGTACATCGCGCTGATCGGCCCGGTCAACTATCTCGTCCTCAGCCGGCTGAACCGACGTGAGCTGGCCTGGCTGACCATCCCCTTCTTCATCATCCTGTTCAGCGTCCTCGCCTGGGTGGTCGGCTCCAACCTGCGCGGCAATGCGGTCACCATCAGCCGGCTGGCGGTAGTGCAGTCCTGGCCTCAGGCCGAGCGCGCCTACGCCCAGCAGCTTCTCGGCCTGCTGTCGCCTCGCCGCGACCAGTACACGCTGGCGATGACGAACGACTCGTTCTTGCGCCCCATCTCGCAGCTCAGCAGCAGCCCGCTGCTGGGGAGCGCGCCGTCGCCGGTGAACATCGCCCAAGCAGCGACCTTCAGCGCGCGCGAGTTCCCGGTGGATGCCAGCTTCGTAGCCGGTTTCCACGCCGCGACGTTCATCGCCAAACCAGCGGTCAGCGGCCAGGCGCGGCTGGTGTATGATGGAATAGACGGTCAGCAGGTGCTGCGCGGCTCAGTGCGCAACGACAGCGATCTGATGCTGACAGCGCCGGTCATCTTGGCGCGCGGGACGAGCTTCCGCCTGGCGAGCGATCTGGCTCCGGGCGATGTGGCCACGTTCGACCTGACGCTGCCCGGCGAAGGGCTGCCGCCGCCAGCGCCGATGGCCTATGCGCCGGAGATGCTGATTCGCAGCGTCCTGCGCGGTTTCGGCTTTCAAAGCGCGCCGCCCGCGACGCTGCGCGACATCCTGGACGTCGCGCTGAGCGACCGGGCGCTGCTGCGCTTCACCGGCGGCACCGCTGCTGATCAGGAAGCCTACCGCCGCCGCCTGTTCCTGGCGTCGTTCATCAATGACCCGTTCAACCAGACGACCGGCCGCGGCGACCGCGCGTTCCTGGCCGCTTGGAGCGACGGCGCGCCGCTGGACTTCGAACTGGATGGCGGGGCATGGAGCACACTGGATACGACCTTGATGCTGGTCGAACTGGCCGTTGAGACGCCGACCCCGGCGGGCGAGGTTTGGGTCACCGGCGACCGCTTCACCTGGACGGTCGAGACGCTGACCGGGCTATCGGATTACGCGCCGTTCGGGCTGGCGCTGCAGCCGGGCGATGAGGTGGTCTTCCGCTTCACGCCCTTTCCGACGGCGGTGCTGCAGCAGGTGACGGAACTGGCGATCCGAGTGGATCGCGGCGCCACCACCAGCCGCACCGTCCCGCTGCAGCTCTGGGATTGGGAACGCCAGGCGTGGGATGAGGTGACTGTGCCGAGCGGTGGGCGCTACAGCCTGCGCAGCCCCCAGCGCTACCTGGGGCCGCAAAACAGCGTGCAGGTGCGGGTGGTGGCCGAAGCGTTCAGCGCGTTCCCCCGCATCGCTGACTTGACGATTGAACAGCGCGGACGGTTTTGAGGGCGCACGCGCCCCAAGCCCCCGGCGCAGCAAACCGGGCGAGGAGTACGGATTGTGGCGGATCTAATCATCGAGACGAGAGAGTTGCACAAACGTTTCGGCAAGTTTGAGGCGGTCAGCGGTCTGTCCCTGGCCGTCCCGGCCGGTTCGATTTACGGGTTCGTCGGGCCGAACGGCGCCGGCAAAACGACCACCATGCGGATGCTGACGACGCTCACCCGGCCGACCTCGGGCGAGGCGTGGGTGGCCGGGCACTCGGTCACGCGGGAGCCGCGCGCCGTCCGCCGGGCCATCGGCTACATGCCGGACGAGTTCGGCGTCTACGATGATATGCGCGTGTGGGAATACCTGGACTTTTTCGCCGCCTGCTACGACATCCCGGAGACCAACCGCAAGCGGTTGATTGACGACCTGCTGGAGCTGGTAGACCTGACCCACCGCCGCGACGACATGGTGGACAAGCTCAGCCGGGGTATGAAGCAGCGGCTGTCGCTGGCGCGCACGCTGGCCCACGATCCGGCGGTGCTGATCCTAGATGAGCCGGCCTCCGGCCTCGATCCCCGCGCCCGCGTGGAAATCCGCGAGCTGCTGGTCGAACTCGCCCGCATGGGCAAGACGATCTTCTTCTCATCGCACATCCTGGCCGACGTCAGCGAGATCTGCACCCACATCGGCATCATCGAGGCCGGCAAGATGGTCGCCCAGGGCAGCATGGAGGAGATGCGATCGCAGTTGATGCCGCACCGCGAAATCCTGGTGACGGTGCGCGACGATGAGACCGCGGTGCGGGTGCAGGCGCTGGTGGCCGGGATGCCCGGCGTCGTCCAGATCGCCCGGCTGGAGCCGAAGGCCGGCCGCTCCCGCGTGCGGATTGACTATACGGGCGACGACGACGGCGTGGCGGCCATCAACCAGAAGCTGGCCTCCGAACAGATTGCGGTGTTGGGCTTCACCGAAGAGACCAAAGACCTGGAGGCCATGTTCATGCGAGCGACGAAGGGGATTGTGACGTGAGTCTGCGCCGATGACTGCGCCCGAACTGACGCGAACCGAAGCCGACCTGGCCGCCGGTGAGCCGATCAGCCCCCGCGAGGCGCGGCTGGCGCGGGCAGCGGCCGTCCTGCGCTGGGGCGCGGTCGCCAACGCGGCGCTGGCTGGGCTGGCGCTGCTGCTGGCGCTGGCGGCCGCGCTCAAGCTGATCCCGGATCTGTTCCCGGCGCTGCGGGCGGCGCTGCTGGCCGGCGTCCCGACGGCGGATGATGCGGCAGCGGCGGCCGGCGTGCTGCTCATCCAGATCAACGTCAGCCTGCTGCTGGTGTTGATGGTGGGCGTGCAGGCGCGCGAGCTGTGGGCGCTGGGCGGCGTCTGGGCGCTGGCGCTGGCCAATGGGCTGGCGCTGGCGCTGCTGGGCTTCACGCCGGCGCTGGCGGCCATCATCCCGGCAGTCTGGACGGGGATAACTGTGAGCGGCGATGTGCGCGCCTTCCGCGCTAACCCGGTCATGCTCAAAGAGCTGCGCGGGCGGATGCGCGGTGTACGGGCGTTCTTCGTCCTCAGCGTATATCTGGGGCTGATGAGCGGTTTCATGGCGCTGCTGTATCTGACATATACACCGACCACGCTGACGACCGGCTCGGCAGCCGCTGGCGAAGTCGGCCGGGTGCTGTTCATGGGGGTGGTGGGCGCCGAACTGCTGCTCATCGTCTTCATCGCGCCCGCTTTCACCGCCGGCGCGATCACCAGCGAGCGCGAACACCTGACGTACGATCTGCTGCGCACGACGCTGCTGTCGACGCCGTCGTTTGTCATCGGCAAGCTGGAGTCGGCGCTCAGCTACATCCTGCTGCTGCTGCTGGCGGCCATCCCGCTGCAGAGCATCGCTTTCTTGTTCGGCGGCGTCAGCGAATACGAATTGGTGTTGGCCTTCGTCATCCTGGCGGTGACGGCGATCGCGCTGGGCACGGTTGGCCTGTACTTCTCGGCGGCCACGCCGCGCACGCTGACGGCCAGCGTGCGCTCATATTCGGCGGTGCTGGTGGGCGCGTTCATCGCGCCGCTGACGCTCACACTAGCGCTGAACGCCGTCCGTTCGGCCGTCGGCCGGACGTCGCCGGTCATCGAAGCGGCGCTGGTCTACGCTGGCGACCTGCTGACCAGCCTGAACCCGGTCACGGCGGCGCTGTCCACCCAGCAGTTGTTGATCGAACGGCAGGCAATCGGCTTTTGGACGTATACGCTGGCCAGCGACGGCAGCGCCATCCCGCGCGCGTCGCCCTGGATCGCGTTCGCCGTCATCTATCTGGTCATGTCCACAGTTCTAGTGGTGCTGGCGGTGCGCCGCATGCGCCAGTTAGAGATCGAGGCGTAATCGATGGCCACACAAGCCGTCCCGCATGAACAGATCGCCGTGCTGGCTGGGCTGGTGCGGCGTTGGGATCGCCGGCTGCGCATCCACCAGATGTCGGTATGGCTGCCGCGCAGCCTAATGCCGGGGCTGGCGCTGGCCGCCGCCGCCGGCCTGATCTCGCGTCTGCGCCCCTGGCTGGTCGGCGAACAGATTCTGATGATCGCGGCGGCTGGCGCGGCGCTCGGGCTGGCGATCATGGCGCTGCTGGCGCTGGTCTGGCCGCGCCCAACGCTGGCCGCCGCCCGCCGCTTCGACCGGCTTTTCGGGCTGCAAGAGCGCGTCTCGACCGCGCTGGAGCTGCTGGAAGGGCGCATCGCCGGCGATGCGGCGTTAGTCGACCGCCAGGTGGCGGACGCCTGGGCGCGCGCCCAGACGGTGGAGCCGGGGCGCGCGCTGCCGCTGGTCTGGCGGGGGCGCGAGTGGGCGGCGGCGGCGGCGCTGGCCGCCCTGGCGCTGCTGCTGGCGCTGCTGCCCAACCCGCAGGCGGCGGCCGTCGCCCAGCAGAGCGCGCAGCGCGCCGCCCTGGAAGCGGCCGCCGAAGCGCTCAAACAGATCACCCAGGAAGCGGCGGCGGACGCCACCCTGACGCCGGAGGAGCGCCAGCAGCTCCTGCAGACGCTGCAGGCCGGCATCAAGACGCTGCAAGAGGCCGGCGTCACGCCGGAGGAAGCCTTTGCCACCCTGTCCGAGGTGCAGGCGGCGCTGCGCAATCTGGCCGACCAGATGAGCGCCGATGCTCAGGCGCAGGCCGCGGCGCTGAGCGCGGCGGCGGACGCGCTGCGACAGTTGGAGGCCGCCCAGAGCGCCGCCAGCGGCAGCTCGCCCATCCCCACGCTGGAGGCGCTGCGCCGGCAGTTGGAGCAGCTCAGCCAGGCGCAGCGTCAGCAGGCCATTCAGCAGCTTCAGGCAGCGGCGCAGGCGCTGCAAGGCGCTAATGACGCGCAGGCCGCTCAGGCGCTGCAGCAGGCCGCCCAGGCGCTCCAGCAGGGCGATCTGGGCGCGGCTGACCAAGCGCTGCAGCAGGCCATCCAGCAGCTTCAGACGGCGGCGCAGACCCAAGCGGGACGCCAGCAGGCTGCCGCTCAGATGGCGCAGATGGCGCAGCAGGCGGGGCAGCAGGCGGGACAGATCAGCCAGCAGACCGCGCCGGGCGACCAATCGCCTTCCAGTCAGCCGCTGCCTGCGCAGCCCTCGGGCGCGCCCGGCGGGGACGACCAGCCGCAGCCACTGCAGCCGGCAGGACAACCTGCACCCGCTGGCCAGACTGGCGCGCCGCAGGCCGGCCAACCCAGCGGCCAGCCGGGCCAGCCGGGAGGACAGCCCCAGACCGGTGGCCAGCAGGGGCCGGACAATCTGCCGGCGCAGACCGGCGCGGGCGGCGCGGGCGGCCAAGAGGGCGGCTCTGGCCAGGACGCCGCGCAGACCAGCGGAGCCAGCGCCGGCGCGGGCGATGCGCCGGGCGGGGCTGGATCGGATGAGCTGCAAGGGCGGCCGGGCGACGCGGGCGGTGTGCCGCAGAATAACAACCCCGACGGCCAGGGCGTCGGGCAGTATGACCCAGTGTACGCCCCACGCCGCATCGGCGGCCAGGGCGGCGAACGGATCGTGCTGGAGCCGGACGCTGGAAATCTGCCGGCGGTGGAGGGCGAGTTCAGCCAGAACCCGTCCGGGAGCGCCGCCGTGCCCTACAATCAGGTGTTCAGCAGCTACCGGGACGCGGCGGCGCGGGCGCTGGAGCGGGATTACATTCCGCTGGGACTGCGCGATGTGGTGCGCGACTATTTCGCCTCGCTGGAGCCCGGCAGCGGGCGCTGAAAGGCAGGAAAACCGATGCCGCCTGACCAAGCTGAGCGCGGGATCACCGCGCTGTACGCCGATCCAGACATCCGCGGCGAATTGGTGGACGAAGAGGCCGAAACGCTGCTCGGCTGGGCCGAGGACCAGGTGAAGCGCCTGGCTGCTCAGGGGCTGGACGACGACCAGTTCGAAACAGCGCTGGAGCATCTGCTCAAGCTGGTTCGCCGCATCAACCGTTTCACCGGCCTGCGGGCTGAGTGGGGACCAGACGAACAGCAGGCCGGGCTGGACAAGATCGCCGAGTCCGCCGCCGCGCTGGCCGCCAGCGTCCCCTCGGCTCAGGCCGCCGCGCCGCCAGTCTTCGACCAGTTTCTGGAACAACAGGCCGCCCTGGACAATATCGCCGCCATTCAGGCGCTGACGGCGCTGATCGCGCCCGCGGCCCCGGCCGCCGCGCCTGAGCCAACCTCGACGGCGTCGGTCTATCCGCTCGCCGCGCCCGCCAGCTCACCAGGAGAGGATCTGCATGACCAAGAAATCGGGATCGAACCGGGACAAGCCGTCCAAGACAACGCGCAAGACGACGCAGGCGAAGGCGACCACGGCTCAGCGCACGACGACTGAACGCCGCACGCTGCTCGGCACGCTGATCGGGATCATCGTCCTGATCGCGGCCTTCGTCGCCAACCAGCTCGGCATCAGCTTGACCCCCGCGCCCACGCTGACAGCCGCCCCTACCCGCGTCCCGCCCACCGTCACCGTGACGCCGCTCCCGGCCACGGTCGCGCCGCCCACCGCCGTCGCTGGGTTGGCCACGCCGTTCGATCCCTCCGGCTTGCAGATGACGCAGGGCTTCACCGCCCAGAAAGGCTTCTGGCAGGTGTTCTTCACCGCGCCCACCGGCAGCCGCGACCGCGCCACTTATACCGGCGGCATTGACGTCCACCTGGCGCGCGCCATCGCCCGGACGCAGCGCACCCTAGACATCGCCGCGTTCGAGTTCAACAATGCGCTGCTGACGGCGGCGGTGCTGGACGCCCACCGGCGCGGGGTGACGGTGCGCATGGTCACCGACAATGTGCACGGCGTCAACGATGACGACACCACCATCGGCCAGTTCATCCAGGCCGGCATCCCGGTGGTGGACGACAACCGCAGCGCGCTGATGCACAACAAGTTCATGATCCTGGATGGAGCGCAGGTGTGGACTGGATCGTGGAACTTCACCGTCAACGATACCTACCGCAACAACAACAACGCTCTGGCGCTCCGCTCGCGGCGGCTAGTGGACATGTATCAGACGGAGTTCAACCAGATGTTCGAAGGGCGGCGCTTCGGCACGCGCAAGACGCCGGGCATGGGCGGCAGCTTCATCCAAGATGGCGTGCGGGTGCAGGTGTACTTCTCCCCGCGCGACCTGGTGCTGCAGAACCTGATCGGCACGCTCAATGCGGCGCAGAAGAACATCCGCTTCATGAACTTCTCGTTCACCGACTTCGACACGGCCAAGGCGATCATGGACCGCGCCGCCGCCGGCGTGGCGGTGCAGGGCATCTGGGAGACGACCGGCAGCGAAACCCAGGCCAGCGAGCTGCGGACGCTGTTCTGCGCCGGCCTAGATGTGCGCCAGGACGGCAACCCCTTCGTGCTGCATCACAAGGTGTTCATCGTGGACGACCGGACGGTGATCAGCGGGTCGTTCAACATCTCGTCCAACGCGACCAATTCCAACGACGAGAACCTGATCATCCTGGACGATCCTGATCTGGCGGCGCACTACATCGCCGAGTTCGAGCGCCGCTGGGCCGAAGCGCGCGTACCGGGACGGATCACGTGTCAGTAGAATACCTGTGCTATGATTAAGGGCAGGCCGTTCGGGCTGCCTTTCGACCGCTGAACCGATCAGGAGACGCGCGATCATGCCGTTCATCGAAGCGCCCACCAGTTTTTACCTCGGCCGCCGCTATGACCCGGCTTCCGGGCGGCTGGCCGACGACGTGGTGTACTATGACGCCCGCGATCTGACCACGCACGCCGTGGTGGTCGGCATGACCGGCAGCGGTAAGACCGGGCTGTGCATCACGCTGCTGGAAGAAGCCATCCTGGACAGCATCCCAGCCATCGTCATCGACCCCAAAGGCGACATCACCAACCTGCTGCTGACGTTCCCTGACCTGCGTCCTCAAGACTTCGAGCCGTGGGTGAACGCGGATGAAGCCCGCCGCGCCGGCCTGAGCGTCGCCGCCTACGCCGCCGACGTCGCCAACCGCTGGCGCGACGGCCTGGCGAGTTGGGGCATCGTCCCGGACCGGATCCGCCTGCTCAAGCAGATCGCCCGCTACAGCATCTTCACGCCGGGGTCGGACGCCGGCCTGCCGGTTAATATCCTGGCGTCGCTGGCCGCCCCGCGCGACGACTGGGCGGCCAATCAGGAAGCCCACATCGAGAAGATCAACGCCATCGTCACCGCGCTGCTGGCGATGGTCGGCCAGAGCGCCGACCCGATCCAGAGCAAGGAACATGTGCTGCTTTCGACCATCTTCCAGCACGCCTGGCAGCGCGGCATTGACCTGACGCTCGAAGACCTGATCCTACAGGTGCAGAAGCCGCCCTTCACCAAGATCGGCGTGTTCCCGGTGGACGAGCACCTGTCAGAACGCGCCCGGCAGAAGCTGGCGATGGCGCTCAACAACATCGTGGCCGCGCCGTCCTTCCAGTCCTGGATTCGCGGCGAATCGATTGACATCCAGCGGCTGCTGTACCAGCCGAACGGCCTGCCGCGCGTGTCGGTGTTCTACCTGGCGCACTTGTCAGAACCAGAACGCCAGTTCATCATCACGCTGCTGCTGGAGAACCTGCTGGGCTGGATGCGGATGCAGAGCGGCACGCCCAGCCTGCGGGCGCTGCTGTACATCGACGAGATGTTCGGCTACTTCCCGCCGCACCCGTACAACCCGCCCACCAAGCAGCCGATCCTGCGGCTGCTCAAGCAGGCGCGCGCCTTCGGCCTGGGGCTGATCCTGGCCACGCAGAACCCCGGCGACCTAGACTACAAAGGGCTGTCGAATGCTGGCACCTGGTTCATCGGTCGGCTGCTGTCCGAAAACGACCGCGCCAGGGTGATGGCCGGCTTGCAGTCGATGGCCGACGCGCAAAGCGCCCTCAACCTGCGCGAGGTCGGTCAGTTGGTGGCTGACATCGCGCCGCGCGTCTTCCTGATGCACAACGTTCACAACCCCGGCGGCCCGCTGCTGGTGCATACTCGCTGGGCGATGAGCTACCTGCGCGGCCCGCTGACGCGGACACAGATCCAAACGCTGATGGCCAGTCAGCGGCAGGAGCTGGCGGCGCAGATCATGCATCGGGGGGGCGGGACTGCCCGTTCTCTGCCGCTGCCGCCCGTCCCCGGAGCGACCGGAGCCCAAACGGCAGCGATGGCCGCCCCGCCCGCCCCGCCGGAGCTCGCGCCGCCGCTGCCGCCAGAGTTCGCGCCGCCGCCTAACCTGCCGGAGCTCGCGCCGCCGCCCAGTTTCACCCAGCCGGCAGCTCCCATCTCGCAGGCGACTCAGGTCACCCAGCCGACCGGACGGACCGCGCCGCCCGGCTTCGCCGCCAACCCGCCGCCCATCTCGTCCAGTATCCAGCAGTATTTCTTGGGGGTGGCGCTCAGCCCTGACCAGGCGCTCAATCTGTGGGCGCAGCAGACGCGCTTCGCCGTCGCTAGCTACGGCGGCGCAGCCCTGGCTTATCAGCCGGTGCTGCTGGCGCAGGCCATCGTGCGCTATCAGGATCGCAAAGCGAACGTCTACACCGCCCGCGTCTTCAGCTACCGTGTGCCCGACGTCCAGGCGATCGGCATGGTGCGCTGGGCCGACTTCCAGGCCGAGCCAGTGGACGCCCGCATGCTGTCGGCTGCGCCGCTGGGGGCCGCCCTGTACGCCGACCTGCCGCCCGGCCTGAGCGACGCCCGCCGCCTGACGGCGCTGCGCGCGGAGCTAGTGGATATGCTGTACAACACCGGCCAGCTTCGCATCCCCTTCAACCCGACGCTGGGGCTGTACGGCAACCCAGACGACGACCCCAGCGTGTTCCCAGCCCAGGCGCGGCAGCTCGCCCATGAGCGCCGCGACGCCGAACTCGACCAACTGGCGATGCGCTACGACAAGATCATCGACCAGCTTGAGGAACGCTACAACCGCAAATCTCGCGAGCTGCGGGCGGAGCGGCGCGAACTGGCCGACCGCCGGCGCGAGGAGCTGTTCACCAAAGGCGAGGCTGTGCTCAGCCTGCTGCGGGGGCGCACCACCTACACACTATCCCGCGCCAGCCGCACCAGCCGCCTCAGCCGCCAGACCAAAGAGGACTTGATCGAGAGCGAGGAGGTCTTGAACGAATTGGAGCGGGCGATTCAGGATAACCAGGCGCGCTTCGAGGCCGAGATTCAGGCGGTCAACCAGAAGTGGGCGAAAGTGGCCGTTGAGGCGCAGGAATACGTCATCACCCCCTTCAAGAAGGATATTCAAGTCGAACTGTTCGGCATCGGCTGGCTGCCGCTGTACTACGCCGTGGTCAATAACCAGCCGGTGCTGCTGCCAGCGGGGTAGCAGCCATGGCCGAATCGCTGGACGCAGCAACGCTGGCCAACCTGCGGGCGGCGCACGTCGTCAACGGCGTGCCCGGCGACCATTACAAGGTCCCGTTCCGCAACTTCCGACACCTGCTGTCGCTGCACGCCCGCAGCGATCCGGATAAGACTTTCCTGATCCACTACGATCAGGACGGACGGCGGGAAGCACTGAGCTACGGCGAATTCAACGCCCGCGTCCACCAGACGGCGCATCTGCTGGCTGACCTGGGCGTGCGGCGCGGCGACCGGGTGGCAACCATCGGCTACAACCACAGCGACCTGGTGATCCTGTACTGCGCCTGCTGGCTGCTGGGCGCGGCGGTTGCGCCGCAGAACGTGGCCGAAGACGACCGCCGCATCGCTTTCATCCTGCGCAACAGCCAGGCGGTCATCGTCTTTGTCCGTCCGGAGTACTTGGAACGCGCGCGCCGCATCATCCGCGGGACGGACGACGGCTTAGGCGCGCCCAATATCCGCCAGATCGTCCAGTTGGGCGGCGAGCCAGGCGGCGACGAGCTGCACTTCTACACGGCGTTGAGGGGGCTGCCGAACACCTACTTCACTGACGAGCCGGAGCCGTCGCTGGAGGACGAAGCGCTGCTGGTGTACACCAGCGGCACGACCGGCGCGCCCAAGGGCGTAGTGCTGACGCAGTACAACCTGATGGTGGACGCCCAGGGCATCGCCCAATGGCAGGGCATCACTGGCAACCAGCGGCTGATGTGCGTGCTGCCCATCCATCACGTCAATGGCATCGTGGTGACGCTGGTGACGCCGCTGTTCGTCGGCGGCTCAACCGTGCTCAACCGCGCCTATTCGTCAAGCCATTTCTGGGAACGCATCGTCCGCGAGCGCGTGCAGATCGTCAGCGTCGTGCCGACGCTGCTCCAGTTCTGCCTGGACTACGCCGACCAGCAGCAGGCGCGGGGCGAGCCGATCTGGGGGCCGGGCATCCATCAGCAGGATTTGCGGGCGTTCCGGCATCTGGTATGCGGCGCGGGCACGCTGGCGATGGGGCTGGTGAAAGCTTTTGAGGAGCGGTTCGGCGTGCCGGTGCTGCACGGCTACGGCCTGAGCGAGACGACCTGCTACAGCTGTTTCCTGCCGATCGACCTGTCGTGGGACGAACACCGCCGCTGGCTGCTGGACTACGGCTATCCCAGCATCGGCTGCCCGATTGAGCCGAACGAGATGGCGATCTTCAGCGCCGACGGCAGCGGCCAGCGGCTAGGGCCGGGCGAGCGCGGCGAAATCTGCATCCGCGGCCACAACGTGATGAAGTACTACTTCCAACGGCCGGACGCCAACGCCGAGACGTTCAAGTTCGGCTGGTTCCGCAGCGGCGACGAAGGCTTCTACCAGGAGGATGCCCGCGGGCGGCAGTTCTTCTTCATCACTGGGCGCATCAAAGAACTGATCAACCGCGGCGGCGTCAAGTTCAGCCCGTTCGACATCGAGGAAGTGCTGCTGGAGATCCCCGGCGTGAAGGTCGGGCTGGCCATCGCCTTCAAGAACGATTACTACGGCGAGGAGGTCGGCGCCTACGTCGTGCTGCAGCCGGGCGCCAGCCTGGACGCGGAGGCTATCCTGGCGCACTGCCGCCGGCGGCTGACCTTCGAGAAAGCGCCCAAAGTGGTGGTGTTCGGGACTGATATCCCGGTGACGGCCACCGGCAAGTACCAGCGGCTGCTGCTGCAAGACCGCTTCGCCGCCTGGGAACATACCCAGTTCCGCAAGGATGAGGCGTAGCTCACCATCTTGTGAACGGCGGAAGCGCGGTCGGCCACAGTCCTACGCCGACACAGCGCCCACACTTCATCGAAATGCATGCCCACAGGGACGGAAGATGCATCTCTACCCCTGTGGGCGGCCGCCGGCAGCCCGGCGGCTTACGCCCCGTACTTGGCCAGCCGGCCGGCGTGCGCCAGCGCCAGCGGCATCAGGTCGGTCGCCGGGAACTGGCCGAGCGCGCCGGCCATACATTCACGTTCGCCGAACACCTGCGCTCGGTCGGGCATGTGGGTCTTGGGCGCCCACAGCAGCGTCGGCACGGGATGCCAGCTGTGCGCCTTGTAGGTCGCCGGCGTCGAGTGGTCGCCGGTGATGATGAGCACGTCCGGTTTTAGATTGATGAGCGTCGGCAGGGCGGCGTCCACGCTCTCAATCACCTTGACTTTGGCGTCGAAGTCGCCGTCCTCGCCGCGGCTGTCGGTGTACTTGATGTGGCAGAAGAAGAAGTCGTAGTCATTCCAAACGCGCGCCACATGGTTGAATTCGTCCTGCGGCGTATCGTGCGGGTCGGTGGCGATCACGTCCATGCCTACCAGCCGCGCCACGCCTTTGTACATCGGGTAGACGGCGACGCAGGCCGCCCGCAGTTTGTAGACGTCGCGGTACTTGGGCAGGTTGGGATCCATGGCGAAGCCGCGCAGCGTCAGCATGTTGGCCGGCTCGTGACCTTTCAGGACTTCAGCGGCTTCGGCGATCCACTGGTTGACCAGCGCCGCCGTGGCCTCCGCTTCGGGCGAGCGCGCTTTGGCCGGCAGCGGCGGCACGCCGGTGAGCTGCGGATCGGTGTCGGCGATGTCGCCGTTCAGCCCGGGGCCACGCAGCAGCAGCGCGAAGCGGTAATCCTGCACCGCCTCGACGATGGTCTCCACGCCCGGCAGCTTGATCTGTTTGAGCAGCGCCACCCGTTTGGCGCCTTCCTCGGTGGAGATGCGGCCGGCGCGCCGGTCAGTGATCAACCCATTGGCGTCCACCGTGCAGAAGTTGCCGCGGATGGCCACGTCGCCGGGGTTGACCTCGATGCCGATGCCGGTGGCCTCCAGCACGCCGCGCCCGATCTCGTACTGGATCGGGTCGTAACCGAACAGCGCCAGGTGCGCCGGCCCACTGCCGGGCGCGATGCCCCGGCTGACCGGGATGGACAGGCCGGTGCTGCCCTCCCGCGCCAGCAGATCCATGTGGGGCGTGTAGGCGGCCTCCAGCTCGGTCGGGCCATCAGGGATGCGCGGCAGCCCGCCCAACCCGTCCATGACCAGCAGGATGATCTTTCCGCCTTTGTCCTGCGCCAGGCGGCTGATGAGTTCAAAGTTCGCCATGAGTCATACCCTCAACTGCTGAAACGCCGGTAGGAACACGATGCCGAAGCTCGCGTCCCTATCGTTGTAACGCTTTCAGCAACGGGGTGTCAAGGACGTTCGGCGGCGGATGGGGGGACATCTATCATCAAACGCGAGGGGGGCGCCGTCAATCCAGCCTATTCTCCGTCATCCCCTCAGCCGGCTGCGCCGCCGGCGGCTCATCCCCAAACCGGCGCAGATAGTCTTCAGCCAGAAAGGTGGTGACGCGCTCCACCAGCGCCAGCGTGGTGAGCTGGTCGAGCGCGATCTGTTCCCGTTCGGCCAGCCGGCGGTCGGCCTGGTGCAATGACTCCGGCAGTCCCAGTTGAATGGTGTGCATACATCGTCTCCTGCGCCTAGCGCGGCGCTCACGCTCTTCACAGCGGCGGCTTAGGCCGGCTGTTCGCCCCGCATGATGGCCGCCATCTCCTCCATCGGCACCTGCCGCACCGTCTTCGACAGCGTGATGTGAAAACCATCCGGGTCATGAACGCTGAAGGTGCGGTCGCCCCAATACTGATCCTGGATCGGCGCAGCCACCGTCACACCGCGCGCCTGCGCCTCGGCGTACAGCGCGTCCAGATCGGCGCCGTCCGGCACGTACACCATCAGTTCGACGCCCGCGCCCCGCGCTGGCAGCGCCGGGTCGGCGCCCAACCCGATCATCGCCTGCCCCAGGCTGACGATGGCGAAGGCCGGTTTACCGTCCGGCCCGGCCATGAGGGTATCCTGGTTGAAACCCAGCTTTTGGGTATAAAACGCGGCGCTGGCCTCGACATCACGCACGGCAAGTATCGGCATAATCATCACCACATCTCCCACGATCACGCTGACGATGACGCCAGATTAGCACATATGTTCTAATTTGTCAAGAACAAATTAGGCCGCCGACCGGCGCGCTCGCCACCAGCCCGATTTGAGGGTATGATAGCCGCGCGATCTTCCGACCTGCACAAGGAGGATGATGATGTTTGACAAGCTCCCCGCGAGCGCTCAGGAGTTCATAAACTGGGAATGGTCTCAGATTGAACCGTTCTACTACGACCTGGCCTCGCGCTCATTGGAACCGGACACCGTGGCGGAATGGCTGGCTGACTGGACGCGCCTGAGCGCGCTGGTCAGCGAGTCGTATGTGCGCCTGTATGTGGCGACCACCCTCAACACAGCCGATCAGGCAGCCGTCAAGCGCTTCCACGACTTTCTCGAACACATTCTGGAGCCGGTGGAAGCCGCCGACCAGCGCCTGAAGGAGACGCTTCTGGCCAGCGGCTTGCAGCCCCAGGGCTTTGAGATCCCGCTGCGCAACCTGCGCGCCGACGCTGAACTATTCCGCCCGGAGAACATCCCCCTGTTCACCCAGGAGCGCAAGCTGAGCACCGAGTACGACCAGATCATCGGCGCTCAGACGGTGCAGTGGGAGGGCGAAGAGCGCACCGTGATGCAGATGCAGCCGGTCTTTCAGGAGCTGGACCGCGCCCGCCGCGAACGCGCCTGGCGGCTGGTCTCCGAACGGCAGCTCGCCGACCGGCAGAAGCTGAACGGGCTATGGCAGCAGTTCCTGGCGCTGCGGCAGCAGATCGCTGCCAACGCCGGCTTCGATGACTACCGGGCGTTCCGCTGGAAACAGCTCAAGCGCTTCGACTACACGCCCGAAGACTGCCTGACGTTCCACCAGGCCATCGAGCAGGTTGCCGTCCCGGCGGCCTCGCGGCTGTACGCCCGCCGGCAGGCGCGGCTGGGCGTCGAGACGCTGCGCCCCTGGGATCTGGACGTTGACCCCCTGGGCCGCCCGCCGCTGCGCCCCTTCACCGCCGTCGCCGACCTGGAAGCCCACGCCGAAGCCATCTTCCACCGGGTAGATCCGCAGTTGGGCGCGTACTTCAGCACCATGCGCCAGGAGAAGCTGCTCGACCTGGACAACCGCAAGCACAAGGCCCCCGGCGGCTACCAGATCGATCTGGCAGTCGTCAAACGCCCGTTCATCTTCATGAACGCGGTGGGCATCCACGACGATGTGCAGACGCTGCTGCACGAAGGCGGGCATGCCTTTCACTGGTTCGAGTGTTCGCGCCTGCCCTACGCTCAGCAGTGGGAGTTCGGCGCGGAGATCGCCGAGGTGGCCTCGATGTCGATGGAGCTGCTGGCGGCGCCCTATCTCAACCATGACAGCGGCGGCTTCTACAGCCCGGCCGACGCCGCTCGCGCCCGCATCGAACATCTGGAGACCATGATCCTGTTCTGGCCGTATATGGCGGTGGTGGACGCCTTCCAGCACTGGGCTTACACCCATGTTGACCAAGCCTCCGACCCGGCCAACTGCGACGCGCAGTGGGCGGCGCTGTGGGCGCGCTTCATGCCCAGCGTGGACTGGGGCGGCCTAGAAGACGCGATGATGACCGGCTGGCAGCGCAAGCTGCACATCTTCCAGGTTCCGTTCTACTATGTAGACTACGGCTTGGCGCAGATGGGCGCGCTGCAAGTGTGGCGCAACGCGCTGCGCGACCAGGCGCAGGCCGTGCAGCAGTACCGCGCGGCGCTGGCGCTGGGCGGCACGCGCCCGCTGCCGGAGCTCTACGCCGCCGCCGGGGCGAAGTTCGCCTTCGATGCCGAGACGCTGAGCGAAGTGGTGGGTTTGATCGAACAGACGCTGGCGGCGCTGGAAGTGGTCTGAGCGCGCGGCGAATCCTGCCCTTTGACGCTGTCACCTTTGAGAATATACTCATCGCGCAGACAGTGAGATCCGGTGTGAAGGGCGGGCTGCCTAATGCCTGATTCCGACAAGATGCCCCGCGCTTCTGCTTCCATGCCGCTGCACGTTGGCCTGCTGACGCCGGATCTCAGCCATGCGCACGGCTGGGCGCACGTCAGCCTCAGCCTGATCGAGGCGCTGCGCCGGGCGGGCGTGCGGCTGACGGTGATCGCTGCCCGCAACTCGCCCGACGTGCCTGGCCTGGACTTCCCCCGGCTGCTGCCAAGCGTCGCGCCGCCCGAACGCCATACGCTGCTCAAGCAGCTCTGGCTCACCCCGTGCGTCTGGGCGCGGCTGCGCGGCTGCCAGCTCATCCACGCCACCGCCGAGCCATATGCGCCGCTGGCGGCGTGGGCGGCCGGCCGGCGCCCGGTCATCGTCACCGGCCACGGCAGCTTCGTGCAGATGGCCGCCCACCGGCGCTTCCCCGCCGGCGTCATCTACCGCTGGGCGCTGCGGCGGGCGCTGCTGGTGTGCGTCAGCCGCTACACGGCGCGCGTGGCGGCGGCGGCGCTGCCCGGCGTGCAGACGCTGGTCGTCAACAACGGCGTCGATGCCGCCCGCTTCGCGCGGCTGCCGCGCAGCGCGGTGGCCAAGCGCGGGCCGACCGTGCTGGCGGTGGGGGCGGTCAAGCCGCGCAAAGGCACGCTGGAGCTGGTGCGGGCGCTGGCGGCGGTGCGCCATCACCTGCCCGATGTCCAGGGGGTGATCATCGGCGATCTCGATCAAGACCCGGCCTACGTCGCCGCCGTGCGGGCAGCGATCCATGAGCTAGGGCTGGCGGACTGTGTGCATCTGCTCGGCCGCCTGCCGGAGGCCGAGCTGCTCGCCTGGTACGGTGCTGCTGATGTGTTCGTCCAGCCAGCGATCAGCGACGATTGGAAATTCGAAGGCTACGGCCTGGTCTACCTGGAAGCGAGCGCCGCCGGGCTGCCGGTCATCGGGGCGGACGGCAGCGGCGCGGAGGATGCGATCGACGACGGCCAGACCGGGCTGCTGCTCCCCCAGGCCGATCTAGCTGACCGACTGCCCCAGGCCATCTTGCAAGTGCTGACCGATCCGGCGCTGGCGGCGCGGTTGGGCGCTGCTGGCCGCGCCAAAGCGGCCGCCCAAACCTGGGATCACGTCGCCCAGCAGATGATCGCCGTCTACCGCCAGCGCCTGGAAATGGCGCAGGAGCGCGCCTGATGGCCGGCTGGCGCGGCATCACCCGCAGCAAGTTCGTCCGCGACACGCTCATCCTGCAGGCCAGCAAATTGGGCGTGACCGCGCTGGGGCTGGCGGCCTGGGCGGTCGTGCCGGTCGCGCTGGGGACAGACCGCTACGGCGTCTGGGCGCTGGCGCAGTCGGCTTTCGCCATCTGGCTGACGTTCGACCTGACCGGCGCAGCGGTGGCCGTGCACACCCGGCTGGCCGCCGCGGTGGGCGCGCGCGACCAGGCCGAAATCCTGCGGCTGATGGCGGCCTACGTGCGGATCATGCTGATCTGGGCGCTGGTGAGCATGATCGTCTTGTTCGCCTTCGCCCCGGCGCTGGCCGCGCGGCTGTATCCCGATGCCATCCCGCTGGTCGAAGCCGGCCGGGAAGCGCTGCCGGCGCTGCCGGCGCTCGCCTGGGGCGGCAGCGCGCAGATTGGGCGGCTGGCGGCCTGGCTGTCGCTCAGCCTGCTGGCTGACCCGTTCTACAACCTGGTCGTCATCGCGCTCCAGAGCCGCCGGCAGATGGGCGCGCTGGCGCTGCTGCAGAACGCCAACCAACTGGTGCTGACGCTGTGCCTGGTGGGCGGCGCGCTGCTCAACCCCACGCCCGAAACGCTGACCGCCGCCCGGCTGCTGTATTCCTTCAGCACCCTGCTGCTGGCGCTGGCGGTCTACAGCCGGCTGCGCGAACGCGGGGGCGTGGCCTACCCACCGGCGCGGGCGGTGCTGGCTGCCGCGCCGCGCGCCTCGTACCGCCCTTACTGGCGCTTCGGTTTCGCCAACGCGCTCGATAAAAACCTCGCCAACCTGTACACCCAGCTTCCGCTCCAGCTCGTCGGCGTGTTCGCCGGCCAGGCGGCGGTCAGCTACCTGCAGCTCGCCCTGCGCGGGATCCAGCAGGCCGGCCTGTTCACCTCCGCCGTCTTCGACAATCTGCAAGCGGTCGTGCCCCAGGCCATCAGCCGCGGCGACTACCTGCGGCTGTGGCGCAATCTGCGGCGGGCGCTGCTGGCGCTGGCCGTCGGCGGCGGCCTGTTCTACGGCGCGGTGGCGTTGGCCGCGCCGCTGGTCATCGTGCCGCTGTTCGGTCAGGAGTGGGAGCCAGCGCTGCCGCTGATCCCGACGCTGGCGATCTACGGCGTGGTGACCACAGTCGGCGGCGTCTTCGGCCCGCTGTACCGCGCCCTCAATCTGATGCGCGCTGCGCTGCTCATCAAAGCCGGGACGCTGGCCGTCGGGCTGGCAGCGGGCGCGCCGCTCATCCTGAGTTGGGGAGCGTTAGGCGGCGCTTGGACGGTGAACGGCTTGTTCGTGGGCTCGGTGCTGCTGACGGCGGCGGCGGCGCTGCCAGCGCTGCGCCGGCGGGCGTTGACGGTGCGCCCGCAGGAAGGGATGTCATCTTGAACCGGCAGGTCAAAGACGCGCTGCGCGGGAGTTTTCTCCGCCCTGTTTATCTGTGGCTGGCCAACCGCTACCGGGCGCTGCGCCGGCTGGTGCAGTACCCCGCCACCGCCCGGGTGGGCGTCGTGGATTACGACTCCTACTGGGACGGCAAGGCTCAGGGCGGCCTGGGTGTCCTATCCGAGTGGCGGCGGCGGCGGGCGCAGGCTTTCACCGAGCTGGTCAGCCCCGGCGACCGGGTGCTGGATCTGGGTGTGGGCGACGGCGCGCTGCTGCGCTACATGCTGGAGCGCAAAGCGATTGAGGCCTATGGCCTGGACATATCGCCCAAAGCGGTGGCTTTCTGCCGCGAGCAGGGGCTGAACGTCGAACTGGCCGACCTCAACCGGCCTATCGCGCAGTATCTGCGCCAGCCGTTCGACTACATCATCCTGTCGGAGATCATCGAGCACTTGCCCGACCCCGAACGCCTGCTGAACGACCTGCGCCCTCACGCTCGCAAGGGGCTGATCGTCTCCATCCCGAACACTGGCTTCTATCACCACCGGCTGCGGCTGCTGCTGGGCCGGTTCCCGCTCCAGTGGGTGGTCACGCCGGGCGAACACCTGCGCTTCTGGACGCGGGCGGACTTCCACTGGTGGGCGCGGCAGATGCGCTTTCGCATCCTGCGCGAGATCCCGTATGAGGGCACGCCTGGGCTGAGGCGGATCTGGCCGGGGCTGTTCGCGGCGGCGTTCGTCTTTTGGCTTCAGGACGAGGCGCAGGCGGAGTAGGGGCGCGCCTGCGCCCAGCGGAGCCGACCGATCAGAAGGGATTTCGCTCGGATCGACAACCTGGCCGGCTACTAACTAAGGCCGCGCCCGCTGCGCGGCGGCGGCCATCTGGCACAGCCGCTCGCCCCCGGCGGCCAGCCATTGGTCGAGCGTCTCGCTGTGCGGCTTGCCCACCAGCGCATCGGCGTAGATGGCCGTCCCCCAGCGGTAGTAGCGCCGCGCCTCGTCTGGCCACTGCGAGGAGGGCGTCTGCGTCACCCGTGGGCCGCCGTTGTAACACGCCAGCGTCAGGCCGATGTCACCCCCGGCGTAGCCCTGACAGGCTTTCAGGAAATTGGCGCTGCGGCGGGCGTTCGTGTCGGGGTCGAGCATGTCCTCCCCTGACGCGAAATGAAACGGCATCACTTGGAACAGCCCCTGCGCGCCCGCTGGGCTGTGGATGGTCGGATGCCCGCATGATTCGATCTGCATCACCGTCGCCAGCAGGTTCGGCTCCAGCCCATAGTCGGCGGCCCAGCGGCGAATATCGCCGGCCCAGTAGTCCACCTCCGGCGTGAACAGCGGCGCCAGCGGGCTGAACAGCCCCGACACGGCGTGGGCGGCGCGGGCGTAGGCGTCCAGGCCGACGGCGGCCAGCCGGGGCGCCAGCAGCGCCAGCGCGATGCCGGCCGCCAGCCCCGGCAGTTGGCGCAGCAGCCGCGGCCAGACTCCCGCCGGACGGCGTCGAGTCGTGGCGCGCCCGCGAGGGCGTGACCGCGTTTTGACCCCCATAGCCTCTCCCTGAGATACATGTCAAGCGTGTGATATACACACAATTTTAGAACATATGTTCTTGTTTGACAAGAGCGAACCCCCAATTCCGGGGCGTTCCTAGCCAAATGGGTTGGGCAGCGCCGCCGCAGATGTTACAATAAGACGAGTTGGTTGCAAGTGAGCATCTGCCAACACGCGACAGATGATGAAAGGAGTTGGAATATGGGTGGCATCAGCGCCATCATGGGGACCGTCGCACTAGTCGGTTTCTTGTTGTTCCTGGCTGGCATCGGCTTGGCGGTCATGTCGGCGTCACAGGGCCGGTCCGCGCGCGGCGGCGTGCTGCTGGCCGTGGTCGGCCTGCTGGCCGGCCTGCTGTTCAGCGTCATCAGCCAGGGCATCCTGATCGTCGAGCCGACGCAGGTGGCTGTGGTCGTCAACACCCTCACCGGCACGCTGGAAGAGCCGGCGCGCGGCGCGGGCACGTCCATCGTCATCCCGGTCGTCCAGCAGTATTACGTCTATCCCATCACCCAGCAGCAGTATACGATGGCCGGGCGCGAGATCGAAGGCCAAGTGCGCGGCAATGACGCCGTGCAGGCGCGCACGCGCGACGGCCAGGAGATCTCGATGGATATCACCGTGCTGTACGCCGTCAACCCGGCCAAAGTCAACACGGTGCACACGCGCTGGCTGAACGGCTACCAGGACAACTTCGTCCGCCCGACGGTGCGCGGCATCGTGCGCGAAGTGGTGTCGGGATATGGGGCTGAAGAAATCTATGGAACCGCGCGCGGGCGCATGGAGAATGAAATGCAGCAGCGGGTGGCCGAGCGCTTCGACGCCGAAGGCCTGACGCTGACCGACCTGCTGGTGCGCGACATCAACTTCTCGGAGCAGTTCCGGCAGGCCATCGAACAGAAGCAGATCGCCGACCAGGAAGCCCAGCGCGCCGAGCTGCAGATCCGCCAGCGCGAGAACGAGGCCGCTCAGCTCCGCGCCCAGGCCCAGGGCGAGCGCGACGCGCGCATCGCCCGCGCCGAAGGCGAGGCGCAGTCGATCATCCTGCGCGCCCAGGCGGAAGCCGAAGCGCTGCGGCTGGTCAGCGAACAGATCGCGGCCAACCCCAGCCTGATCCAGTACCTGTACGTGCAGAACCTGAGCGACAACGTGAGCATCGCGCTCGTGCCGTCCAACAGTCCATTCCTGTTCGACTTCAACAGCCTGGCGCAGCCTAACCCGGGCTTCGTCCCGCCGGCCGTGCCGCAGATCCAGGTTCCCACGCCGGAGCCTGAAGCCGGCAGCTAGCCGCGCTCCCGCTCGGATTACGAGCTTCACCCCGCCCCCGCCCGGCCTGGCTGCGCGCCGGCGCGGGGGCACACTTTTTGCGGGCGAATGAGACCAGGCTGAGTGACGCCGCGTCAGGCGATCACGCCCAGTTCTTTGCCCACCCGCTCAAAGATGGCCAAGCCCTGTTCGATGTCCTGCGGGCTGTGGGCGGCGGAGTTCATCACCCGGATGCGCGCCTTGCCCTGCGGCACGGTCGGGTAGCCGATGGCCTGGGCGAACACGCCCTCTTCAAACAGCCGCCGGCTGAACTGCTGCGCCAGCGGCGCTTCGCCGAGCATGACCGGCACGATTGGCGTCTGCGTGCGGCCGGTGTCGAACCCCAGACTTTGCATCCCGCGCTTGAACATGTCGGCGTTGGCCCACAGCCGGTCAACCAGCTCGGTGCTGGTTTCCAGCAGATCGACCGCCGCCAGGCAGGCGGCCACATCGGGAATGGTCATGGCGCTGCTGAACAGGAACGGGCGGGCGCGCTGCTTCAGCCACTCCACCAGCACCCGCCGCCCAGCGACGATGCCGCCCACCACGCCGAACGCCTTGGACATCGTCCCGGCCTCGATATCTACTTTGCCGTGTAGATCGAAATGGTCTACGATGCCGCGCCCGCCCCGGCCCAGCACGCCTTCGCCGTGGGCATCATCCACCATCAGCAGGATATCATGCGCGGCGGCCACTTCGTACAGCGCCGGCAGCGGCGCGATGTCGCCGTCCATGCTGAACACGCCGTCAGTGATGATCATGCGCCGACCGTACTCAGGCGTTTCGGCGATCTTGCGGCGCAGATCGTCCACGTCATTGTGGGCGTAAGCGACGATGGTCGCCCGGCTCAACCGGCAGCCGTCGATGATGCTAGCGTGGTTGAGCTGGTCGCTGAAGATGACGTCATCCTTGCCCACCAGCGCCGGGATGACCGCCAGATTGGCGTTGAATCCGCTCTGGAAGGTGAGCGCTGCCTCGACACCTTTGAACTCGGCCAGGCGCTTCTCAAGCTGGAGGTGCAGTTCAGTCGTGCCGGCGATGGTGCGAACGGCCGCCGGCCCGATGCCCAAGCGATCAATGGCCGCTTTGGCCGCCTCGCGCAGGCGGGGATGGTTGGCCAGCCCCAGATAGTTGTTGGACGAAAAATTCAGCACCCGTCGGCCGTCCACTTCCAGCCAAGCGCCCTGTGGGCTGGACAGGGTGCGAATGGTGGTATACAGTCCCTGCTCGCGCAGTTGGGCGAGTTCTGTTTCGATCCAGGCTAGTTTACCTGACACAGTATGCTCCTTCGGCTTCGGGAGCCGCTTGCCGCGATCGCCCTTAGTCTTGCTTGATATATTACCGCCTGGCCGCCGCCTGCGCCATACATGACGGCCATAGACAGGTCGAGCTGACCGTCTACAATTGCTTCTTCCGGATTTGACCTCACCCATGGAGCCTGAGATGACCTCAGAAGGCCTGCTGTTCGCCGTTTTCCTGTTCGGTCTGCGCGTGCTCAACAACGCCATCGGCACCGTGCGCCTGATCCTCATCACCCGCGATAAACGGTTTCTTGCGGCGGTGCTGGCGTTCCTGGAGGCGCTGATCTTCGCCGTCGTGATCGCCAACGTCGTCAGCGACCTCTCGAATATCCCCAATATGCTGGCTTACTGCGGCGGCTTCGCCGTCGGCGGCTATGTCGGCATGGCGATCGAATCGCGCTTCATCACCAGCTACGTGGTGGCGACGGTCATCGCCAGCACGCTGGGACACCCGATCGCCGTAGCGCTGCGCGAACGCGGCTTCGGCGTCACCGAGACGCTGGGCGAGGGCAAAGATGGGACGGTGACCATGCTGCGCTGCGTGCTGTCGCGGCGCGACGTGTCCGATTTTCTGGCGGTGGTGCGGCAGGTGTACCCAGACGCCTTCGTGTCGGTCGAGGAGGCGCGCGCTGTCCAGCACGGCTGGCTTCGCCACATGCGCCAGCCAGGGCGCTGAGAGTCCGTCGGCCAGGCGTGGGCTGCCCGCCTGTTGGGAACCTAGCGCGGCCCTTGAGCGTCTTATATGATGTCAACTGCGCTTCAAACCGCAAGACGAATTGTAAGGCGCAAACCATCTCACTATCCATCAGGAGCAGATCATGTCGCACCACCCTTTGAACCGTAAGACCCTGACCACAGGCGCCGGCGTCCTGCTGGCGCTGCTGGCGCTGCTGTCCCTGGCCGGCGGCCCAGCATTCGCCGCGCCCGCGCAGCAGCTCGGCCCGGTCAACTCGATCACCGTCAGCGGCACGGGCAAAGCCAGTGGCACGCCCGACGTGGCCTACATCAATCTGGGCGTGGACAACGTCGCCGCCAACGTCGCCCAGGCGGTGGCGGAAGCCAACCGGGACATGGCCGCCATCATCGCCGCTGTTCGGGCGGCGGGCGTGGCCGCCGAAGACATCCAGACGCAGAGCTTCAACGTCTGGCCGGAAGATCGCTACGATCCGCAGACCGGCGCTCCGACCGGCGAACGCGCTTA
This sequence comes from uncultured Anaerolineae bacterium, assembly GCA_937922795.1. Lineage (GTDB taxonomy): Bacteria > Chloroflexota > Anaerolineae > Aggregatilineales > Phototrophicaceae > CFX2. The sequence continues at coordinate 39,214 of CALAJK010000092.1, forward strand.
CCGGGTACAGAACGCGCTCAGCGTCACCGTGCGCGACATCGAGAAGGTCAGCTCGGTGATTGACGCCGCCCTGCAGGCCGGCGCGGACAGCGTGAACGGCCTCAGCTTCGGCATCGCCGACACGACTGAACTGGAAGCCCAGGCCCGGCTGAAGGCGGTGGAAGACGCCCGCCAGCGCGGCGCTGAACTAGCGAAAGCCTTCGGCGTGACGCTGGGTGCGCCCATCATCATCAGCGAGTCGTTCGGGGGCGGCGCTCCGCCGATGGTCTACGCTCAGGCAGGGCTGGGCGGCGGCGGCCCGCAGATCACGCCGGGGCAGCTCAGCGTCAGCGTCCAACTCACGGTGACCTTCGCCATCGGCTCGTAAATCTCACCGATCCCCCATTCACCTCTCGACGCGGGCGGCCTTTCACAGTCGCCCGCGCTCGTTGGCGGCCCGTCGTTCCGTGCTACAATAGGCGCTGTGCCGGTTCTGTCCGGTCACCTCATGGAGATGAGCGTCATGAAATTCGCCCGTGTGATCGGCAATCTGGTCGCCACCAAGAAGTATCCCGGCCTGGAAGGCGTCAAGTTCCTGGTGGTGCAGCCGCTGAATGCGCAGCGCCAGCCCGACGGCGAACCCTACGTCGCCGCCGACGCCACCCGCCAGGCCGGCGTGGACGAGCTGGTGTTCGTGGTCGCCGCCAAAGAGGCAGCCTTCGCGCTGGCCGTCGAGTTCGTGCCGGTGGACGCCGCCGTGGTGGGCATCGTGGACGACGTAGACGACCGCCCCCTATACGACGCCGACAGCGTCGCCTGGAAAGTATTCCTGGCGCCGCCGGCCTGAGCCTCACCGGCATTGTTTGCCTCTGGTCGCCGCCGCTTCAGACCGCGACATCCGACCGGACGACTGCCACACGAGGGCAGTTGGCCGATGATTTCTTTCCAGATTACGGGTATCATAGATAGTATGAATGGGCTGCGCTGGCCGCAGTTCGGGCGAACGGATAGGCCGGAACCTGCCCAATTGGCGGGTGTCTGCGCGCCCAAAATGCGGCATGATGGACAGTAGGAAGCTGCGGCCGATCATGGTTTGAGCCAGGACGCCCGCCCCGTCTCAGGCCGTTCAGCCCGGTCAGAACGATAGCAACTTTGCCACCCGGCCTGCGTATATAGGCATAAGCACCAGGCGGGTGGGGCCACCCAGCCCGAACAGTGCCTTGAGAAAACAGCGATGATGTCCGATCCAACAGTTCTTGAATGGGTGCAAGCGGCGCTCAACGGCGACCAGGATGCTTTCGCCGAGATCGTGCATGCGTATCAAGACGCCGTCTACAACCTGTGCTACCGGATGTTGGGCGAACGCGGCGACGCGGAAGATGCCGCCCAGGAAGCCTTCCTGCGCGCCTATCTCAACCTGAAACGCTACGACACCGCGCGTTCGTTCAAGACCTGGCTGCTGAGCATCGCTTCCAATTACTGCATTGACCGCCTGCGCCGCCGCCGGCTGAGCTGGCTGTCGCTCGACGATGAGCCGACCGAGACCAGCCTGTCGCTGGCCAGCGATGACCCAGAGCCGGAACCGCTGACGCTGCGGCGGGAACACAGCGCGGCCATCCAGGCGCTGCTGAACACGCTCAGCCCAGACTACCGGGCGGTCGTCATCCTGCGCTACTGGTACGACTATTCGTATGCCGAGATCGCCGACATCATGGACACCACCGAGAGCGCGGTGAAGAGCCGGTTGTTCCGCGCCCGCCAGGCGCTGGCAGACCGGATTGACCCTCAACGCGCTGCCGCCAGTTCGATTAACCCGCTATTGGAGACTACCTAAATGGCCAACGAACGTCATCGGCGGCTGATGCAGGAGGCTTTAGACCAAGACCTGTCGCCGGAGAACCAGCAGGAGTTGATGCGCCGGCTCGACCAGGAGCCAGACGCCGCCGCGCAGTACAGCCGCCTGCGGCGGGTTGACGACATGCTGCGGTCGGCGCCGTTCGAGCAGGCGCCGGCGCGGCTGGCGTTGAGCATTATGGCGCGGTTGGCCGAAGAGCTGAAAGCCCGCGAACAGCTCCTGCGCACCTCCGGTTTGGCGCTGGCGGTGGCGCTGGCGCTGGTGACGTTGGTCATGCTCCCGCTGCTGGCGGCGGCGGCCTGGCTGTTCCTGAGCGCGGTCGGCAGCGCGTCGGCGCTGGCCGCGCTCATCCAGCAGGTCGCCGGCATGTTGGCGCTGCTGGCCGGCGCGCTCGACGCTTTCGTGCAGGGCGCTCAGAGTCTGATCGCCGACTCGCCCCAGAGCGCAGCGCTGCTGCTGGCGCTGATCCCGGCGGCGATCTACTGGCTGATGCGCCGCCGTGGCGAGCCTACATCCGACGAGCCAGACTCCGGCGCCTGACAGGTGAGGAGATAGGCGATGCGCAACCGTCAACGTGGGCTGGTGCTGGCGCTGATCGTCCTGCTGATCGGGCTGGGGGGGCTGATCGTGGGACGCCTGCTGAGCGCTGGTGCCCAGCCGCCTCAGAACATCATCGTGCAGGGCGATTACCGGCTGCAAGAGCGCCTCGATGACGCTTTGGTGGTCATCGGCGACCAAGTGACGATCGCGGCCGAAGGGGATGTCGCCGGCTCGGCCGCGCTGATCGGCTTCGACCGCGTGAGCGTGGCCGGCCCGTTGGCCGCCGGGCTGACGGCCGCTGGCGGCGAGGTGCGCGTCAGCGGCGCGGTGGCGGGGGATGTGACGCTGATCGGCGGACGTCTAGAAGTGACCGGCAGGCTTTCAGGCGAACTGATCGCCATCGGCCAGACGCTCACGCTCGGCCCGCAGGCGCAGATTGATGGCGGCATCACAGCCTGCGTCGGCTCGGTGGATGACCAACGGCCGGGCGCGCCGGCTGATGTGCGGCCGTGCAGCCAGACCATCGGCCTGGGCGCGCCGGCGCTCATCGGCGGGCCGGCTCCAGCGCTGCCAAGTTGGGGTGTGCTCGGCGCGCTGCTGCTGATCGGCCTGGCGGCGCTGATGGTGACCGTCTTCCCGCAGCAGTTTGGCCGCGCCGGCGACGCGGTGCGCCTGCGCCCCCGCGGGTTGGCGCTGAACGGCGCGGCAGCCCTGCTGCTGGCCGCCGGCTTGACGGCCGGGGTGCTGGTCGCCACGGCGGCGCTGCCCCCGCTGGGGCTGGCGCTGCTGCCGGCGCTGCTGCTGCTGGGGCTAGCACTGCTCGTCCTGCTCGTCGCCGGCTGGCTGACGCTGGCGCTGGTGATCGGCGACTGGCTACTGCGCCGGGTGGGGCGCGGCGCCCAACCCCCGCTGCTGGCGGCGACGCTGGGCATGGCCGCGCTGACGGCCGCTGGCTATGTGCTGGCGTTCATCCCGTTCGGCGCGGCGGCGCTGCTGGCCGGGCTGGCGCTGCTGGGGGCGATGGGCATGGGCGCGCTGCTGGCCACCCGCCTGGGCACGCGGCCGCTGCGCCCGCGCTACTGGGTGCAGGGCTGAGCGGTGGCGCGAAAACCGGCCGGCGCCTACAATCAAGGGCAGCGTCCATCCTACATGAACCGGGAGAGAGAACGATGCGCCCTCATTTGGCCACGACTGCGCTGCTGCTGCTCGGCGTCCTGCTCAGCGCCAGCCTGCTGCTGGCCCAGGAAACTCCCGGCACGGTGACGGACGCCCAGCCGACGCCCACGCCGGAAACGCGCGAGATGATGGAAGCCGCGCCGGAAGCTACGCCGCCGGCTGCCCCGCCGCCGCTGACCGAGGATGCCGCCTATACCGTCGTGCGCGGCGACCGGCTGCTGAAAATCGCGGAGCGCTATGGGGTGTCGCTGGCCTGTCTGGCGCGCGCCAACCGGATCGCCAACCCCAATCTCATCTTCGTCGGCCAGCGGCTGGTCATCCCCGCGAGCTGCCAGGGCGGGGGCGGCGATGCGGGCGCAGAGGCGGCGCGGCGCGCGTGCCAGTTCGACCGCAACGCCGGCCGCGTCGCCCAGGGCGGCAGCTACACTGTGCAGTTGGGCGACACGCTGGATTTCATCGCCTGCGACTTCAACGTATCGCTGGCCTGCCTGGCCGCTGCCAACCCGCAGCTCGCCAACCGGGGGCGCCTGCAGGTCGGCCAGAGGCTGACGATCGACTTCGGCTGTCCGGCCTGGGACGGCCCGCCTGGACCGGGCGATGTGCGCCCGTAGGCCGCCTAGATCAGGCGCTGCGGCCGGGGCAGGGGGTTCATATGTTTGATATGGCTCAGGCAGATGATGCCGGCGATGGCGAACGCCAGCCGCCCATCGTCGTCGGCGGTCAGCGCCCCCAACGCGGCGTGCGCCGGCGGCAGATCGGCCAAGAGCTGAAGCTGCGCCGCCTCGGTCAGCAGGTCAAGCGTATGGCGCTGGTACAGCGGCGTCAAATCGGCGCCGTTGTACACCCGCAGCACGCCGGTCTCGGCATCTTCTACTGTCACCATCTTCCCGTTGGGCGAGCAGATCATCCGGCGGATGAGGTAATGCACCTGCAGCCGCTTTCTGACGACGCCGCCCGCATCAACAGCCACTAGCTGCCGGTCATCGGCGGCGAACAGGACGGTCCCGCCCCGCGCGACGGCCAGCGACGGCGGGTAGTCGCCGCTGTGCAGCCCCAGATCGAACGTCCCCACGCGGATATGCTGCTGGTACAGCGTCAGCCGCAGCTTCTCATCCAGCGCCGCGGTCATCCCCAGCAGGCGGTCGAACGCCAGGGCGGTATAGGTCTGCGCCTTGCCCGGCTCCAGCTGGATGTCCTTGCCTTCTAGCTCCACCAGCAGCTCGCTGCCGCCGACGTGAAACAGCCGCATCCGGCCATCTTCGGTCGTGTAGATCGCGTGCTGCGCCGTGCGGATGAACGGCAGGTAGGCCCCGTTGGGGGCGACCAGCGCCGCCAAAAAGTCGCGCCACTGGTCGCTCTGGCGGCTGACGGCCTGGTGGCGATGCTCGCCGGCGGGCGTCCCCGCCTCGACCTCGAAATACCAGGCGCGATCCCGGCTCGTCCAGGCGGCCAGCAGCGTCGGTTTCCCCGGCAGGATGTCCAGCCGCTGGATCGCTTGATTGGTCAGGTGCAAACGCCACGCCATGTTCAGACCGCGATTTGGGATATGTAGTATAACTTGGGATAACTTTAGCCCTGATAGCGCGCTCACGCAAGCCGTCGTCGTTTAAGAGTTGTCGCATCTGGGCTGGTAGGCCGCGCCCGCCCCGCTACAATAGAGGGCGCACGGTCACGAAAGGTGTCTTCATCTCATGAGTTCGCTGCCCCCTATCCAACGCTTTGAGACCGCCGGCGGCGCGCGCATCTACCGGATTCCGGTCGAGGCCTTCCCACGGTTCATCGCCTACTGCTACGTCATTCTGGAGGCCGGGCCGCCCACGCTGGTAGATGCTGGTTCCGGCTACGGCAGTAGCAGCGATCATCTGCTGCGCGGGATCGCGGCGTTGAAGGATACCTTCGGTGAACCCGTGACCGTCGGCGATCTGACGCGCATTTTAGTGTCGCACGGCCACATTGACCATTTCGGCGGGGTGGCCTTCATGGCCGAACGCACCGGCGCGCGCATCGGCATCCACGAGATTGATCGGCGCGTGCTGGTGGCCTACGAAGAGCGCGTGATCGTGGCCACCAAAGACCTGCGCGTGTATTTGGAGCGCGCCGGCGTGGGCGAGAAGCTGCGGGGCAGTTTGCTGGAGATGTACGGTTTCGCCAAACAGCATGTGCGGTCGGTGAAGGTGGATTTCTCGCTGGACGAAGATCAACCGTTGGACGGGATGCGCTTCATCCACACGCCCGGGCACTGCCCCGGCCAGGTGTGCATCCTGGTGGATGATGTGCTGCTCAGCGCCGACCACATCCTGGCGCGCATTACGCCGCACCAGGCGCCGGAGAGCATCACGCACTATACCGGGCTGGGGCATTACCTGGAGTCGCTGGCGAAAGTCGAGCGCACACCGGGCATCCGGCTGGCGTTGGGCGGCCATGAAGACCCGGTGGCGGACGTCTACGCGCGCATTCAGGAGATCCGCGCCAGCCATCAGCGCAAGCTAGAACGGGTGCTGGAGATCATCCAGGCGAACGGCGAGCCGGCCACCATCAGCGACATCTCCAAAGCCATGTACCCGGAGCGGCACGGCTACGAGATTCTGCTGGCGCTGGAAGAAGTGGGCGCGCACGTGGAGTATCTGTACCAGCACGGACGCCTATCAGTCGCCAACTTGGACGAAGTCGAGCGCGAGCCGAACCCGGCGCTGCGCTACACTGTGGCTTGAGGCGGGCAGCTATCCCGCCTGTGGCCGATCAGTGATGGCGCTGCTGGCGCCCCTGGTAATCTAGCAGCCACAGCACGCCGATGACGCCGAGCAGCGACGGCAGCACCCAGTCCAGCAGCTGCGGGAACTGAAACAGGTTGAGCAGGAATACCGTCGCCGCACAGCCGATCACGATGCACGCGAAGGTGGTGCACATCGTCTGCCGAGACATGTTCACACCTCCTGAATGAGCGATGCGCCTACCTTCAGTATACGCCCATTTGCCGGGCGCATTTACGCGGTTTGTAATGTTTCGAGACATGCATTCGTCGTGACATAGGGGTAAAGCGCACTATGAGCCGCATCCTGGCCCAGTTCGTCCACATCAGCGACACCCACATCAGCCCTGATCCAGACTACGGCCGCCACGAGACGCCCTATTCGACACGCGCGGGCGTCGAAGCGCTGGTGCGAGCGCTGGATGCCCTGCCCTTCACGCCGGACTTCATCCTGCACACTGGCGATGTCGCCTATGATCCCGACCCGGCCGCGTATACGGCGGCGCGGGCGCTGCTGGGTAGTTTGCATTCGCCGGTCTACTACACGCCCGGCAACCACGACGACCCGGCGGCGCTGCAGACGATCCTGTTGGGCAGCGCGCCGCGTTCCCCGTTCTACTACATGGTTGAGTTCGATGAGCTGCTGCTGGCCTGCCTGGACAGCACTGGTCCGGCCAAGCCGCCCAGAGGTTCGGTCAGCCAGGAGCAGTTGGAGTGGCTGGAAGCGTTGTGCGCATCGTCGGACGACCGCCCGATCCTGGTAGCCGTCCACCACAACGGGCTGCCGGTCGGCGTGCCCTGGCTGGACGAGTACATGGGGCTGACCAACGGCGAGGCGCTGCACCAGGCGCTGCTGCCGGGCCGGCAGCGCGTGCGCGGCGTATTCTTCGGCCACGTTCACCAGGATCTCGATGTCATCCGCGACGGCATCCTGTACGCCAGCGTCTGCAGCAGTTGGGCGCAGTTCCACGCTTGGCCCGGACAGGCGGACACGCTGCGCGATGCCGGCGCTCAGCCGGGTTTCAGCGTGGTCACCGTCACGCGCGAACAGACCTATATCCGCCGCTGCCGATTCCAGGTATGATAGACCGCGGATGCCGGCAGAAAGCGAGGATCAGGGCGGATGGCGATTGACTATACTATTGACTACCAGTGTGTGCCCAAACAGCAGTTGGGCACAGACGGCATCCTGGAGCGCATCAAAGGCCGGGCACGGGCGGAGGCTGTGATTGACCTGTTCCGCCAGCACGGCGACCGCCGGTCGGCTGAAGACATCGGCTTCGAGCTGACGCGCAGCACGCCCGACGGCGGCGAGGAAACCCGCGTCGTCATGGTCAAGGATCTGCTGGAAGCTGCCAGCGAACTCTCGCCGCTGGAGCACTACTGCCAGGGCTGCCCGGCCAATGCCAGCGGCAGCGCTTGGGGCTGTATGGGCCAGATCGAGTATCCGATCTCCCGCGCCGGCGAGGTGTGGCTGATGAACCAGCTCCCGGTCACGGAGGAGCCGCTGACCTGGCTGCTGCTGCGCGACGGCGTGCGCGAGATGGCCAGCGACGGCGCGCAGGTGCTGGCGCTGCGCGGCGCTGAACGCCCATATTTCGAAGAGACCGGGACGCTGGCGCGCAAGTTGGGCGAGTTCAGCATCACCAACAATCAAGTGTTCGAGATGCTGTTCCTGCGCGGCCACCTGACGCCAGCCTATGCTGCGCTGCTGCTGCTGTTCTTCGGAGCCATTGACCGCGATCTGGAAGCGGATGACATCATGACCCTGTCCCGGTCGCCAGAGGACGCTTTCGAGCGCCACCCGTTCAGGCTGCGTTCGTCGCCAGATGACGACCGAACGATCGCCCAGTTCAAACACTTCTTCCGGGCGCTGTACCTGGCATGGGGGTTGAACGTGCGCCTGCTGCTAGACGTCTAGCCGGAGTCAGCCGGGTCGCGGGGACGGTAGCGGGCCATCACCCGCTGCAGCTCATCCAGCGGCAGCGCGTGGGCAGTGCGCCCCCGGTAGCCAGTCATCGTCTCGGCGGCCACCAGCGCGTTCAGCACGGCCTCTTCTACGGCTTCCGCCGCCGCCTCGAACAGCGGGTTCAACTGGTCATGCGGCAGCATCTTCACCACATACGGCGTGGTCTGGCCGACCGGGACATCATTGCCGGTCGAAAACGCTAAGAACAGATCGCCGCTGCCGTCATGGCCGATGCAGCCGGTGCGCGCCAGGCTGATCGTTGCCCGCTGCGCCAGCCGGCGGCACTGCACCGGCAGCAGCGGCGCGTCCGTGCCGATGACGACGATCACCGAGCCGGCCTGCTGCGGCTCATCCCAGGGCATGGGCGTGATCTCCGGCCCGATCTCGCGCCCCACCGGCACGCCGTCCACCCGCAGCAGGTGGCGGTCGCCGTGGTTGGCCTGCACTAGCACGCCCACTGTGTAGTAGTCAGAGGGCGCGCTGCTGTTCGCCACCAGCCGCGACGCCGTGCCGATGCCCCCTTTGAAATCGTAGCAGATCATGCCCGTGCCGCCGCCGACGCTGCCCTCGTCCACCGGTCCGCCCTGAGCGCTCAAGATCGCCTCGTACACGTGCGACTTGGTCAGGTGAAAGGCGTCGATGTCGTTCAGCCAACCGTCATACGTCTCGGTCACCACCGGCAGAATCCAGCCGCCCTTATAGCCGCTCTGCACTTCGTAATCCACCAGCACATCGCGCACCAGTCCCACTTGGTGGGTGTTGGTCAGCGCGATCGGCGAGGTGAGCTGGCCGCTCTCTTGCAGCCACTGCGTGCCGGTCATCTCGCCGTTGCCGTTGAGGACATGACAGGCGGCGAAGATGTTCTCCTCCCAGATTTTGCCCTCTTTGGGCATGATGACTGTGATGCCGGTGCGAGCGACGCGCGGTCTGTCGTAGATGAGGGTGCAGTGGCCCACGCACACGCCGGGCACGTCGGTGATGGCGTTGTAGCGGCCTGTAGGCAGGACGCCGATGGTGATGCCCAGATCGCGCAGTCTGGCTCGCCCCATAGGTTCCCCCTTTGCCGTACCAGCAGCGAACTGGGGCGGATTATACCATGCGGCAGGCGGGCAGGACGGCTAGCAGTCAGGATTGAGCGATCAGCTTCTCGCAGGCGCGCGGCAGTCATCGGGCGCGTTGCCTCAGGGATGGGTTCGGTCGCTGAGGCCGCAGCCGGATCGTGATGTCGATCACCAATGAAAAAACCCAGCTTGTCGCTGGGTTTTGGTGGAGCGGGCGATGAGATTCGAACTCACGACATCTTCCTTGGCAAGGAAGCATTCTACCGCTGAATTACGCCCGCTTGCTTAATACATCCCAAATTATAGCGACAGCGCCGCCGCTTGACAAGGGGGTAAAACGCCAATTTTCGTTGGGCGGGCGCGTCCCTTGTGGTTGCATTAAGCCCCAATCATTTAACAACTGGACTCACGCCATAGTTCAGTTATAATAATGTGTAATGTAGGTAAGCGGTCGTCTGCTTGCTGCTTCATCTACCGGTCAGATCGTGCGGTTCAGGGGGAAGACAGGATGAGCGCACGAACTGAGCTAGCGTTTTGCAACCCCTCCGGACTGTCATCGAACGCGGCGCTGATCCCGGACGAGCGCTGTTTACTCCCTGTATACCATATTCAGAGTATGGAGTCGATGTGACCAATTTATTTGAACCCGCAGTCCTGGATGACCGGTCGCAGCCCGACCTGCTGGCTGAGGCGGAGCGTTTCGTCAAAGCGGCGCTGGATGGGCTGTCGGCGCACATCGCCATCCTGGACGCTGAGGGGAATATTTTGTACGTCAACCGCGCCTGGCAGCGCTTCGCCGACAGCAACGGCTTCATCGGCAGCAACTACGGCGTGGGCATGAACTATCTACGCGTCTGCGACCAGTCGTCTTCGGCGGATGCCGCGCCGGTCGCGCAGGGCATCCGGCAGGTGATCCGCGGCGACATCGAGGAGTTTTCGCTGGAGTACCCCTGCTACAGCCCGACCGAGCGGCGCTGGTTCAACCTTCGTGTGACGCGCTTCGCCTGGCGCGACGGCCTGCGCGTGATCGTCGCCCACCAGAACATCACCGCCATCAAGTGGGCTCAGATCGAACTGGAAGAGAGCAAGCGGCGGCTGGAGGCCATCCTAGATAATCTGGTCGATGGCATCATCACCTTCGACGAGACCGGCATCATCGAGTCCAGCAACCCGGCTGGCGCTTATCTGTTCGGTTTCGAGCGCCACCAGATCGTCGGCCAGCCGATTCAGGCGCTGGTGCCGGCGCTGGCCGAACGCCCCGACGAAATGGCGCTGACCGACTTCATCGCCAGCCTGAGCGACCTGGGCGATGAGCTGATCGGCCGCCGCCGGGACGGCACGCTGTTCCCGATGTATTTCGCCGTCAGCCAGATCATGCTCGATGACCGGCGTCTGTTCACGGCCATCATCCAGGATTTCACCGAGCGCAAATATCTAGAGTCGCAGATCCTGGACAAGGAGCGATTGAACATCGCCCTGGAGAAAGAGCGCGAGCTGCGCGACCTGAAGAACCGCTTCATCTCGATGATGTCCCACGAACTGCGGACGCCGCTGGCGGCCATCCGCCTGGCCAACAGCATGCTCAAACAGTACGGCGACCGTCTGACAGAAGCCGAGAAGCGGGAATCCTACGACGCCATCGACGCGCAAGTTGATCACCTGACCGAGCTGGTCAATGACGTGATGACTATCAGCCGGACGGATTTCGCCGGCGATGCCTTCAATCCTGAAGTGCTCGACCTGGAGACCTACTGCCGCGACATCATCGAAGAGATGCAGCTCGCCTACCGCATGCAGCGCTCGATCACCTTCGCCGGCCCCGGACGCCGCATCGAAGCCCGCATTGACCGCAAGCTGCTGCGCCGGGCGATCACCAACCTGCTGACCAACGCCATCAAATACTCGCCCGAAGGCGAGCCGGTGGACGTCGAACTGACCCTGACGGACGGCGAGGCCGTCATCCGCGTCAGTGACCGGGGGATCGGCATCCCGCCGGAGGACCTCAAGCGCCTGTTCGAGCCGTTCCACCGCGCCAGCAACGTCGGCAAGATTCAGGGGACGGGGTTGGGGTTGGCCATCGCCCGCCAGGCCGTAGAGCTTCACGGTGGCAGCCTGTCGGTCGAGAGCACGGTTGGGGTCGGCACGACCTTCTACCTGCGCCTGCCGATGATGGACGGCCAGGCCGCCGGCTGAGCGCTGCGCCGGGCGCTGAGGAAAAACTTTAACATTTTTGGTGGAACGGCCCTCATCCCCCAGCCCCTTCTCCCGAACGCTGCGCTAGGAGAAGGGGAGATAAACGCTACGGTATCTCTCCCAGGGCTTTAGGGTGAGGGCAAGCTTGGGTTATGCATTTCCACCCATTCCAGATAGAACCAGAAAACAACAGGGGGCCTCAGCCCCCCGTTCGTTAGGTCTTGCCGAGCGCTGTCGCGTGCTCACCTGCGGCTCAATCCCGGCTGCTGCCGAACAGGCGCAGCAGGAACAGGAACAGGTTGATGAAGTCCAGGTACAGCGTCAGCGCGCCCATGATGCTCAGCTTGGCGGTCAGGCTGCCGTCGGCCTCCAGCGTCGGGTCGGCGGCCATCAGCTTGATTTTCTGCGTGTCATAGGCCGTCAGGGCGGTGAACAGCAGCACGCCCACGACGCTGATGAGGAAATCCAGCGGCCCGCTGCCCAGGAACAGATTGACCACCATGGCGATGATCAGGCCGATGAGGCCCATCAGCAGGTACGAGCCGAAGCGCGTCAGGTCCATCTTGGTGGTGAAGCCGACCACCGTCATCGCGCCGAACAAACCGGCGGCCGTCAGGAAGGCCAGCGCGATCGAGCCCAGATCGTAGACGTAGAACAGCAGCGAGAACACCAGCCCGTTCAGGCCGGCGTACACGAAGAACATCACCGTCGCCAGGTTTTGCGACATCCGCCGCACGCCCGCGCTCAGCGCCACCACCAGGATCAACTGGCCGATGATCGAGCCGAACAGGATGACCGGGTTCGTCGCCACTTGCAGCAGCGCTGGCGAACTGGCGACCGTGATGGCGATGCCGGTCGTCGCCAGCAGGCCGAGCGTCATCCACATGTAGACCATTCGCAGCAGCGGGCGCACCTCGACGCGCATCCCGCCCAGTTCGTAGACGGCGGTTCCCTGTCCTGATCCGTAATTCTGCATTACCCACACTCCACAGCATGCCTATTAAACAGATGGACGCTATCATTATAGCGCAAAACTGCGGTTTGCGTCCCCTACGCTTTAGGGGGATTTGCCAACCCAGCCAGCCGGCGGCGCAAGATGAACAGCAGCAGCGCGAAATACACGCCGTAAATGGCGACATTGGCTGCGCTCAAGACAGCTACTGCCAGCGCTAAGCTCAGCCCGCGCGCCTGGGCAGTGAACAGCACTATAACCACCGCCGACAGGCTGAGCACGTCATAGATGAACTTCAGGCGCTGACCATCGAATACAAAGACGATGGTGCTCAATGGACTGACGACGAACTGCGCCAGCGACCAGGGTGCGACCAGGGCTGCCAGCGTCCCGGCTTCGGCCCACTGGACGCCGAACAGCCACCCGAACAACGTTGGACCCAGCGCCATGATCGCCAGCAGCGGCGGCAAACCCAACGCCAGCAAACCGCCAGCCGTGCGCCAGAACAATGGGCGGACACGCTCAGGCGCTTCACGGGCATACACGGCCAACCGCCCGTAGAAAGCGGTGCCGACGCTCGCGCCGATCAAATTAGCCGGTAGATACAGCACCCGCTGCATCAGTGTATAGTATCCAGCCGCCGATGCGCCGTAGAACTGAGCGATGAGACCCAAAGGCAGCGCAAATGCCAAGTTATCAACGAACGCCGATGGCAGCGCATACAGCGGAAACTGCCGGTAAAATCGCAGCGTGTCGCCTAACGTCGCGCGTTTCAGTAAGCCGGGATGCATGACGATGTCGCGCCAGGCAGCGCGCGCCATCTGAACCACGCCCACGGTGCGCCCGGCCAATTCGCTGAGCGCCAAGCCGACCCATCCCAGCCCCAACAGGCCAGCGGCGACTCGCACACCGTTCAAAACGATGCTCTGCCATACCGTGACGCCCGAAATGAGCGCTAGCGCTTCACGCCGCACCAACCAGTAACGCAGCGTCTGGAAAGCGGCGCTCACGCCGAAGGTGGGCAGCAGCGCCCAGACTGTTCCCGGCGGCAGGATGCCCAACCCCAACCAATCTTGATGGGCGAGCACCAGCAGTCCGACGCCCGCCGCCAAACCTGTAGGCAGCACGAGCAGCAGTGAAACCACGGCCAATCGCGCCGCTTGCGCCTCATCGTCAGCGACGACAATCGCCGTCTCATAGCGCAGCGAGGCAGCCGTCAGCGCCAGCGTGAGGAATGCGACGTAGACGCCCAATCGCCCAAGATCGTCTGCGGTATATAGTCGGGTGATCAGCGGCGATGCAAGGAGCGTCACCGCCTGACCAACCGCAGCGCCGCCGGCCAACCAGGCTGCGCCGCGCACGAAACGGCTGGCGATCAGCCATCGCCACAGCTTCCAGATCACGGCGCGCCCGCCAGTTCGGCGTACACGGCCAGCAGGCGGGCTTCCGCCGCCGCCCAATTGTACTGCTCGCGGGCGGCCCGCGCCGCCGCCGCCAGCCGGCTGCGCACTTCCGGCTGCTGGAGCTGGGCAAAGGCGGCGCGCAGCGTCGC
>CALAJK010000093.1 GCA_937922795.1 uncultured Anaerolineae bacterium
GCTTTTGGGATGCGCGTAGCGCGGCACACTCGCTTGGGCGACGCGATACGCAAGGCGGACAAAGCGAACGTATTTACTCTCTCGTTTTTGGCTCATGCTTTTGATTTTACCGGCTCAACTTATCTTTGCAACTGAGCAGAAATAGTGGCAATCTGGGGCGGCGGCGACTATCGTAGAGGCAGAAGTTTCGAAACATCGAGAGGCTATCCTCGGAGTGTCTGATCATGAAATACGCCCTGCTGCTGATGCTGCTGCTCACCGTCGGCCTGCCGGCGTCCGCCCAAGAAGCGCCCCCGACGGCCGTCGACTGGGCGCCGGCGGATGTCGCCGGACTCCTGCGCCTAAACCTGGTTGATCCGCCCGCTGCCCTGTCTGCCCTCAACGTCGCCGCGCTGGCAGCGGCTGAACTGCAACCGGTGCGGGTGCAGCTCAGCCAGGCCGTCCGCCTCGACGATCTGCTGCCGTTGGGCGAGTGGCTGGACGCCGACGCGGTGGTGTGGGCGCGCGATGTGCTGCCCTGGCTGGCCGGCGAGCTGGCGATCGCTTACGCTGATTTCGACGCGGGCTGGCAGACGGAGTCGGCGCTGCTGATCCTGCCCGCCGCCGACCCGTTCGCCGCGGCGCAGCGGCTGGCCGCGTGGATTGAGCAGCAGGATACGGCCGAGCGCGAGACCTACCGCGGCGCGCTGCTGTACGCGGGCGACCGGCTGACGCTGGCGCTGGCGGACGCCGCCCTGCTGATCGGCGCGCCGGAGCTGGTGCGCGCCGCGCTGGACGTGCGGGCGGGCGCGCGCGCGCCGCTGACCGCTGCGCCCGCCTATCAGGCCATCCAGGCGGCCAGCCCGGAAGGCGCGCTGTTCGCTTATGTGGATGGCGCGCAGCTCACGCCCGCCATCAACGGCTTGGTGAGCGGCGACCCGGACACGCTGCCGCTGCTGGCGGCGCTGGGGGCGGCGCTGGCCGAACGACGCGGGGCGGCCAGCCTGGAGGCGCGGCTGCTGGCGGGCGGTTTTGGGGCGGCTGGCGTGACGGTCGGCCTGGACAGAGAAGCCAACGCGCTGGACGCAACTGCCCTGCTGTACGCGGCCGACCTGGGCGCAATGCCCGCCGCCAGCGCGGCGCTGCTGGCGTACATCCCGCGCCATGCCGCCCTGGTTCACATCGGGGCGGACGCCGCCGCGCTGGCGCAGGATGTGCTGGCTGGGCTGCCGCTGAGCAACTTCGCCGGCCAAATCCTGGGCGGGCTGCCGGTGGTGACGGCTGGCGACGCTAGCCCGCTGGTGACCGCGCCCAGCGCCGACGATATGCTGGCGGCGATCCGCGGCTTCGAGGCGGCGCTGGCCGAGGGCGGCGTCAACCTGACAGCCGACCTGCTCGATCGGCTGGCGGGCGAGTACGCGCTGGCGCTGCTGCCGCGCCCCAACGATCCGCTGCCGGGGCTGAGGACGCCGTTTGATCTGCTGCTGGCGGCGGCCGTCAAGCCGGGCGAAGGTCAGGCCGCGCTGGAAGCGGCGCAAAAGCTGCTGCAGGCGCTGTTCCGACTGGAGACGCTGGCGGCCGATGACGATGAGCCGGGAGCGACGCGCCTGGGCTCACCGCCCGGCGCGTCCGTCGTGTTTGAACTGCGGCTGGTCGACGACACGCTGCTCATCACCACCGGCGAGGCCGGCCGGCGCGCCCTGGCCGCCAAAGCCGGCGACAACCGGCTGACGGCTCAGCGGCCATGGCAGGCGCTCAACCAGCCTGATGCCGCCGACTGGTATGTGGATGTGGCGGTCTTCTTCAACATGTTCTTCCCCGCACCCGGCGGCGCCAGCTTAGACCCCAGCCAGCGGCTGTGGGCGGGCCTGTGGGCGCGGCCAGCCGACCGCGACCTGCACCGGCTGACGCTGCGCGTCTTGCTGCCGCTCAACCCCTGATCTTGAGGGGATTGCGCCTTGCAGCTTCTATTACAATAGAAAGGGGTAGTTGAATAGAAGGAGGCCGACATGAAGCGCGATAAGGTCCCGCGCAGCCTGCTGGAGCGTATAGAAGCTGAACTGCTGGCGGGTGAAGAACTGCTGTGGGCGGGGCAGCCCGGCTCATCGGCGGCACATGACGGCGTTCCGCTGGCGTCGTCGCAGACGATGGCGGTCATTTTCGGTCTGCTGCTCGCGGGTGTGCTGGTCTGGGGGATCTTCCCGATGCTCACCGTCACGGCATTCCGGATGCCGCTGTTGTGGATCTCGCTCGCCGTGCTGTTCGTGGGCATCGGGGTGATGGCTGTCGTGCTGAGCAGAACCCTGGCGCTCAGCCAGCGGCAGCGGCACATCGCCTACGCCATCACCGACCGGCGCGCCCTCATCCTGACGGCACAGTCGGTGCAGTCCTACAGCGCCAAAGATATGCAGTTCATCGAGCGCCGGATGCGCGACGGCGATCGAGGCGACCTGATCTTCCAGCGCGAGACGTGGGCGGCGCCGGGCTACTACAGCTCTCGCATGTACAGCCCGCGGCGCTATGAGCGCCAGATCGGTTTCTTCGACATCCCAAATGTGCGGCAGGTTGAGGCGCTGATGCTGGAGACCTTCCACGAGGATGGCGCCGACAAGCCTAAGCGCCGGGGCAGCGGCGCGGCCATCTTCGACGATGACGACGCCCGCGGGCGCGACGCCTACCGTCTGTAGCGGGGCGGCGGCAGGCGTGTGACGGCGGGCGCGCTAAACGGGCGCTCGCCCTTTTTTCGTAGGCAGTTCCAGAAACCAGCCGACGGCGATCCTGGCACATCGTAGCAGCGGCAGTGTATATCCTGACATAGATCATGTCAGGATAGTCTTAACTAGCTGCCCGTGATGAATTTCAGTACTCAAGAGGCGGCGCAGCCGCCATAATCAAGATGTGAGCATTTACTGCTCATCCCTGGGTTGTGCCTGCTCGTCAGCGCTGGCCGGAAGACCAAAACTTTTCCTCAGAACTATTACCCCTTAAGGAGTGATTTCCCATGACCGACCAGAACAGGCGTTTAACCATTCTGCTGGTGGTCGCGCTGCTGCTCATCCTCATCGGTGGGCTGCTGGCGTGGAACACCCAGACATCGGGCGGAACGATTCAAATCCGCGATGTGCGTTTCATGGGCACTAACGGCACGCTGATGAGCGGTCTGCTGTATATTCCGCCAGGGGTCACGGCGGAGAACAAAGCGCCGGGCGTGCTGGCCGTCCACGGCTACATCAACTCACGTGAAACACAGGATGGCTTCGCCATCGAGTTCGCGCGGCGCGGCTATGTCGTGCTGGCGCTCGACCAAACCGGGCATGGCTATTCCGATCCGCCGGCCTTCGCCAATGGGTTCGGCGGGCCGGACGGCCTGCGTTACCTGCGGTCGCTGGATCTGGTCGATCCCGACAATATCGCGATGGAAGGGCACTCGATGGGCGGCTGGGCGTCGGCCATCGCTGCCGCCGCCTATCCAGAGGACTACCGCTCGATCCTGCTGGTGGGTTCGTCCACCGGCACGTTCGGCGCGCCGGAGGGCACGGCCGAGTTCCCGCGCAACCTGGGGCTGATCTTCAGCGAGTGGGATGAGTTCTCGCAGTTGATGTGGGGCGCGCCGGTGGCGAAAGACATCGTCAGCACGGATAAACTCAAGACGCTGTTCAACACCACCGAGACGGTCGAAGTCGGCAAGCTCTACGGCTCAATTGAAGATGGCACGGCGCGTAAACTGTACATGCCGCGCACCACCCATCCCGGCGACCACATCTCGAACGAGGCCATCGGCAACGCCATCGAATGGCTGCAGCTCACGTTGAAGGGCGGCAACGGCCTCGATCCCAACGATCAGGTGTGGTACTGGAAGGAGATCGGCACTTTCCTGGGCTTCATCGGCATGGTGCTGTTCATGTTCCCATTTGGAGCGCTGCTGTTGAAGACGCCGTTCTTCAGCGAACTGGCCGAGCCCATGCCCGAAGCGAAAGGGATCGCCGGCGGCGGCTGGTGGCTGGCTGCCGCGCTGACCGCCTTCATCCCGGCCATCACCTTCTTCTGGCTTCAGCACCGGGGCAACGAGCTGTTCCCGAACGGTTCTTTCTGGCCGCAGAACATCACAACCGGCATCCTGATGTGGGTGGTCGGCAACGCCTTGATCACGCTGGTGCTGTTCCTGGCATGGCACTATCAAATCAACCGCAAGGCCGGCGCGACCATCAACCATTATGGGTTCGTCTGGGATGGCCGATTGAACTGGCGCAAGATCGGCAAGTCGCTGCTGCTGGCGCTGTGCATCGCGGCAGCCGCTTATGTGCTGCTGCTGCTGGGCGCGGCCATTTTCACCATTGACTTCCGCCTGTGGGTGCTGGCGCTCAAGCCGATGTCGCCGCTGCACTTCCAGATCTTCCTGGCCTATCTGATCCCGTTCGCCTTCTTCTTCCTGGTCTCCAGCATGGCCATCAACAGCCAACTGCGGCGTGTGGAGGTGGGGCTGGGGCGGACGATGGTCATCAACGGCGTCATCCTGTGCCTGGGCATCGTCATCCTGCTGCTCATCCAGTACATCCCGCTGCTGAGCGGCAACCCGCTGCCGCTCAGCGAGCCGCTGCTGACGATCGTGGCCTTCCAGTTCGTGCCGCTGTTGTTCATTGTAGGGCTGGTGTCCACCTACTTTTTCCACAAGACGGGGCGGATTTACGTCGGCGCTTTTCTGAACGCGCTGTTCATCACCGCCTATATTGTGGCCGGGCAGGCTATCCAGTTCGCATTTTAGGGCGATTGTCGGCGAGCGCTGCCGGCTAACGATTGGCACACCCCATCGGATCCCCCTTCGGCCCGGCGCCGGCTGCGGCCGCGGGGGGATCCGTCATGAGCGGCGCTGTACCTCTGCTCTGGCCGCGCTGGGACACGAGCGCGGCTTTCCTCGTTTACCCCCTTGCTATTTCGAGCCATATCTTATTGAGTCAAGTTACACCACGGTCTACAACTGTCACTCAGAACATTGACTTAGCAGAAAAAGTGAAAAGACGATGTTACATCCAGATATTGCAGTTCAGATCAGTCATATCAACGGCATGGGCTTGATCGCCAGGGGCACGCTCATCTGGCAGCAGGATGCCGGAGAACCGACCTTCACCTATGAGGAACTGCTGCGGCTGCCGCCGGAGCAGCGCCGGCACTGCAACATGATCACCGACGGCCTGTTCACAATTTGCAGCGACGGCAGCCAGTACATGAACCACAGCTGCGACCCGACCGCCGCCAACCTGGGCGATGACGCCATGATCGCCGACCGCGACCTGTACCCCGGCGACGAGGTCACCTACGACTACGCCACCAGCGAGATTGACCCCCGCGTGTGGCCGGACTGGGAGTGTCACTGCAGCGCGCCCAACTGCCGCCGCATCATCAGCGTATACGACTGTCTCCGCCCGGACTTCCAGCGGCGCTACGCCGGCCAGCTCGCCAGTTGGACGCTGGCGTTCATCGCCCGACATGCCGACGGCCAATGACGTCAGCGGCGCACCAGCGCGAAGATGCGCGGGTACAGCCCGCCCTGCGCCACCCGGATGACCTGCTCGACCGACCAGTGCGGCGAGGCAGTCAGCAGCATCTCCATCAATCGGACTTCGTGGGAGATCACGACGCAGCGTCCGCCGGGCTTGATCACCCGCGCCGCCTCGGCCAACAGCGCCGGATACAGCTCCAGATTGTGCTCGTGCGAGCCGACCAGGTGGCCAAACGGCAGATCGGCGGCGATGGCGTCCACGCTGCCCGCCGCCAGCGGCAGCGACCGGCAGTCGCCCAGCCGCAGGCTGACCTGCCCGGCCAGCCCGGCCGCCTCCAGGTTGCGTCGGGCGCAGTCCAGCGCGGTTTCGTCGTGGTCATAGCCGATGACCTGCGCGGCGGGCGCGGCGGCCAGGCGCTCCACCAGCAGCGTGCCGCTGCCGCAGACCGGGTTCAGGAACACCTCGTCCGGCGCCGGGCGCGTCAAGAAGATCATGGCGTGGGCGATGGCCGCGTTGAGCGCGCCCTCCCGATTGCACACGCGCCAGGCACGCGTCGAGAGGGGGCGCGGCGACAGGCGCACCAGCACTTCCCAAAGCCGGTCGTCGTCCGGCGGATGGCGCAGCCGTATCAGCAGATCGCCGGCCTCGTCATCCGGCTCCAGGCCGGTGGCGGCAGCCAGCGCCTCGCGCAGGCGGCGCATTACCGACGACTCGGGACCAGCGGCGCTGAGGTGAAAGGTGCGGTAAGCGCCCGCCGGCGACAGCTCGCGGACGGCGGCAATCTGCGCCAGCAGCGCCCGCCAATGCTGGTCGCCCAGCAGCGCCCGCGGCCGGGGGATGGGGTAGCGCTGCGACAGGTAGACGGCGTGCACGGTGCGCAGCGCCAGCAGTTGGTACAGGTTGCCGGCATAGGTGAAACGCAGCGTCCCCGGCGTCAGCTCTACCGACTCCAGCCGCGTCTCGAAGCGGCGGCGCAGCTCGCTGCGGGCGATGCGCTCCAGCCCTTCGGGCACGTCGGCTTCGCAGGTGTGCACCGTGACCGGCTGCGGACGGGCGAGCGGCGGCTTGCGCGCCGTCTTAGGAGTCTTGGGCGACTTAGCAGGGCGTGCCATCAGCGCAGATAGTCCTGCTTGGGCTGCACCAGGGCGTAGGTCAGCCCAGCGTAGACCAGTTGGAACATGACGCCGAGGCTGGACGCATTGTCCAGCGCCAGCGCCAGGTTGAAAGCGAACCCCAGGAACATGCCGTAATAGGCCAGCCGATACCAGCGCCACAGGCCGACGGCGCACGCCACCCCGAACAGGCTCCATACCAGCGTCA
>CALAJK010000094.1 GCA_937922795.1 uncultured Anaerolineae bacterium
GCCCCTCATCGGCAGCATCGACACGGCGCGCGCCCGCGACATCACCCGCGCGCTGCTGAGCGGCATCAGCCGCTACCGGGCGCGCATCGCCATTCTGGACATCACCGGCGTGCCGCTGGTGGACAGCGGGGTGGCCGATCACCTCAACCGCACCATCCAGGCCGCTCGGTTGAAAGGCACGTATGCGATCGTCACCGGCATCTCGGACGCAGTGGCCGAGACGATCGTCGATCTGGGCATCGACTGGTCGCGGGTTGAGACTTTAGCCGACCTGCAGAGCGGCCTGATGAAAGCGCTGAGCCTGCTGGGTATGCGTTTGATCAGCGCTGCCCACAGCGCCAACACGAACGGATCGCAGTAAGCGCCGCCGCTTCGGCGTCTGACGAACCTGGTCGAACTGGGCGGATCGTCATCTGCGCGCAGCGCCCAGGCGCTCTCCATGACAGCGGAGGGCGCCTTTGATTCGCCAAGCACATCGGCCTGGCGGCCGCCTCCCGCGTTTTTCCAGCCCCCGCGAACAAATGATTGTGGCCAAAGGGCGAAGGCGACTATAATCAGAGACAGCGCACACCTTCGGAGGTTTGACAACTGGCTCATGTCCACGCCCAGCGTTGAATATCAACTGCTCGCAGAAACCGTCTCGCGGCTTGATCTGGCCGACTACTGCTTGGTCACCGCCGACACCAGCGTCCGCGACGCGGTGGAGCGGATGCGCGTCACCCGCCAGAACTGCGCCTTCATCATCGGGCGCGGGACGCAGTTGGTCGGCATCTTGACCGACCGCGACGTGCTCAACCGCGTCGCCACCGCGCCCGATACCTGGGATGCGCCGGTGGCGACGGTGATGACGCCAGCGCCGCAGACGCTGCCGCCGGACGCCGAGACAGCCGCCGCGCTGCGGCTGATGGAACAGGGCGGCTACCGGAACGTGCCCGTGGTCAACGCGCACGGCACGATCGCCGGCAACGTCACCCACTTCGCCATCCTCAAGTTTCTCACCGCCCATTTTCCGAAAGCGGTCTACAACCTGCCGCCTGACCCGACCAACTACCCGCAAGACCGTGACGGCGGTTAGCACCGATGTATTATAGCCGATAGGCAGGCTGTCCCCTGCCGCCGGGCGGACCTGCGCCAGCCGCCTATGCCCAGATGTGAGGAGACCCGTTCTGATGGCTGAAATGACCCCGCCCCGCCATGTTGAAGAACTAGAGAGCGTCATCATTCGTTTTGCCGGCGACTCCGGCGACGGGATGCAGCTCACTGGCACCCAGTTCACCGACGCTTCCGCCGCTTATGGCAACGACGTCAGCACCTTCCCGGATTTCCCCGCCGAGATCCGCGCCCCGGCCGGCACGCTGGCGGGTGTTTCGGGCTTCCAGGTCAACCTGGCCAGCACCGACGTGCTGACGCCCGGCGACGCGCCCCAAGTGTTGATCGCCATGAACCCGGCGGCGCTGGCCGCTAACCTCAAAGACCTGGAGCCGGGCGGCATCATCATCGTCAATACCGACAACTTCACCGCGGCCAATTTGAAGAAGGCGCACTACGAGACCAACCCGCTGGAAGATGGCTCGCTGCAGGGCTACGTCGTCCACCGCGTGCCGATCACCTCGGTCAACCGCAAGGCGCTGGAAGGCATCGAAGGGCTGTCGCAGAAAGAGATCGATCGCTGCCAAAATTTCTTCGCGCTCGGCTTGGCCTCGTGGATGTTCGACCGTCCGTTGGAGACGATCCGCGCCTGGATCAACCAGAAATTCGGCAAGAAGCCGGCGCTGGCGGAAGCCAACAACCGAGCGCTGCAGGCTGGCTATTTCTATGGCGAGACGGTCGAGGCCTTCCAGACGCGCTACCGCATTCGCCGCGCGCGCTTGAAGCCGGGCGCTTACCGCAAGATCACCGGCAACGAGGCCATCGCGCTGGGGCTGGTGACGGCGGCGCAGAAGGCGGGCAAACCGCTGTTCTACGGCGGCTATCCGATCACGCCGGCCAGCGACATCCTGCACCACCTGGCGGGGCTGAAGCACTTCGACGTGCGCACCTTCCAGGCAGAGGACGAGATCGCCGCCATGGGTTCGGTCATCGGCGCGGCCTTCGGCGGCGCGCTGGCCGTCACCGCCAGCAGCGGTCCCGGCCTGGCGCTCAAGAGCGAGGCGATGAACCTGGCGCTGGTGCTGGAACTGCCGATGGTCATCATCAATGTGCAGCGCGGCGGCCCCAGCACCGGTATGCCGACCAAGGTCGAGCAGAGCGACCTGCTGCAGATGCTGTTCGGCCGCAACGGCGAGTCGCCGATCCCGGTGATCGCCCCGGCCACCCCCGCCGACTGCTTCGAGACGGCGATCGAGGCCTTCCGCTGGGCGGTGCGCGCCATAACGCCGGTGGTGCTGCTCTCCGACGGCTACCTGGCCAACAGCGCTGAGCCGTGGGCGATCCCTGATCCGGACGACATCCCGCCGATTGCGATCGAGCACCCCACCGCTGCTGACGGCGAGCGTTTTCTGCCCTACCGGCGCGACATCGTCACGCTGGCGCGCCCCTGGGCTCTCCCCGGCACGCCGGGGCTGGAGCATCGCATCGGCGGCCTGTCCAAAGCGCCGGAGACCGGCAACGTCTCGTATGACCCGGAACATCATTGGGCCATGGTCAACGATCGTAAGGAGAAGGTCGAACGGCTGCGGGAGGTGATGCCGCCGCAGGCGGTGTTCGGTCCGGCATCCGGCGCGCTGCTGGTCGTCACCTGGGGCAGCACCTTCGGCGCGGCGCGGTCGGCGGTCGCCCGCGCCCAGGACGCCGGGCTGCGGATCGCCCATACCCATCTGCGCTATCTGAACCCGCTCCCGCGCGATCTGGGCGACATCCTGCGGCGCTATCGCCAGGTGCTAGTCCCAGAACTCAACTTGGGTCAACTGACGTTGCTGCTGCGCGGGGTTTACGGGCTGGACACGATCATTTCGTACCCGAAGGTCAAAGGCCGCCCGTTCACCATCAACGAAATCTACCGCCGCTGTGTCGAAGCGGTGCAGGCCTGACCGGCGGCGACCGCACCGACTTGAAAGCCGGAGTTCTGACAGACGAAACAGAAAGGTTGAAACCACTTATGATGACCCTACGCGTACGTCTGATCTTCGTCGTGGCGCTGATGCTGGCGGCAGCCTTCCCGGCGGCGGCGCAGCAGGCGATCGCCGTCGGCCAGACCGTCCAGGGAGAGTTGAGGGGCGAACCCGCTGCGTATACCTTCAGCGCCAAGGCCGGCGATCTGATCGTCGCCACGCTGGAGTCGACCGATTTTGACGCGCTGCTGGTGCTGACCGACGCCTCCGGCCAGGAAATCGCCCGCGACGACGACAGCGGCGGCAGCGGCAATTCGCGCCTCTCGCACATGATCGCCGCCAGCGGCAGCTATACGCTGCTGGCTCAGGGATACGACAGCGCCGCCTCCGGGGCCTTCACGCTGTCGCTAGAGAGCCTGACGCCGACGAAACTGACCATCGGCGAGCCGGTGGAGGTGCAGGCGGCGAGCGGTCTGCCGCCGGTGCTGATGTTCAGCGCCCGCGCCGGCCAGGTGTTGGACTTGATCGCGGTCAGCGCGGAAGATGACGATGTGCGCCTGGGCGTGAAGGGAGCGGATGGCTACGAGATCGCCAGCGACGACAACAGCGGGCCGGGCGTCAGCGCGTATCTGCGCGCCTTCACCGTGCCGGAGGACGGCACTTATCTGGTGGAGATCACCTCGCCGCTGGGGCAGGAATTGACCGGCGTGGTGACGGTCACCGCCAAACCGGCGGAGCTGCTGACGCTGAGCGCCGAGCCTCAGGTCATCACGCTGGGCGCCGAGTACGATAAGGAAGTGCTGAGCTTTGAGGCGCAGGCCGGCGCGGTCTACCGGCTGACCATCCGCGCGGTCGGCGACACGCAGGCGGTGGATGTGAGCGTCTACTTCCGCCAGGCTGACGAACAGTTCTTCCGGGCTAACGCTTCTTTCAGCATGCTGTCGGCGGCCAGCGTGGATTTTCGCGCTCAGACGAATGGGCTGCACTTCGTCGAAATCCAGGACTATTCGTTCAGCTTCGACGACCAGGCGGCAACTTACGAGATCGCGCTGGTCGCAGCCGCGTGATGCGCCGCCGATGAAAGCGCTGTTGTGCACCCGCTGGGGCGATCCGTCGGCGCTGGCGCTGGGCGAAGCGGCCAGCCGTCCGCCTGGCAAGGGCGAAGTGCGGCTGGCCGTCCGTGCCTGCGGCGTCAATTTTGCCGATACGCTCATGATCCAGGGGCAGTACCAGGTGAAGCCGCCCTTCCCCTTCAGCCCTGGCCTGGAAGTCGCCGGCGAGGTGCTGGAGGTGGGCGAGGATGTCCATCACCTGCGCCCTGGCGATCGGGCGATGGCAGTATGCAGCTACGGCGGCATGGCCGAGGAGGTGGTGACCAGCGCGGCGCTGGCGCTGCCGCTGCCGCCGGGCATGGATTTCATCACCGGGGCGGCCTTCCCGGTGGCTTACGGCACGTCGCATGTGGCGCTCACCCGACGGGCGCATCTGGAGCCGGGCGAGACGCTGCTGGTGCTGGGCGCGGCCGGCGGCGTCGGGTTGACGGCGGTCGAGATCGGCAAGCGGCTGGGGGCGACGGTCATCGCTGCCGCCAGCGCGCCGGAGAAGCTGGCGCTGTGCCAGCGCTACGGCGCCGACTACGTCATCAACTACACGACTGAAAACCTGCGCGACCGAGTGAAGACCATCACCGGCGGGCGCGGGGTGAACGTGGTGTTCGACCCGGTGGGCGGCGACGTGTTCGACGAAGCCTTCCGCGCCATCGCCTGGGAAGGGCGCGTGCTGGTGATCGGCTTCGCCAGCGGGCGCATCCCGCAGATCCCGGCCAACCTGGCGCTGCTGAAGAACTGCGCCGTGATCGGCGTGTTCTGGGGCGCCTATTCGATGAACGATCCGGCCGTTCTGGGCGACTCGCTGCGGACGCTGTTGGACTGGTACGCGGCGGGCGACCTGCGGCCGCATGTGTCGCAGACCTTCCCGCTGGAGCGGGCCGCCGACGCCTTCTACGCGCTCATGAACCGCCAATCGACCGGCAAAGTGGTCATCACCATGGGGTGAATGGAGGCCTAGCCGATGAACCCGACGCTGGATAAACCCAAACTGCTCGACCTGCTGCGCGCCGAGTACGCTTTTCTGGAGCGCACGCTGACGCTGGTTCCGGCTGAGCGCCGCGCCGAGCCAGGCGTCGAAGGCGACTGGTCGGTGAAAGACATCGTCGCGCACCTGGCCGCCTGGCAGTGCCGGTTGCTGGGCTGGTTCGCCCAGGCGCGGCGGGGCGAGACACCTTCCATCCCCGCGCCCGGCTACACGCCGGAGATGATCGACGCGCTCAACGCGCGCACCGCCGCCGAGGATCGAGAGCGTCCCTGGGATGACATCCTGGCCGAGTTCCGCGAGTCCTACCAGCGCTGCCTGGCGCTGGCCGAATCGTTGAGCGAGGCCGAACTGTTCGCGCCGACCGGCTTCCGCGGCCTGATCGAGGCGTCGCCCTGGAAGCCGATCGCAGACAATACCTATGCGCATTACATCGAGCATGTTGAGCCCATTCGCGCCTGGTTGAACGCCCTGCGCTAGTTGAGGACTTGATGATGGCTGACATCCCCGTTCAAAATATTCCGACTTACACTCGTAAGGATTTCATGTCCGACCAGACGGTGCGCTGGTGTCCCGGCTGCGGCGACTACGCCATCCTGGCCGCGGTGCAGAAGGCGCTGCCGGAGTTGGGCGTCCGCCGCGAGGACATCGTCTTCATCTCCGGCATCGGCTGCTCCAGCCGCTTCCCGTACTACATGAACACCTACGGCATCCACAGCATCCATGGGCGCGCGCCCACGCTGGCCACCGGCCTGAAAGCGGTGCGGCCGGAATTGAGCGTGTGGGTGGTGACCGGCGACGGCGACGGCCTGAGCATCGGCGGCAATCATCTGCTGCACGCCTGCCGCCGCAACGTCGACCTGAATATCCTGCTGTTCAACAACCGCATCTACGGCCTGACCAAGGGGCAGTACTCGCCCACCTCGCCGCCCGGAGCCCGCACCAAGTCGTCGCCGATGGGGACGATTGAACAGCCGTTCAACCCGGTGGCGGTGACATTGGGCGCCGAGGCGACCTTCATCGCCCGCACGATGGACACCCACACCCGCCACCTCGAAGCGACCATCAAGGCGGCCGCCGCCCACCGCGGCACTTCATTCGTCGAGATCTATCAGAACTGCGTTATCTTCAATGACGGCGCTTGGGATCATGTCGCCAACAAAGAGGTGCAGGACGACAACGCCCTGTTTCTGGAACACGGCCAGCCGATGATCTTCGGCAAACGCCGCGACCGGGGCATCCGGCTGCGCGGGCTGACGCCAGAGGTGGTGCAGTTGGGCGACGGCATCACCGAAGCCGACCTGCTGGTGCACGACCAGACCGATCGCAATCTGGCGTATCTGTTAACCCAGATGGACTACCCGGCTTTTCCAGTGCCGTTCGGCATCTTGTACTGCGTCGAGAAGCCGACGTTTGAGGCGCTGATGTTGGGACAGGTGCGCCAGGCGCAGGCGCAGAGGGGCACGCCCGACCTGCGCGCCCTGTACCAATCGGATTACACCTGGGTGCTGGAAGACGATCAACCGCTGCAGACCGTCCTCGCCGACGACAGCGACCTGGCGGACACGCTGGACGAAGAGTACCAAGACATCATCGCCCAGCACCTAGCCGATGACGACGCCGCGCCCTCAGAGATCCATGAAAGTTTGGCCACCGACCCGATCCGCAGTCTGACGCCGATCGAGCCGCTCGTGACCGTTCGCCCGGAGACGCGGCTGGGGCAGGCCGTCCGGCTGATGCAGGCGCGGGGCGTGGGCGCGCTGGTGGTAGTGGACGCTGACCGCCGGCCAGTCGGTATTTTCACCGAGGCCGACGTGCTGTTCAAGGTGGCGGTGCAGGTCGAGGATCTGGACGCGCAGCCGGTGAGCGCGTTCATGACGCCCGATCCGGACGTGCTGCGCGCCGACATGCCGATCGCGCACGCGCTGCACCTGATGGCGGTGCACCACTACCGGCATGTGCCGATCGTGGACGCGGCGGGCGCGGTCGTTGGCCTGATCGCCTTCCGCGACGTGGTGCGCTACATCGAGACCTATTTCGACCGCTGAGGATAGCGCGGGGCGCGCAACGGCGCACACAGCGCGGCAGTAGGCGCGGCGATCCGGGGGGAAGAACACCGATCAGCCCTCCGGCAGTTGGATGATGGCCAGCGTCAGCAGGTCGCCAGCGCCGCCGTCAGCCGCCGCGCCGGCCAGCCGCGCGCCCGTCTGCCAGTCGTAGACCGCCGCCGCCAGCCGGTACACGCCCGGCGGCAGCCCATCTGTCTTCAGAACCGCCCGGCGGTAAGCGAAGCGCCCGGCGGGCAGTCCACCGTCTGCCTGGGCGACCGCCCGCCCGTCGGCGTCCAGCAGGTACAACCCGACCGAGTAAACGCCGGACGGCACAGCGGTATCCACCTGCCACGTCTGCCAGACGATCAGTTCGCCGTCGGCGGCCTCCCACTCGACCGCCAGCAGCCGCGCCCCGCCGTCGAAGACCGCGCGCGCGGCGCCCGCCGGCGGCCCGCACAGCAGCGGCCGGAGCGCGTACAGCTCGAACGCCAGCCCAGGGACGGCCCAGGCCGGCCCGCACGGCGCAAACCGCGCCAGCGCCGCCTTAAACCCCGCCAGTCGGAAATCCGCCGGCGCGCCATCCTCGCGCCCCAGCCAGACGCGAGCGGCGGCGGCGGTGTACTCGCGAGCGCGATCGGCGTAGCTGGCCTCGTCGCCCGGCAGCCAATCCATGAAGGCCGAGCGCACCGGCAGATCGTGGACGTAGTACTTGAACACGTCCGCCGCGCCCCATGACCAGCGCCCCATGTGCAGGATGACTACGTCCTCTGGCTGGACCTCGGCCTTCAGCCGGGCGGCGACGGTCTGCCAGGGCAGGCCAGGACGGAAGATCTGAGTGTTGACCGCGTCGGTGAAGCCGGCGATGTAGTCGGGGTCGAGCGCGGCCCAAACGCCCGTCGCCAGCCAGAGGCCTGCTATTGCCATCGGGCGCAGCCGCAGCGGCGCCAGCAGCGCCACCCCCAGCCCGATGACCACGGCCGCCAGCGGCCACAGCGCCATCGCGTAGCGCGGGTGGAAAGACAGCGGCAGCGCGGCGTTGGCGGCCAGCGCCAGCCCCAGCGTGACCCACGCCAGCCAGCCGGCGTAACCTGCGCCCCGTCCACGCGCCCAGGCCAGCGCGACGAGCAGCACGACCAGCAGCAGCTGCACGAAGCCGTTGCTCAGCGCCCGCGCCAGGGCGTCCAGCGCCGCCAGCGTCTCCGCCAGCAGGTCAGCGGCGGCGGGCGGCGGCAGGTTGGGGTCGGCCGTCCGGCGCAGCGCCTCCAGCAGCACACCGGCCCAGGGCAGGAACAGCAGCCCAGCCAGCGCCAGCAGCAGCGCGGCTTCCAGCCAGCGACGGTTTTTAGGGGCGATCAGAGCCAGATACAGCCCGAACGCGGCCAGCGGCAGCGCGGCGAAGTAGTGGGTGTACAGCAGCCCCGCCGCGCCCAGCAGCAGCGCCAGCCGCGCCCCGCGCCCCGGCCGGCTGGCTGTCAGCAGCCGCCAGCCGCCCCAGGCCAGCAGCGCCGTGAACAGGGCGTACAGCGTGTAACCGCGCAGCTCATGCAGATAGAAGCCGAAGAAGGCTGATCCGCCCAGCGCCGCTGCCGCCCCCAGCCCAACCAGCGGCGATCCGACCGCTCGCCCCAGCCGGTACGTCCAGGCGATGGCCAGCAGCCCGACCAGCAGCGACAGCAGCCGACCGGCGAACGGCGTCCAGCCGGCCAGACCGCCCCATAGGTTGAGCAGCGTGTAATAGGCCGGGGCCTGCCACGGGTCTTCGGCGGCGATGCGCGCCCACACGCCCGCCGGCGTCAGCGGCCCGTAATGTGCCGCGCCGGCGTTGTACAGCGACCAATACTCGTCGTACCAAATGGCATCGGCGTTCAGCCCGCGCGCGCCCATCCAGGCCGCCAGCAGCAGCGCGGGCAGCGCCCACCACCAGGCCGGGCGGCTCATCGCGGCCTCCAGGTCTCCACCGCCCAGCGCAGTTCTGCCGGCGTCGGGGCATAGTTGCCCACCCGCCGCACCACCAGCCCGCTGGCGTAGTTCGCCAGGGCGGCGGCGGTCACGTAGGGCGCGCCGGCGGCGGCGGCCAGCGTCATGACGGCGATGGCTGTATCGCCCGCGCCTACCACGTCGAACACGTCGGTGACGACCGGGGCCGGACAGTGCGCTGTCTGGCCGGCGGCGGTCGCCACCGTCGCTCCGTCCGCCCCGCGCGTGATGATCATGCCGCCGGTCAGCTTGAGTGTTCGGCACAAGGTCTGGGCGGCGTCGGCGAAATCATCGTCGCCGCGCAGGTCGCGGCGCAGGTAGCTGCGGGCTTCATCGGCGTTGCACTTGACCAGCGCGAAGCCGGCATACTTGTCCAGTTCACCCTGCGCGTCGGCGGTCAGCAGCGCGCCGGCGGCCAGTGCCAGCTCACGAATGGACGCCACCAGCTCCGACCTCAGCAGCCCCACGTGATAGTCTGACAGCAGCACCGCCCCCACGGCGCTGATCTGGCGGCTGATTACATCCCGCGCCTGCTGTTCGATCTGCGCCGACAGCGGCTCGCGCGAGAGCACATCCAGCCGTGCCACCTGCTGCGGAAAGCGCAGCCCCATCTGCGCCAGGATGCGCGTCTTGACGGTGGTCGGGCGACCGGGATCGACGACTAGATGGCGCGTGTCAATGCCGCGCGCCTGCAGCACCTGTCGCAGCGTGGTCGCCGCCGCATCCGCGCCGATGACGCCCACCTGCACAGCGCTGCTGTCCAGGGCGACGATGTTGACGGCGGGGTTGGCCGCGCCGCCGGGGATGAGCTGGCGGGTCTCGAATTCCAGCACCGGCACAGGAGCTTCACGGCTCAGGCGCGTCGCCCGGCCGATCAGATACTCATCCAGAAAGACATCGCCGACCACCAGCACGCGCTGGCCGGCCAGCCTGGGGATCCACTCCAGCAGTTCCGTCATCCATCCGTCCTCTACGCCCTGACTTCGTCCCGAACGCGGCCGCCATATCCGCGCCCGGTGAGTATGCCCCGCCCGCGTCGATTCAACCAGCGGGGCGGCGCTCCAGCAGCACGGCTAGGACGAAGCGGGGCAGGCGCAGCATCCGGCGCAGCCGCCAAGGCTGTAGATACAGCCGGTACAGCCATTCCAGCCCGCGCTGGCGCATCCACGCCGGCGCACGCGGGACGACGCCAGCGATGAAGTCGAACGCGCCGCCCACGCCCATCGCCATGCGGACATCCAGCCGCGGCAGGTTGCGGGCGATCCACTTGTCCTGTTCGGGCGCGCCGTAGGCCACGAACAGCAGGTCGGCGCGGCTGGCGTTCACCCGCTCCACGATGGCGTCTTCGTCCTCTGGCGCGGGGCTGCCCGCGTACACGCCGGCGATCTGCAAATCGGGATGCTGCGCCTGTAGCGCTGCCGCCGCCCGTTCGGCCACGCCTGGGGCCGCCCCCAGCAGGAACAGCCGCCAGCCAGCCTGGGCGGCGCGGGCGGCGATGCGCGGCACGCCGTCCGACCCCGTCACGCGCTCTGGCAGGGGCGCGCCCCGGCAGCGGGCGGCCCACAGCAGCCCTACGCCGTCTGGCACGCACAGGTCGGCGCGGCGCAGGATATTGGCGAAATTCGGGTCGCGCCGGGCGATCATCATGAACTCAGGGTTGATGGTGCACACGTGGCGCGGCCGCCCGCCGGCGGCCACCCAGTCCGCGATCAGGTCGAGCCATTCGGCGTAGGTGATGCCGTCCACCGGCAGGCCGAGGAGGTATTGGCGGCGCGGGAACGATGGGCGCGGCGGCGGCGGGGCGGCCGGCGGCGGTTGGCCGTCGAGCAGGGCGCGGGCGGCCGCCAGCACGTGCGCGGGCGTCACCAGCCGCATACAGGTGCGGGCCGGGCAGCCGGCGCGCAGGCCGATGCCGTGACCGACGTAGCTGCACGGGCTGCACTCCGGGACGCTGCGGATGACCGCCGTCCGCCCGCCCGGCGCCCACGGCCCCCAGGCGTCCGGGTTGCTGGGGCCGAAGACCGCCGCGACCGGCGCGCCGGCAGCAGCGGCTAGGTGCATCACGCCGCTGTCCGCGCCGATGAACAAATCTGCCTGCGCCAGCGCCCCCGCCAGTTCCGGCAGCGTCGTCCGCCCGGTCAGGTCGAGCGCCGGGACGCGCAGCGCCGCCCGCACGACCGCGCCGTCATCGTCCGGCCCGCCCACCAGGATGATGCGCGCGCCGCGTTCGGCGTGCAGCGCCTCGGCCACGGCCGCGAACGCCGCCGGGTCCCAGCGCCGCGCCCGGCTGTAGCCGCCGCTACCGGCGTGGATGACCACCCGCGGCGGACGATCTGTTCGGTCTGCATCCGCCGCGAACGCCGCCGTCCATAGGGCGGGCGGCGCAGCTCGCGCTGTGACCGCTGGCCGGGGCGACGGGTCGGCGCCGAGCAGCGCGACCAAGTCGAGCCAGTACTGCGCCTGGTGGCGAGCGCCGAAGCCGCCGTCCGGCAGCCGCTCAGTCAGGAACCAGCCCCGGCCGTTGTCCAGCCCGATGCGCCGCCGCGCCCCGCTCGCCAGGCCGATGAGCGCGAATTTGAGCGTGCCCAGCCGCAGCGTGAAATGGTGAAAATAGATCACCGTTCGGCAGCGCTCGCGCCGCAGCGCCAGCAGCCGCCGCAGGTTGGCCGGCCGGAAGAGCGCCCAACTGCTGTTGAACGCCCGCCGGTCGAAGGCGATGACGGCATCGGCCAGCCCAGTCCCCTGCAAGACGGGCGTGGCGTGGGCGGCGGCCAAGACGGCGATGTG
>CALAJK010000095.1 GCA_937922795.1 uncultured Anaerolineae bacterium
CGTGTCATGCGAGGCAATGCCATTGCTCAAGTCGAGGAAGGTCCCTAACCCCTCCCGCTTCGACTTCCCGTAACGTTCAATGTCCACCCATGTATTCGCACCCCCCAGCACCCCCAAAACAGCAATGGCGATGATGTCCACAAGGGGATGTTTCCGATTGCGCTCGTCACGCGGGTCTTCCCGTTGGGCAAAGTGACTGATGATACTCGTCTCTGGCAGCATGCTCGTCCCTTTTTAGAGACGATTATCCTCTCATTGAGATTTCATATGCGATTGCCCTAGCCAGCTCAAACCGTCGTCAGCGTCGATCAACGAGTGTGCTATACTAATCGGTTGTATCGGACGTGATTTTAGTCGGGATAAATACGGTGTCATCAGCGCCGATTGATTTCTTGAATTTATTGGTGGATCACCCAGGCGACCTGCTCTACTTCATGATCATGGTCGCTGTGACCCTCGCCGGCCTGCTCATGGCCTTGGGGGAACGCCTGCGCAGTCCGGGACTGAGCAGCGCCATCCAATACTCAACCGCGTTCGGCGGCGCTCTGCTGGCATGGACGCTGCTGATGTTCGGCGCCTTATTCAACGTTTTGGCTGACCAGAACCCGGTCAACATTCTGCCCCCATTAGAGCGCGTTATCAACGTGATCGTCATCCTGCTCATCGCCTGGGCTTTTATGACAGCAGACGCTCCCAAAAATCGACGGTTTGCGGGGGTGGTTTTGCTGATCATGCTGATGATCACGATAGGCGGCTACATCGTCACCGGCATGGAATGGCCAGGATTAGTGAATCGGACGGATTTCAACCTCACCAGTTTCGGGTTCGCCTGGACTTTTGTGCCCGCTGTCATCGCCGCGCTGGGCATGCTCCTGATCGTGGCTTATTTTCGCACCGTGCTCGACGCGCCGCTCAAGCTGGTGTGCTTATCACTGCTGTTCCTCGGCCATGCAGGCGCTCTCTGGCAAATCACTCAAGGTACGCTCATAGGCCACTACGCCGGACTGCCACGGTTGGCATTCTTAGCTGCTTTACCTATGTCGGTGATGGTGGTCTACCGCATGGTGATCACATCGCTTCAAACCGACTTGTTCAATCAGTCCAGCCAGAGCCAGGCCGCGCCGCTTGAATCACCTGCGCCTCAGCCCGATCTAGACAGCACGCGTGGTGCTCTCCTGCCGGCGTCGCCCAGCACCCCTATCTTGTCGCCTATCCAGCGCAACTCGGTTCAACTGCTTAAGACATTGGGGCTCATCCTTGAAGAGGCCAGCCCGGCCGACATCCCTCAGCGCATCATCACCGCCGCGCTCGAAGTCCTGAAAGGCGATATAGGCGCCGTCTTGGCGCTGCAAGACGCCAACTACGCAGATGTCATCGCGGCCTACGACAAAGTTCTGGAGCGGCCGATCGCCGGCCTAGCGCTCAATCTTGATGACCAGCCCACTCTCGTCAATACTATCGAGCGCCGCTTGCAGCGCCCTCTGTTCCCCGATCGCAACCCGGAAGAACTCAGCGATCTCTATACCCGGCTTGACATCACCCAAATCGGCCCGACTTACTTCCAGCCGCTGATCAGCGGTCGAGAATTGGTTGGCGTCCTGATAGTGGGAATGCCTTACAGTGGGCGCGAACTGAGCGACGCGGAACGCGAGCTTCTCAAGGGGATCGGCGTGATCGCCGGCAGTTTGCTGGCGCTCAGCCTGGCGGCTCAGGATGCCCGTCTGAAAGGTGAAGAGCGCGCCATCCAGGCGCTCGTACAGGGTGTCCCTCTGGACCGCCTACAAGACACAAGCGCCACAGCGGCCGCCATTCAGGATGATCTACAGCTTGCGCGTGACCAAGTTGAAGATCTCAGCCGTCAGGTTACTGCCCTCCAGCGTGAGTTCGATCAGGAACGGATGCGCGTATCGTCATCGTTGGGCGATACCGAAGAGGGACTATCCGTTTCGCAGCGCATTCTCGCCCTGCATGAGGAGCAGCAGCGGCTGCGCGACGAGCGCGAACAGCTCTCGACCCGTCTTCAAGAGGCGGAAGCTGCGCTCGCCAGCGCCACTGCCGGAGGCGATGCCATCCTGCGGCGTATGATCGAGTCGCTGCGACGCGAGAAAACCGAACTGATCGCCCAACGGGATGCCCTTCAAACTCAACTCGATGAGCTTCGCCAAAGTGGGGATGGTGCGCCTGCCAATATGCAGGACGCTCTAAAGCGTATGGCTGAGGAGAAAGCTCGGCTTGAAGCGGAGCGCGAACAGCTTCAGGTTCAGCTCGCTGATCTGGAAATTCAGCTCGCGGCGCTGGGCATCGAGGATGGCCCGACTCGCCTGCTTCAGTTAGCGCACCAAATTAGCGAGCAGAGAGCGACAATTCGTACCCTGACTTGGGAGCGCGACGCGCTGTTGAAAGAGCGGGCGCAGTTTCAGGAGTCTATTCTACGCGAAAAAGAGCGCGAAGCCCGCATCGAGATCTTACAAACTGAAATTAAAAACTTAGCCGCTGATCGTGAAACCGCGCTCAAGCAGCGCGATCAGCTTCGCGCTGAACGCGATGAACTGTTGGAAAAACAGGATCTCAACAAACAGCAACGCGCGCGATTATTGGCTGAGGCGTCAGCTTATCAGATGGAGCTGGCCGAAGCGCATCAGGAAATAGCGCAGCTGCGCCGACAAGTCGAGAAACTCGCTCGTGAGCGCGATCAGCTCTTGGCGCAGGGGCAAATCAACGCCGGTCAGAGTGATGCGTTGGCGTCGGACCAGTCAACCAGATCAAGCGATCAACTGGTTGATGAGCGCATCGCTCACCTGACCCAGCAGATCGAAGAGCTGACACGCCAGCGCGATCAGCTCACGGCTGAGCTGCAGGCGGCGCGCAGTGCGCTGGCGACGACCGCTGAAAGCGGCAGTTATGCCTCACGCGGCCTGAACGGCCAGCTTGCCGCCGACCTGACGCCGGAAGACTTTCGCCTGTACAATCCCGACCTCATCCTGGGAATGGTGCAGGAACTGCGAACGCCGATGACTTCTATCGTCGGCTATGTGAACCTGCTGCTGGACGAGGCGGCGGGCATCCTCGGCGAGATGCAGCGCAAGTTCTTGCAGCGCGTGGCCGCCAACATCACGCGCATGACTTCGATGCTAGATGATCTAACCCGCGTGGCGGCGCTGGACAGCGATCGTTTTACGCTGACGCCGCGGCCGTTGGATATTGTCAGTTTGATCGAAGACGTGATCACCGAGTCGAGCGCCCAGTTCCGCGAAAAAGGGTTGACTGTCCACCTCAACCTGGACGACAGCCTGCCCAGAGTGCGCGCCGATCATGACGCTGTGCACCAGATCATCAAACAGCTCTGCACCAATGCCTATCTGGTGTCACCGACCGGCAGCCAGATATTCATCACCGCCCACAGCCAGCAGGTCAAACTGGCGCACAATCCGCGTTTCGCGAACGCTGTAGACAGCGTGCTCATCTCAGTTGAAGATCGGGGGGGCGGCATCGCCCCGGAAGATCTGCCGCGCGTATTTGCCCGCAAGTACAAAGCCGATAACCCGCTCGTCTTAGGGTTAGGCGACACGGGCGTGGGTTTATCAATCGCCAAGACGCTGGCCGAGGCGCACGGCGGCGGACTGTGGGTTGAAACCCGTGAGGGCACGGGCAGCATTTTCTATTTCGCGCTGCCGATCACCACCCCTTCCGAACACGAAGGATAAACTATGCAGCGTGACATCGGAAACGAGTTCGTGGTTGCGATCATCGCCATCGGGGTGCTGGCATTTGTGATCACTTTCGCCATTATCTTGTCCCTCTCTGGCATTAACCCTGACTCCGAATCCTCCGCTGCCAGCAGCCCAACGGCCATTGCGATCGCCCCAACCGACGCTCAATCGTTCCTATCGCCCACGCCGGCGGCTTCCCAGACGCCCGAACCGTCACCAGCCACGCCGACGCCAACGAGCACACTGACCGCGACCAGCACGGCGCCGCTGCCGACGCCGGCCACACCAACGGCTGCACAGATCACATCAGCGCCGACGCGCCAATCAACCCAGGCAGCCGCTACAACACCGGCGGCACAAACGCCTACGCCGACGCCCTCGCCAACCTCCACCCTGACGCATACGCCGCGCCCTACACAACTTTCAGCGGCTGCGACGCCGACTCCTACGCTGACTCTCACCGCTACTGCGACGCCAACTCCATCGCCGTCGGCTACCCCAACGCCGACGTTGACGCCTACGCCTTCATCAACGCCTACCCGCACACCAACGCTCACGCCTACGCCGTCGCTGACGCCTACCCACACCCCGAAGCCGACGTTGACGCCCACGCCTTCATCAACGTCTACCCCCACCCCGACGCTCACGCCTACGCCGACCCTCCCAGCCTCGCCCGGCTGTACGCCGCCAACCGGTTGGACAACCTACACCGTCCGTCGCGGCGAAACGCTGTCCCAGATCGCCAGCTTCTTCGGCACAACGGTTGATGCGCTCCAGGCTGCCAACTGCATCCCCAACGTCAATCACATTCGCGCCGGCAGCGTCATCTATATCCCCGCCCCGCCAACCCCTACGCCGAGCGGCGGCGCTCCGGCGCTGACCCGTGAAGGCTGCACTGATCCGGGCGTACAGATCACCAACCTGGAACCAGGACAGTTAGTGAACAGTTCTTTCGCCCTCATCGGAACTGCCTATACCGATTACTTTCGCTATTATCAAATTGACATCCGGCCAGACGGCGCGCCAGACTACCGCCTTTACAGCCAGTCAACCGTTCCAGTTGTGCAGGGACTGTTGGGTGTGTTGGAACCACGGACGATTGGCCGCGGCCTTTTTTGGGTGAGACTGACCGTGGTCAGCGATACCTTCCGCATTCCCTGCGCCGTTCCGGTGCTCATCCCTTGAGGGATCGCATCGCCGGGGTGAATGCGCTACACTGGCCGCGTTGATGAACGCTTCGTCTTGGAGTCAGTATGTCGTTGCACAAACCTTCGTTGATTCGCCGCCTGGCTGCGCTGGTAGCTTTCCGAGCGCTGCCGGCAGCCCTTATCATGCTCACGCTCTGGTTAGGCGCCGGCGTCGCTCAAGCCGTCGCCCGCCGCGTCAACGAGCAAATTGAAGCTGAAGCCCGCCGCCCTCTCTATCAAAGCACGGCGCTGGCAGTCGCCGCTACGCTCCAAACCTACACCCCTAGCCCGACGGCGTCGCCTACACCGTCCTTCACGCCAACGGTGACAGCATCGCCCACCGCCTCGGCCACGGCCACTCTCACACCGTCGCCCACCGCGACCGCGACGCTGTCGGCGTCGCCTACGCTGACGCCCACCCTGACCGATACGCCGATCGCGATCGCCCTGGCGCAAATCTTCGCCACCAATACGCCGCGGCCGCTGGCGATCACGCTGCCGCCCCCCAACACCAGCGCCCCGCCGACGGCCATCGCGCTCACACCCACGCCAACGGCTTCCGAGACGTCTGAGCCCGCATCGCCCCCGCCGCAAACCGCCACCCCCCGACCGCTGCCGACGCTGTTCGCCCCTGGCGACCCCGACCCGAACTTGACCGCGCCCACAGCCATCCCAACCCGCGTTGAGCCGATTGACCGCCGCGGCAACGATCTGGTCAACATCCTGCTGTTGGGGACGGATGAAGAGATCACCAACGACAACTTCAAACGCACCGACACCATGATCATCGTGTCCATCAACCGGACAACCAACACGGTGGCGATGCTCAGCCTGCCGCGCGATCTCTACGTCTACATTCCTGGCTGGACGATGCAGCGGCTGAACTTGGCCTATGCCCGCGGTGAACAGGTTGGCTGGACAGACGGCGGCTTTGGTCTGATGCGCCAGACCCTCTTCTACAACCTGGGCATCAACGTCCACTACTACGCGCTGGTCAACCTCAGCGGTTTCACCCGGATCATCGACACGCTGGGCGGCGTTGACCTGGCAGTAGACTGCGCCATTCAGGACTACCCGCTGGTCGGCGCACCGCCGCCGCCGCAGGCCCAGATCGCCAATGAGGACGGGCTGCGCACGCTGCCGGTCGGCTACTACCATCTGGATGGCGGCGGCGCGCTGTGGTACGCCCGTTCGCGCCGCAACAGCTCCGACTTCGACCGGGGCCGCCGCCAGCAGCAGCTTCTGCGCGCCATCTGGCGCACGGCGCGCGATACCGGCCAACTGGTCAAACTGCCAGAATTATGGAGTCAGGCCACACAGATCGTGACCACCAACCTGGGCTTCGAAGACATGCTGGGGCTGCTGCCCATCGCGCTCAACCTGGATACCAGCCGGATGAAGCAGTTCACGCTCGCTCGGCTGTACCACACTACCCCCTGGACAACGCCCGATGGCTCAAACGTCCAGCTCCCGAACTACGATACCATTCGCCAGCTTCTGGAGGATTTCTACCGTCCGCCCACGGCGAACCAGGTGGTCGTTGAAGGGGCGCAGGTCCGCGTGTTCAATGGAACCACCAACCCAGATTGGGATCGTGTCGCCGCTGAGCGCCTGGCCTGGAGCGGTTTCCAGGCGGTGGCCACTGGCCCGGCTGACCGGACGGACTATGCCGATACCATGCTGATAGACCACACCGGCCGCACCAAAGGCAGCAGCCTCAACGACATCGCCTCCATCCTGAACGTCAAACCGGAGAATATTCAGATCATCCCAGATCCCAATCGCCAGTCGGATTTCGATGTGATCATCGGCGCTGGCTACAACTCTTGCACCTTTGGCGGCGTGCTGCCGGTTGAAGGTGAAACATAAGGAGCTGACGATGAACTACCGTAACTGCTGGCCGCTGCTCATTCCCGTGCTGCTCACCGCCTGCGCGCTGGGCGACGTGCCGCCCACCGCCACTGTGCCGCCGCCGGTTACCGTACAGCCTGCGCCCACGCTCACATTCGCCGGCAGCTGCGCCTCGACCAAAGAGCTGGAAACCTGGCTTCAGATCACATCGCTGCTGGCGGCCGATTTTCTGACTCAGATGAACACCGCCGCTGGCCTGGATCGAAACGCGCTGTACGAACCGATCGCTGCCATGGTTCAGATGCGCGACTCGGTCTTCGCCGCCGCCACGCCAGACTGCGCCATCGCTGCCCAACTGCTGCTGACCGACGCCATGGATCAGGCCGTCTTGACGTTTCAGCAGATCGCAAACGGCGACCTGGCCGAAGGACATGAGGCGCTCGGCCGTATCACCGCACAGATCGAGCAGGCGCTGACGCTGCAAACCGAACTGGCGCAGCGCATGGAGCAGCAGTTCAGACAGGCAGCCCAGGCGACCGCTTCAGCCCAGCCTTGAGATCAAAAAAAAGCGGCGGCTAGTGGGCAGCCGCCGCTATTCTGGGCGCTGCGATCGCGCCTGGTCAGTCAACTGCCGTCGGGTCAAACGCATCGCGGATGCCGTCGCCGATCACGTACAGACACAGCACCGTGATCACAATCAGCAGCCCTGGGGCAATGACGAGATGCACGCCTTTGGTGAAAAAGTCCTGAGAGTTCGTCAGCATGTTCCCCCAGGTGGGCGTGGGCGGTTTGACACCCAACTGCAGAAAACTCAACGCCGCCTCGACCAGGATCAGCGTGCCGATGTCTATCGCCAAAGTGATCACGACCACAGATACTAGATTAGGGAGAATATGAGAAAACATGATGCGCCAGGGTGACGCGCCAATAGCCCGGGCACTGATGATGAATTCGCGTTCACGGATTGAAAGCGTCTCCCCCCGCACCAGGCGTGTAGTCCCTGTCCAGCCTAACAATCCCAAAATAATCACCAGCGCGCCGCCGCCGGAGCCTACTATCGCGGCGAGCTCTTTATTCTGCAAGATCACGGCTGAGACAATCAGCAGCAGAAACAGGCTGGGCACGGAATTGATCGTCGTGACGACCCATATGACGAAGTCATCAATCACGCCGCCATAATAGCCGGTGACGATGCCCAGCGATACGCCGATGACGATCGAGAGCAAGCCCGCCGAGAAAGCAATCCCCAAAGACACCTGCCCAGCGTACAGGAGCCGCGCCAGATGGTCGCGCCCCAGATCATCCGTTCCGAGTAGATGGCCAGGCGAGCCTACAGGTAGGAACGCCTGCGTGACATTCGTGCGGGAATAACTGACGCCCAACGCATTCTCGATTATCGGCGCTGAGACGGCCAACAGTGTGAGCAGCGCGAGCACGCCTAGGGCGAGCATCGTCAGCCGATCGCGGCGCAAGCGGCGCAGCGCCAGTATAGTTAGCGATTCGCCAACCCGGCGTTCCTCGTCACCCGTCAAATTGACAATACGGCCCGGTTGTGATTGTGCAGTCATTCGCTTTACCTAACTGAAACGAATGCGCGGATCAATCAGCGCATACAGAATATCGGACAGGATAAAACCCAGGATAGTCGCCACTGCGGTCATGATCACCACAGCCATCACCACCGGATAATCCTGCTGAACGACCGCCCCAACCGCTAATCGCCCTAATCCTGGCCACGAAAACACCGTCTCTGTAATGGCTGCTCCGCCCAACAATCCTGTGATCGCTGGCCCCAGGAAAGTCGCCAGCGGAATCAGAGCATTGCGCGCACCGTGGCGAAACCATACCTGCCGCGCTGACAATCCTTTGGACTTAGCTGTGCGAATGTAATCTTGATTGATCACATCCAGCATGGAAGCGCGCATATAGCGTGAATAGCCGGCAATGCCGCCCGTCGCCAAGACTAGCGTGGGCAGCAGCAGGTATTCCAACCGCTCGAACACAGGTGGGCAGCCCCCAATAGCGAGGGCAGAACATCGGCTGCCCATTGGTAGCAGACGGAGCGTCGAGCCAAAAATCAAGATGAGCACAATGCCCAACCAAAAGACGGGGACGGCGTTGAAAACCACAGCCATCACTCGCGTGAAGTTGTCGAACACACTCCCACGTTTGACCGCAGCTACGATGCCGATCGGCACACCGACTGCCAGAGCAACCAGCAGTGATGCGAAGCCCAATTCCAGCGTGGCTGGAATTCGCTCAACGATGATGTCTATGACTGGCCGCTTTTGATAAAATGATCGACCGAAATCACCGCGCAAAATGCCGCGACGAGTGCCAGGCGGCTCTGGTTCGCCATCGCCATCCGCATCCAGCGACAGCAGAAATGAACGATCGGCGATCCCATCGCCATCGCTGTCCCAACGCATCCAATCATCGCCTAACAGCCAGCGCAGATACTGGATGGGCAGCGAGTCATTGACACCCAATCGCGCCGCCAATCGCTCGCGTTCCTGCGGCGTAACTTTCGGATCGAACGTGAGCGCCCGCACTGGGCCGCCAGGCGCAGCTAGCATCAGACCATACGATAGGATAGTAATTCCGAAGAATGTGGGGATCGCTTGGATCAAGC
This sequence comes from uncultured Anaerolineae bacterium, assembly GCA_937922795.1. GTDB lineage: Bacteria > Chloroflexota > Anaerolineae > Aggregatilineales > Phototrophicaceae > CFX2. Next base: position 9,381 of record CALAJK010000095.1, read on the forward strand.
GGCGCAGCGTATATTTAATCATGAAGCATTCCTAAAAACCTGAGCGGGGTGCACGGCTGTGCCGTAGTCACAGAAACTTAGGATGTGGCATGACACTCGGACAAGACTAAGGGGGCGGCTCTACACCGCCCCCGAATACACGTCATCAACTGGGGCTAGGGCGTAGCGGCCTTGATATACCAAGTTTCGATGTTCCAAGTCCAGTTGCTCGGACGCGGATCGAACCCCTGCACTTCCTTGCGCGCACCGTACATGCCATTGATCGCATACAGCGGAACGTAAGGCAGATCCTTCTGCATCAGCTCCTGGATCTCGTAGTAGATCTTGGCGCGCTCGGCAGGATCGCAACCCGGCAGCGTCCGCGCTTTTAAGTTCAGCTCATCGAACTTGGGGTTGTTATAGGAGACGTTGTTGCTGCCTGTGCCAACCACATCGCTCTGCGACGCGAAGATCTGCGTCAGATCGGGATCATCTGGATAGCCCTGCCGCCAGCCCAAGATGAAGGCGTCAAAGGTCTGCGCATCCATGATGTCCAGCAGCGTGTTGAAGTCAATTGTCTGGAAATCAACCTCAAAGCCGACCTGTTTCAGTTCATCCTGAATGATCGTGCCGACGGCAGTGCGGCGGGCATTACCCTCATTAGTGTACAGTGTGAAGCGCAGCGGTGCGCCTTCTTCCGCGTACAGGCAGCCTTGACACACGCGCGGGGTGTTGGGATTGTTATCGTGATCCACAAAGCCGGCTTCATCCAGCAGCGCCTTAGCCGCTTCGACATCCTGCGCGATGACTGGCAGATCTTTGTTAAACGCCCAGGATGCCGGGATCGTATAGGCCGGCATACGGACGCCTTCGCCGAAGACAGCGCCCTGGATGATCGCGTCTACATCAATCGCTTTGGCGACCGCTTCGCGCACCCGCAAGTCTCCGAACAAAGGATGATGTCCTTGATCGATTGGGTTGCCATCGGCGTCATAGGCGCTCTGAGGATTGGTTGGATCGGCGTAATTGAGCGCCAGATAGTCCCAGGCATTGCCAGGATAGCTGTACATATTCAGCTCAGGATTGGCGACCAAATCGGCGCGCGCGCCAACTGCCGGGTTGTCAATCACATTGAGCTCGCCCGCTTTGAACTGCGCCACCAACACATTTTGATCCGGTACGTTCTTGTAAATATAACCGGTCGGGATGACCGCGCCCGGCGCTCCGCCGTAGCTCTGATTGGCTACCAAGCTGACCTGCTCACCGGCCCGGAATTCGGCAAACTTGAACACGCCGCCTGAAACTGTTGGATTCATGTTGTAGTCTGCATCGTTCAGCTCGGCGAAATCGGCCGGGAGAATGTGCGATGGCACTGGCGCTAGTGAGGCTGCATTACCGATCGCTGTGCAGTCAGCTTCTTTGAAGGTCACAACCAGTGTGGTCGGATCCGGCGCTTCCACTGTGTCAATCACATCCACGAGATAGCCGATCACGCCTACATCCACCACGCCGCTCTTGATAGCGTTCCAGGTGTACAGCGAGTCGGCCGAAGTGATCGGCGTGCCATCCGACCAAGTCCAGTCATCGCGCAGCTTGAGAGTGTACGTCTTGCCATCTTCCGACACAGTCCAATCAGTGACCAGCGCATCAGCTCGGTTCTTCTCATAATCCGCTGTATCCGGGTTGACGCCGATCAAACCCGGAATGATGAACCGAATGATCGCCCCTGAAGAAGTGTCGCCGTAAAGGATGTAGTTCATGGTGGCCGGATCGCCGCCAAAATTCCCCTCGATGATGATGCCGCCCTCGCCCGGTCCGGGCGGCGCATCCTGCGCGATGACCGGCAGCGCCACCAGCGCCGCGACCATCAGCAGCCCAGCAGCAACTACCAACAACTTTCTACGCGTGTTGAGCATGAGATACTCCTTCACAAAAGTCAGCTTAACGGCTCAAGACGGCCGCAGCTCTCGATTGCGCCCATCAAACGCCGCACTAGGTGCGCGGCGCTCATCTTCGGATTGCGCAAGAGCTACTCATTTACGCTGCCCAGGGTTCAATGGCTGCGGCGCGTTTGATCACATGCGAGTGTAGCAAGCGGCGAGCAGTTCTGCAAAGCGAATTTAAGACCAGTGAGACGGGCTGTCGCTGAAAACAAAAACGTCTAGCCGCTTTTCGCTGACCAGACGTTCCAAGTCGGGGTGCCGGGACTCGAACCCGGGACCTCTTGCACCCCATGCAAGCGCGCTACCAGGCTGCGCCACACCCCGATTCCGGATTGAAGTATAGCCGAGGGATCATGCCGTCGCAAGCCCAAACCAGACACATGCTTCCGTCTTCACTCGCCACGGGCGACGTTGACAAAAATTGTGAGCCCATGTTATCTTCACACAGCATATCACAGACTGGCGGTGTTGCATGTCCGATCTACCCGTTGTCCGACAGCGCCGCATTTTGGAATGGCTGCGTGAAAGCCGGTCGCTGGAAATTGAAGCGCTGGCTCAACGCCTTGGCGTCTCCGCTATGACCATCCATCGCGACCTCAATCATCTAATGCGCGAGCATCCAGTGGTTAAAGTGCGCGGCGGCGTAGTGCTGATGGAGACCAATCACGACGCCCCATCTTGTGATCTATGCGCCGCTGCCGTATCGCCGCGCACTGCCATGATCATCCATGGGACAGATGAACAAATATTGAATGCCTGCTGCCCCCACTGCGGCCTGCTGCTTCTTGAGGATATCTCTTCGCCGACGCTGGTGCTGGCGCGGGATTTTCTTTACGGCAGGATGGTTAACGCCCAGCAGGCCAGCTTCGTGCTGGCAAGCGAAGTGGCGCTGTGCTGCGCCCCAAGCGTCTTGTGTTTTGCGACATTTGAGGATGCGGCGCGTTTTCAGCGCGGCTTTGGTGGAGAAGCTCTCGACTTTTCAACGGTCTGGGCTCAGATCAAAGATCGGCATCGTTCACATTATCATCTCCATCCATAACAACAACGTGTCTGCACCGTGACCGACTCATTCTGGTTGATGATGATGAAGGGAAGGAAGTTAACAGATATGCACCTCCGAACAGTATGGGCAGCCTTTCTAATCCTCACACTCCTGTCGACCGCGGCAGGCATCTCGGCGCACGAGTCTCCCAACCTGCTCATTTACGGCATCTGGGCGCGCGCTACGGCAGCCTCAGCGCCCATGGCCGGCAACCACCAAATGGGGAATATGGGGGCAAATATGGGCGAGGCTGCGCCAGAAACAATGAGCGGCGGGCACATGGGCAGCATGGCCATGGGCGATGTCAGCGCGGCCTACATGACCCTGGAGAACAGAGGGGACATGCCGCTGCGCCTAGTTGCTGCCGCCACCGATGCCGCCGGCACGGTTGAAATCCATGAGACCAAACTGGAAGGCGACGTCATGCGCATGCGCCCCGTCCAAGGCGGCATCGAGATCCCTGCCGGTGGCTCTGTCGAGCTCAAACCCGGCGGCCTGCACATCATGCTATTAGAACTCAAAGCGCCGCTGCTGCCCGGCGAAGCGATTAGTCTGAAGTTGACCTTTGATGTGCTGAATGCCGATGGCGCATCCACCGGTGAGACGCTGGCGGTCAGCGTCGGCGCGCCCATCCTGGCTGAACCGCCCGCCCCTGCCGACATCGTCGCGCTGTTCCCCTGGGCCAGGCCCACGAGTGCGGCAGCCGGCGAGGGCGCTATGGGCAGCGCGATGACAACGCCTACACCGGGGATGGACGGAATGGGCGGAATGTCGATGCGCAGCGATGTGAGCGCAGTCTACACGCTGCTGCTGAATCGCGGCGACCAGCCTGACCGGTTGATCGCCGCCGCCACCGACGCCGCCGGCACGGTTGAAATCCACGAGACTAAACTGGAAGGCGATGTCATGCGCATGCGCCCCGTCGAAGGCGGCATCGAGATCCCTGCCGGCGGCTCTGTCGAGCTCAAACCCGGCGGCCTGCACATCATGCTGCTCGACCTCCAGCGTGATCTGACGCCGGGCCAGGCGATCGCTGTCAAATTGATCTTCGAGTCTGGCGCGGAGCTGACGATCGGCGTACCCATCTCTGAAGCTGACATGAACGCCATGCCGATGCATTGAACTGCGCCTCACAACACGCCTGCCCAGTATCTGATCGAATGCAAACGCTGGGCAGGCGTGAACCCTCACTCGCCTGGATACACCAACCCCCACTGGGCGCGTATCGCATCCATGGTTTCCATGATGGCCAGCGTTTCATCAAGCGGCATGATCGGGCTTTCCAGCAGTCCTTCTCCTAGGCATCGCATGGTCTCCGCCGCTTCATAGTTGTAACCATTCCCCGTAAAGGGATATTCGAACACCTGTTCCGGCTTGCCCTGAACCATCATTGAAAAGCGCCGTGGACGCCACCAGTCAGCCGGAATCTTGATCAGTCCCTCCGTGCCGGCGATGAACGCTTCCCAGGGCGTCTGGGTGCGAATCGCGCTGGACAGCACGGCGAGCTGTCCATCCGGGAATCCCAACGTGATTGCTGCCTGCTCATCGACACCAGTCTGTCCTAGATGCGCCAGGGAGGCGATCCGGTTCGGCTTGCCCAGCAGCATGGACGCCAGCGAAACGGGATACACGCCAATATCCAGCAGCGATCCGCCGCCAAGCGCCAGATCGAACAACCTTCCCTGCGGATCGAGTGGGGTGCGAAAACCAAAATCAGCCGCGATCATACGCACTTCGCCGACAGCGCCCTGAGCGACGCGCTCGCGCACAGTCCGCATCGCAGGCGTGAAGCGCGTCCACATCGCTTCGACGAGTAGCAGCCCCTTCTCGCGCGCCCGCTGGATCACTCGTCTCGCCTGTTCAGCGTTGATCGTAAACGGTTTCTCGCACAGTACAGCCTTGCCGGCATCCAAACACAGCAGGCTGTTTTCCATATGAAATGGATGCGGAGTTGCGACGTAAATCACGTCTACCTCCGGATCGTGAGCCAACGCTTCGTAGCTGCCATACCGATGCGGCACGCCGAACGCCTCGCCGAAGCGGTCAGCCGCCTCCTGTGTCCGTGATCCCACGGCCATGAGCTGCGCATCAGGCAGCGCGCGCAGCCCCTGAGCGAACGTGTGCGCAATCGCGCCTGTCCCCAGAATTCCCCACCGGACTAAGTCTTTCATCGGTCGATATGCTCCTTGGGCATACGAATGTACGCTGTGCTACATGATTGCAGCCGATCGTTCTAGATGACGCTACCCTGTCACACCGGACTTGGTCAAGCGATTCTGATTAGGTTACAATCACTGCAAACTTCCACAGCTCATCTTGAGCTATTCGATGGCGGCTTCAACCCTGATGGAATTCACCCGGCATGAGCTAGGAGACGCCGCCAGACTTGCCGACAAAACATTGCTTAAGGAGCATCACATGGCCAGTTACCAACTTCCCACCCTGTCTGAACCTACCCCCGTCGGCCCTAATCAGGCTGTCTTGGTCGCCAGCGGCGACCTGCGCCAGACGGCCAATGCCGTATGCTGGCCGGCACAGCAGGACATGGAACGCCGCATTACAGACGCCTTCGCTAGAGAAGGCATCACTGTCACCCGTGGTCATGCCTATGATCCAGCATTAAAACACGGCTTCATCTGGAGCCAGCGGATGGGCATGGAGGTGTTCGCCGCCATTCACCCGGACGCGCCGCTCATCGTCGCTGAGGCGGTCTGGCAGTACAGCCACCACGTGCTGGCCGGACTGCGCAGTCACCGCGGCCCCATCCTGACAGTCGCCAACTGGAGCGGTCAATGGCCGGGCTTAGTTGGGCTGCTGAACCTCAACGGCTCTCTGACCAAGATGGGCGTCAAATACAGCAGCCTATGGAGCCAGGACTTCACAGACGAATTCTTTTTGAACGGCATCCGCCAGTGGATTCGCGAAGGCGTCGTCACGCACGACACCAGCCATGTGCGCCCGCTGGACAGCGCCCAACTGCCCGAAGCGGAGGCTAACCTGGGACGCGCTCTCGCCCGGCAGCTCGCCCGGCAGAAGGCGATTCTTGGTGTATTCGACGAGGGCTGCATGGGCATGTACAACGCCATCATTGACGATGAGATGCTGAACCCGACCGGCATTTACAAAGAGCGCCTCAGCCAGTCGGCGCTGGTAGCCGCCATGCGTCTGGTCAGCGACGCCGAAGCTCAGAAGATACGTGACTGGTTAGATGCCCGTGGCGTCAAATTTGTCACCGGCCCCAACGAGGAGACTGATCTGACCGACCGGCAAATCCTTGAGCAGTGCAAGATGTATATCGCCGCAGTGCGTATCGCCCACGAGTTCGGCTGTGACGCGATCGGTATTCAATACCAGCAGGGCTTGAAAGATATGGCTCCTGCTTCCGACCTCGTCGAAGGGCTACTGAACAACGTCGAGCGTCCGCCGGTCTATCACGCTGAAACTGGTGAAGAACTGTTCCCCGGTCAAGCGCTGCCGCATTTCAACGAGGTGGATGAATGCGCCGGCGTAGATGCGCTGGTGACGAACCGCGTCTGGCGGGCGATGGGTTTCGACCCGGCGACGACGCTGCACGATTTGCGTTACGGCGAGCACTACACGGGCGATGGCGTGGACGATTTCGTCTGGGTCTTTCTCATCTCAGGCGCCGCCCCCGCTTCACACTTCATCAACGGGTATGCCGGCGCTTCCAGCGAGCGCCAGCCGGCGATGTATTTCCGATTGGGCGGCGGCACGCTCAAAGGCATCAGCAAACCCGGCGAAATCGTTTGGAGCCGCGTGTTCGTCATGGACGGCAAGCTGCACTGCGACCTGGGACGCGCCACCGTCGTCCGCCTGCCAGACGCCGAAACGCAGCGCCGCTGGCAGATGACGACGCCACAGTGGCCCATCATGCACGCGGTCTTGCACGGCGTCACCCGCGACCAGATGATGGCGCGCCACAAAGCCAACCATTTAAACGTGGTCTATGCCCCTTCGGCTGCCGACGCTGACAAAGCGCTGGCGGCTAAAGCGGCGATGATGGCCGAAATGGGTATACAGGTTCATCTGTGCGGTGATGTGCTGAAAGCTTAGCTCAAAGCTTCTAGGGCGGATGCGGCGCGGTGCATCCGCCCCACCTCATGAAAGGTCGTGCAGCATGGAATGGCTCAATCCGCCGCTGTTATGGCAGGCAGATGGGGACAAACTCATCCTTACCACCAACAGCAGCACCGACTTTTGGCGCAAGACGCACGACGGCGGCATCCGCGACAATGGACATTTCTACTTCCAGCCAGTCGCTGGCGATTTCACCGCCGACGTCAAGCTGTCAGGCCGCTACCGCAACCTCTACGATCAGGCCGGCCTGATGGCGCGCCTGGACGAAATCACCTGGCTCAAGTGCGGCATCGAATATGTCGACGGCATCCAACACGTCAGCGCCGTCGTCACGCGCGACTTTTCAGATTGGTCGGTGGTCCCGCTGCCGCACAATCCGCCCACGATCTGGCTCAGGCTGGCGCGGCACGGCATCACCTGGGAGGTGCATTACGCCCTCGACGGCGAGCGCTATCATCTGCTGCGCCAGGCTTATCTCACTTCGGCGGACACAGTTCAGGTAGGCCTGATGGGGTGTTCGCCGAAAGGTCAGGGGTTCCAAGCGGTCTTTGAGAACTTTCGCATTCACGCCCTAGCATGAGCGTCAGCACATACCCGCGCATCGTCCGCCACCAGCCGGACAGCGCGGGAAGGCCGCGGCCTAATCGCGCCGCGTCCAGTTCCACCGCCAGCGGCGTCCAGGTCTTAGGCAGACTGGCAAACGGGTCGAAGCGGCATGAGACGGCGCGTGTATCCACGCGCAAACCCACCCGCAGGGCTTTGAGCGCGGACTCTTTGGCGCTCCAAATGGCATTCACCAGCGTGTCGCGAACATAGCCTGGCGCGAGGTGTACCTGCTGCTGCTCGTCCGGCGTGAAATAATCGCCGACGAAGGCGGGGGTGCGCGGCGCAATTACTTCGATATCGATTCCAATCGGACAATCAGCGCGTGCCGTCGCCGCCGCTGCGCGTGTCCCGGCATGGCTGATCGTCAGGCTGATCCCCGGATGATCCGCGACCTGGGGCGCGCCATCAGGGGCGTTGATGATTGCAATTGCGCTGAGCGGCGGAACGCCGCTGGGCGTCGCCAACAGCGGCTGCAGCGCTCGTTTGGCCGCCCAGCGGCCGGCCAGCCAGTCATGCCGGCGCTTATCAACCGTCAGCGCTCCCCAATGCCTTTGCTCCCACGGGGTCAGAAATTCCTCCATCTTCGCGGGGATTTCACGGCTGTCCACAACCAACCAGCAAACCTCTGGCCAGGACGCGCCTGGAGCGAACGTGTAGATCGCCCCAGGCGCTTTTGCCCATCGTCTCACAGGGTGACGCTGCCTGGAAGCTGCACAGTGCGGTATCCGGTCATCACCACGTAGACCGCGCCCTGCTCGTCAATGACTTCCGCGTTGAACTGCAAACCATCATCCTGGGCCTGCACCAGCGCGTACAGACGCCGCCCTGCGGCCTCCTCAGGCTGCCGATAGACTGTCACCGACTGAATGCTCAACGGCAGCGCCATCACATCGCGCGTCTTCATCTCCCAGATACCGGCAGTCTGGAAACACAGCTCGATCAGCCGCGGCGCCATCAGCGAAGCGGCTTCTGCCGGCGACGTGTTGGGAGGCAGATTGCTGGCCATCAAGCCGATCGCCATCCCGTCTTCAACCGACGCACCCTCCAGAACTTGGTAGGCTGGCCCATGGAAGTACACCCGATAGATATCCGCCGATCGCACATTGAGCGCCGCCGGGTCGGGAGGCGTGAAGTTGGCGCTCGGCTTGGGCATCTCCGCCCGTGTTAGGCGCACATCCGCTGTGAAATGCACCTTTTCTTGCGGCGGCATATCTGGCGTACCGATGTGGCGCACTGACCGCAGCACAGCGCGCGCGACCAAATCATCGCCCTCCAGCGGACACACCAACACGCTGAGATGCAGCGTCTGCGGCTCCATCCGGTAAAACTTGAAGGGGTTATGGAACCGTTCGTTCATGACCGCCGCCACCTGATAGCCCGGCGCTGCCACGCTGGCCAGTTGGGCGAAAGCCTCGGTCCCCATCACGCCGGGCAGCAGCGGCGTGCCGTCCATTTGGTGGTCGTACAGGAATGGCTGTACTTTGGGATCGAGCGTCGTCTCCACTTTCAAGCCGCCGTACAGTTTTGCCGCGGTCACTTTGCCGATCATCACCAGCGGCGGTTTACGTTCAGCCAGCCACTGATTCACGCGCTCACTGTCCAGGCCGCCCGTTTCATCCCATTCAGAGCCTAACACCCCCAATCGATTGCCAACGACGATCTCTCCCCGGAACCCGCCCACGACCAGCTCGCGGCGGACAGTGGGCACGCCGGACTCTGGCGGCAGCATGTCAATCCCCGCCATCTCCATGATCTTAGGGATTGAGCCGCGAGTCGCCATGCCGATGCCGCCCCAGGCCGTCCAGTCAATCGCAATGCCTCGCGTTTCGGGCCGCCACCGGCGCAGGCTGCTGGTGAGCTTGCACAGCAAATCATTGGCGGCGCTGTAATCCGTCTGCCCGTTGTTGCCGAAGCGGCCGGCGACAGAACTGAACGCCACTGTCGCCCCGATTGGCATCCCTTTCGCCGCCCGCAGCAGGTTGAAGAACCCATCGGCCTTCACATCGAAGACCAGATCGAACTGGGCGGGATCTTTGTCCGCCAGGCTGCGGCTGATTTCTAACCCGCCGGCATGAATGAGCACATCAATCCGGCCATGCTCCGATCGAATGGCATCCACGACCGCGGTGACAGCCGGCTCATCCAGCAGGTTCAGGCTGTAGTAGTGCGCCGTGCCGCCCGCTGCCTGCACCGCCTCCACTGCGCGCAGCGCCGCCTCCTGCCGCTCAATGTTCAGGATTTGCCGGTCAATCTGAGCGGGCGTCGGTCGCTCACCAGCCGCTTTCGCCTGCTCAATCAGGCGCGCCTTCAGGGCATCTCGATTAGTCCGGAACAAGTTGACATTCGGATCGTGAGGATCCGGCAGCGTCGCCAGATCGAGCAAATAGAAGATGCCGCCGCTGGCTGAGGCCAGATCGGCGACGATCGCGCTCGTGATGCCGCCAGCCGCCCCAGTCACGACAAACACGGTATTAGACGTCAGCGCCAACCCAGGATTGCCATCTGCAGCCGGCTCTTCAACCAACGCGACCGTGAAGCGGCGGTCATTATGATAGCCGATCTCAACTGCGCCTGGATCGGTCAGCGTCTCGGCGATCAGCGCATCAGCCAGGGCCGCCGTCTTGCGGCTGATTTCAAAATCAACCGCTTTGACCAACACCTCAGGCCGCTCACGCTTGTACGCCTTGGCAAACCCTACGACAGCGCCCCCTAGCGGCGCGGTCGCGCCATCAGCGCCGTAACCATGCAGACCACCCAAGCGAGTGCCCACCACCAGGAAAGCGCCGCGCCCACTGACTGACTCATACAGCAGCCGCATGACCCTGTATAGGTTCTTTGTGCGCTGGCGATTGAGCTCGCGCCAGGTCGCCAGCGCGATCTCTTCGAGATGAGGCTCAACATCCAGCGCCGCCAGCCAGTAGACGCCCTGAACCATCCCTTCGTTCAGCCAGGCCTGAAGCTGAGCTTCCAGGTTTTCCGCCGGTTCTGATGGGTCAATAGTCAACACGGTCGCGCCGCGTTTTTGCAGGCGTTCGACCAAAGCCCGGCCAACTCCACCTTGATCGAGGGCGACGACTATGCGGCTTTCTCCATCTAGTTTGACGCCAGTGGGCTTGCACCACTCAAGCGGCGGGCGCAGCGCCGGGATGGGAACGCGACGCGGGACGCGATCCGCATCTTCCAGCGAAGCGCTCACAGGGCGGCTCGCCTGGACTACCGGATCAGCCGGCGCTTCCTGAGCGACAGCCGCTGTAGGCGCTGCCGCCAGATCAGGCCGCATCTCCCGCACGAACCCGATCACCTTCTCCAGCGTCGGGTAGTCCCGCAGCTTCAGATCGTCCCGCCGCGGGATCCCGAACGCCTCCCGGATCGCCGCGAACGTCTCCGCCTGCTTCACCGTGTCGATCCCCAGATCCGCCTCCAGATCTAGCTCCAGATCCAGCATCTCCCGCGGATACCCCGTCTGCTGCGACACGATCGCCAGCACCCGCTCGACCACCGCGTCGCCCCCCGCCCCATCCGCCGATGACGCCGCCGCCGGCGCTGAAGCCGCCTGCATTGGCGCTGACTCAGCAGGCAGCGATACAGACTCGGCTCCTGATGTTTGAACCGGCGCGGGTTCGACGACTGGCGCTGCGGACGGCGCTATTGTCGCAGATGGTGGCGGCGCTGCCGGCGCCGAAGCTGGCGCGGGCGGCTGGGGCGGGGCCGGCGCCGCAACGCTGACGGGAACCGGACGAACCGGTTGGTCAACCGGGCTGCCGCCCGCCGCAGCGCGAACGACCGGGCCAGTGCCATACTGCCAGGTGCTCGGCGCAGGCGGTCGCAGCGGGACGCCCTGCGCCTTGATGCGCAGAGTGCGCTTTTC
>CALAJK010000096.1 GCA_937922795.1 uncultured Anaerolineae bacterium
CGCGAATGCGCTTGTGCACCGTGCGCGGCGTGATGCCCTGCGCCAGGTTGTGCGCGATCTGCTTGGTGCGGCGGCGCTCGGTTTCGCCGATGGCCGCTTTCATCGAGTCGGTCATCTTATTGGCGTACAGGATCACCTGCCCGTCCACGTGCCGGGCAGCGCGCCCGATCGTCTGGATCAACGCCTGCTCAGACCGCAGGAACCCTTCCTTGTCCGCATCGAGGATGGCCACCAGCGAGACCTCAGGCAGGTCAATGCCTTCGCGCAGCAGGTTGATGCCGACCAGCACATCGTAAACGCCCAGCCGCAGATCGCGCAGGATCTCGACGCGCTCGATCGTGTCAATCTCGGCGTGCAGGTAGTGGGCGCGGATGCCCATCTCGTTGATGTAGCCGGCCAATTCTTCGGCCATGCGCTGCGTCAGCGTGGTGATGAGCGCCCGCTGCCCGCGTTTCACCCGCAGCGCCACTTCCTGCAGCAGGTCGTCAATCTGGCCTTCAACTGGCCGGACGCTCACCTGCGGGTCGAGGATGCCAGTAGGCCGGATGACCTGCTGCACCACCGCCTGGCTGATCTCCCGTTCAAACGGGCCGGGCGTCGCCGACGTGTAGATCGTCTGCCCCATCCGCGCCTGGAACTCTTCGAAGTTGAGAGGGCGGTTGTCCAGGGCGCTCGGCAGGCGGAAGCCGTATTCGATGAGCGTGCTTTTGCGCTGGCGGTCGCCGTGGAACATGCCGCGGATTTGCGGAATGGTCATGTGGCTTTCATCAATGACCAGCAGATAGTCATCGGGGAAGTAATCCACCAACGTCCACGGTGGACTGCCCGGCGGCCGCTGATCGAGATGCCGCGAATAATTTTCGATGCCGGAGCAGTAGCCCATCTCCCGGATCATCTCCAAATCGTAACGGGTGCGCTGTTCCAGCCGCTGCATCTCCAGCAGCTTGCCCTCGGCTTTGAAACGGGCGAGCGTCTCTTCCAGCTCGATCTCGATGTCGTGGAGCGCTTTCCTCAGCTTCTCATCGCTGGTGATGTACTGCTCAGCCGGCCAAATGGCAATCGAGGCGTGATCGGCCAGGATTTCGCCGGTCAGCGGGTCAAACTCGGTGATGCGCTCGACCTCATCCCCGAACAGCAGGATGCGGTAAGCCGTCTCTGCATACGCGGGCACGACCTCCAGCGTATCGCCGCGCGCCCGGAAGGTGCCGCGCTTCAGATCCATATCGCTGCGGGTGTACTGGATGTGCACTAACTGGCGCAGGATGGTATCACGGCGCATATTGCGCCCGACGTCAATCCGCACCACAGCCTGCCGCCAAGCTTCTGGGTCGCCGATGCCGTAGATACAGGACACCGAGGCGACGATCAGCACGTCGCGCCGGGTCGAAAGCGAAGCCATCGCCGAGATACGCAGCCGGTCAATCTGTTCGTTGATCTGCGTCTCTTTTTCGATGTAGAGATCTTGCTGCGGGACATACGCTTCCGGCTGATAGTAGTCGTAGTAGCTGACGAAGTACTCGACCGCGTTGCGGGGGAAGAACTCTTTGAACTCCGCGTACAGCTGCGCGGCCAGCGTCTTGTTGTGGGCCAGCACCAGCGTCGGGCGTTGAAGCTGTTCGACGACATGGGCGATGGTGAACGTCTTGCCAGTGCCGGTAGCCCCTAACAGGGTTTGATGGCGCAGCCCCGCGCGCGCGCCCTGCACCAGCGCCTCAATGGCAGCAGGTTGATCGCCGGTGGGGCAGAAGTCCGAAACGACTTGGAAAGGAGGCATCATCAGGCTCGCTTTCAGAACACCCGTTCGGAGGAGGCGATTATACCGGCTTCCTGGCCAGAAACATAGTGTGAAGTCACGGCGGCGGGTGATCGCGCCCTGGGGACGCCGGACAACTGGCCGAGACGCCCCAAAGCGCCTATACTGAGATGCAGGAGACCAACAGCACACATGGAGCTAGAGGATGCTGTCTCATCAGACCTTTGCCACCACCACCCGCGGCCTGAGGCGCGATACGCCGCCGATGAAATTGTTCGAAAAAGCCAAGCGCTACGGCATTTGGAACCCCAGCGACATTGACCTCAGCCAGGATCAGCAGGATTGGCGCAAGCTGAGTGATGAGGAGCGCGACGTGATCCTGCGGCTGACGGCCGTATTTCAATCGGGCGAGGAGGCCGTGACGCTGGATCTGCTGCCGCTGATCATGACGGTCGCTCAGGAAGGCCGCATCGAAGAAGAGATGTTCTTGACCTCATTCTTGTGGGAAGAAGCCAAACATACCGACTTTTTCAATCGCTTCCTAATTGAAGTCGCCGGCGCGCCCGCTGACCTAAGCCGCTATCACCTGGACAACTACCGCAGCATCTTCTACGAAGCGCTGCCGCAGGCGCTGTCCCGGTTGAAAGACGACCCGTCCCCCGCCGCGCAGGTTCAGGCTTCGGTGACGTACAACATGATCGTGGAAGGCGTGCTGGCTGAGACAGGCTATCATGTCTACCACACCACCCTGCGCGACAATCATCTCATGCCAGGCACGATGCGCGCTGTTGATCTGCTGAAACAGGATGAGTCGCGGCATATCGCTTACGGCATTTATCTGATCTCGCGCCTGATCGCCAGCGATGACTCGCTGTGGGATGTGGCCGAAAGCGCTATGAACGCGCTCATGATCCCGGCGGTGGGCATTATCACCGAAGCTTTCGCCTGCTACGATCCCGTGCCGTTCGGCTTGCAGGTGGATGACTTCGCCAACTATGCGATGATGCAGTTCCAGAAGCGGGTAGCGCGGCTGGAAAAAGCGCGCGGCGCGTCGCTGGACGACATCGCCCGCGTCACCCAGGAAGCGATTGACGCCAACGACGCCTGAGCGCCAAAAATGTGAAACGCCTAAGTTGACCATTGACGCTTAACATCCGACGTGATACTATCACGGCACGCTGCGGGGTAGAGCAGTGGAAGCTCGTCGGGCTCATAACCCGGAGGTCGTAGGTTCGAATCCTACCCCCGCTACTTAAGCGGTGATATAGCTCAGCTGGCTAGAGCGCGAAACTCATAATTTCGAGGTCGGTGGTTCGAGCCCACCTATCACCACCATTGAACCCTCGCCGATGAGGGTTTTTGTTTCTCCAGCTCAAACGTCCATCTCCAGGCGCAGTAAATCATCCCAGGTCTCACGACGGCGGACGATAGACCAGGTCAAACCATCTTCAGCGACTGCCACTTCCGGCGGCCGCGGGCGCTGGTTATAGTTGCTGGCCATCACCATGCCGTAGGCGCCGGCCGTCAGCACAGCCAGCCGGTCGCCGGGCTGCAGGGGCGGCAGCCGCCGGTCATGGGCGAGCGCATCCGCTGATTCGCACACCGGCCCGACCACCTGCACCACCTCCAGCGGCGGCGCTGAAACGGACGGCTGGCGAACGGGGACGACTTCGTGATAGGCGTCGTACAGCGCCGGGCGCAGCAGCTCAGCCATGCTGCCATCGGTCACGACGAAGGTCTGCCCGGCCTGGCGCTTGACGTACAGGACGCTCACCACCAACAACCCAGCGTCAGCCACCAGCGCGCGGCCTGGCTCCAGCAGCACCTGATAGCCGGCCAGCAGCGGCGCGACGGCCGCGGCGAAAGCCGCCGCGTCAGGCAAGGGGTCACCGGCGCGGTAGGCGACCGGGAAACCTCCGCCGATGTTCACGGTGCGCACGCCGGGATACGGCGCGATCAATTCGCGCGCCGCCTGCACCGCCTGGACCGTCGCCTGTGTGTCCTGAAGCTGGCTGCCGATGTGCACATGGATGCCCTCAAACCGAAGCTGCGGGTAATCCGGCTGCGCCTCCAGCAGGAAACGGACGGCTTCCGCCGTCAACCCAAACTTGGCGCCGCCGTGCCCGGTGGCGATATGGCGGTGGGTGCTGGCGGCAACCTGCGGATTGAAGCGCAGCGCCACCCGCACCGGCGACCGCCCTAACTGGCCGGCCAGATCGTTCAGCCAGCGGCATTCCTCGACGTTCTCCACATTGAACCAGCCGACGCCCTGCTCCAGCGCATAGCGAAGCTCGGCCGGCGTCTTGCCAACCCCGGCGAAGACGATCTGGTGCGGCTGCGCCCCGGCCCGCAGCGCGCGATAGATCTCGCCGCCGCTGACCGCATCAATGCCGGCGCCGGCTGCGATCAGCGACCGCAGCACCGCCTGATTGGCGTTCGCCTTCACGCTGTAGTGAATGTGTGGGTTCAGGGCGGCAAATGCCGCGCGGATGCGCTCCAGATTGGCGCGCACCCGCCGCAGGCTGTAGATGTAGACCGGCGTGCCGCAGGCCTCCGCCACCGACGGCGCCGCCACGCCGTCGCACATCAGCACCCCGTCGCGATAGCCGATTGAAGCGTTGAACATCAGATGCGTTCGTCCATGCCCAGGCGGCGCATCAGGCTGAGCGTATGCTCAACAGCTCGTAGACCGGCGCCGGGTGATGAATCCCCTTGAGCGACAGCGGTTCAAGCGCTCTGGCCTCCACCAGATTGTGGATCATGTCGTAGGTAACGTGGCTGATGAGCACCTGGCCGCCCTGCGCCGCGCTGCACAACCGCGACCCCAGGTTGATGATCCGCCCCAGGGCGGTGAACTCGCTGCGGATAGGATGGCCAAATTCGCCGGCGATCGCCTCGCCGGAGCTGACGCCCACTCCCATGAACGGCAGCTCCCGCCCCTGCCGGCGCATCGCTTCCTGAAGCTCCAGATGGATCTGCTGCATCTCTAACGCCGCGCAGGCCGCGCGATAGGCGTGGTCGGGCATCGGGATCGGCGTGCCGAACAAGCCGATGACTTCGTCGCCGACGAACTTGTCGAGCGTGCCGCCGTACTTGAAGATGACATCGGTCATGCGCCCCAGGAACGCGTTAAGCGTCGCCACCAGTTCTTCAGGCTCGGTGCGCTCCGCCCATTCGGTCGAGCCGCGCAGATCGGCAAACAACACGGTCAGCACGACCCGCTCGCCGGACAGCAAATGAGTGTCAGCGTGCTGGAGCATGTGCTCCAGAACTTTCGGATCCACCGACCGGCTGAGGACGGCGCGCATCCGACGCTGCTCCAGCCGTTCGAACACAGCCGTATCCACCTGGCTGGTGATGGCGGCCAGAATACGCCGGTCTTCAGCATCGAAGCCGCCGGCATGGCCGCTGTTGAGCGCCCCAAAGACGCCGATGATCCGCTCGTTCAGGATGAGAGGGACGGCGACGATCGAGCGCACCGGCCCGGCTAAGTCGTTCGCGTACACCATTTCGCCGCGGTTGACGGCCATACGGCTGTAGGATTGCAGGATTTCATCATACTGGGGGGACGAGATCCGGCCGCCGGCGATGAACGACCGCAGTTCCAGCTCCCCATTCTGGCCGGCGCTGTAGAGCATGATGTAGCCCATCTCGCTGGAGACGGCCTGGCACAGCTCAGCCAACACCGCATTCAGCATGGCGTCGAAATCTTTTTCGCGGTCGCGGATGCGGTCAATCCGGTAAATGACTTCCAACTCCTGTTTGCGCTGCGCCAACTGCTGGATGGTGCGGGTGAACACCACCGCCGAGTCCATCTGCGACATCATGGCGTGCAGCATCCGGTGATCGGCGATGGTGAAGTCCCGCCGCCGCCCCACGATGACCGCCCCCAGCCGCACGCTCGACACGATGAAGGGCGCAGCCAGCAGCCGGATATCTTCCAAACCCGGCGGCGAGGGAATCACCTGCACGATCTCGATCTCGCTGACGCGGTCGCGGATCGCGTCCAGTGCTGAGGTCAATAATTCCCCCTGATCTACCAGACTGCGCACAATCATCTCGCCGCTGTCGGTGTGGGTGAGCATGACCAGGCATAGTTCAGCCTTAAATTCCTGCAGAGCGATATTGGTGAATCCGCTCACCAGGTCGATCTCACCGGCGATCCGATCGCGCAGCCGGTCAATTTCGTAGATCGCTTCCAGTTCACGGCTGCGCTGGGTGAGCTTCCAGACTGTGCGCGCCAGAACGACGGCCGAGTCGATCTGGCTTTCAGCCAGGGCGAACAGGGCGATCTCTTCGGGCGAGAAAGGCCGCGCTTGGCGTACCAACGCCAGACCGCCCATCGGAAAATCGTCCAGCATGATGCGCACTCCCAGCGAATGCGGCCAGCGCGTGTCCGCCAGCGGCTCAGGCGCAGCCCGCTCGATGGCTTCGCGACACAACTGGATGGCCACTGGCTGCGGCAGCCCGGCGCATGAGAGGCATTCGATGATGTCATCGCTGATCTCAGACACCAGCATCAAGCCGCAGCCATCCGCCTCAAACTCGGCGCGCAGCAGTTCCGCCATATGGTCGAACATCGTCTGGGGATCTTCGTCGTCGTGCAGCGTATCGCGCACACGATCCAAAGCCATGACCAGATGTAAAGCGCGCTCGGCAGCGAGCGAGGTGGGAAGTTGATTGTCAGACATGCGGCTGATCTCCGTCGTACGGCAGCGGCTGCCCCCTAAACCGATTCAGTGGGGCAGATACAGGGTTGAACGGTCACCACTAGCGCGGTATGCTCATGTTGAGAAGTATAGCAAACAACTGTCCGATTGGCTCACAACAGACAGGACGGCGATTTGACTATCGAAAACGTCGAAACTCGGTTGGCGCTGGAATATGAGGCGATCCGCCGCCAAGAATACGAGCTGATCTCCGGGCTGCTGGAGGTGCTGCCCACCGTAGACAACCTGCCCGAACAGCGGCTCGCCCAGGCGCGTGACGCGCTGTTCCACGCCGATCATCCCTTCCTGGTCGTGCTGGTCGGACCCTTCAGCTCCGGCAAATCGAGCATTTTGAACGCCCTGCTAGGCGAACCCCAGCTTCTGCCAGTCGGGCCAATCCCCACGACCGATCGCATCTGCATCATCCGCTGGGGCGAGCACCCAGAGCGCATCACCACGGCTGGCGAGGCCGACACGGTGTTCCACCCCGCCCCCCTGCTGCAGAAGGTCAGCCTGGTGGATACGCCGGGGCTAGAGTCGGTGTTCCAGAAGCACGAGGAAGCGACGCGCAAGTTCCTGCACCGGAGCGACGTGGTGCTGCTGGTGATGCTGGCGACCCAGGCCATGACCGCCCGCAACCTGGAATACTTGCAGATGCTCAAAGACTTCGGCAAGAAGGTGATCATCGTCATCAATCAGACGGATCTCCTCTCCGCTGAAGAAGCCGAATCGGTGCGAGACTACGTCCTCGATCAAAGCCAGCAGCGCCTGGGTTTCAAGCCGGATGTCTGGCTGGTGTCAGCCAAGCAGGGCGCGGCCGCGCGCAGCGGCGACGAGCTCGACCGCATCGCCTGGAAGCAGAGCGGGCTGAGCCGCATCGAAGAGTACGTAGACGATCAATTGAACGACGTGGCGCGGCTGCGCCAAAAACTCCAGACGCCGCTGCAGATCGTGCAGAATGTCACGCGGTCGGCGCTGGAAGCCGTGCGCGCCAATCAAGCGGCGCTGGATGGCTATCAAGGCGTCGCCGCCAATATCGACCAGCAGCTCGCCGCCCAGCGGCGCGAGCAGGAGAAGATCGTCCGCGAGATCAACGGCGAGATCAGCGATCTGTTCGGCGCGGCGGCCATGCGCGGCAGCGAGGCGATCCGCGATCTGTTTCAGTTCTCGCAGGCGCTGGTATCGCTGTGGCGCGGCCTGATCGAGCTGATCGGTCTATCCGGGCTGCTCCGGCGCGGCCAGGGGCAGTCGTATGTGCGCGCCGCGTTCGAGCGACGCAAAGCCTTTGAGCCGATCGCCGAACTGCCGGCGACGGTGGACAAACTGGGGCCGCGGCTGGAAGGCAAGGACTTGCAAGACATCGACGACCTGGTGAAATATGCCCGCCGCGAGATTGACGCCTTGCCCCCCGTCATCCGCGCCAAGATCATCGGCAGTGTACAAGCGCCCCTGGGGTACGATCGTACAGCGCTGCAGCAGGTGCGGCCGGCGCTGGAAGCGCTGGAAGATGAGGCGCGCCAGTTGGAGACTGACCGCCTGGAGCAGATCACGCGCAATACGATGCTGTATCTGGTAGTCTGGGAAGCGATCATCCTCATCGTCGTCATCTTCCTGCTGGCGGGTGGAAACCGGCTGTTCGAGGCTGGTCAACCAAACTGGCCTTTTTTCGCGCTGATCATCTTGATCGCGGCGGGGCTGCTGGGGTTAGCCTTACTGCCCTTGCGGGGCCGCCTGCTGGAGTCGGCCTACACCAACCGGATGCTGAAGCTCCAGACGCGCTACATCGCCGAATTGACCAAAGCGGCTGACCAGCAGATTGAGTACGGGATGCGCCTGCGGCGGGAAGTTGTGCTGCCGCTGACCCGGTTGATCGAATCGCAAACGCACATTCAGACCGAACAGCTCACGCGGCTCCAGACTGCCGAGCAGGAGATTGCTAGCATCGAAGCGACGCTGTCCAACCTGGGCAAACGACGGCTGCCAGGATTGCGAGGGTAACTTGAGCACACTGAACGGCACTTTAGCAGCCCTGCGCGAATCGGAAATCCGCCTGCTGACCGACATCGGCGCTACGCTGGCCGAATTGGGCGAAGCCGCCCAGGAAGACCGCCGGCGGCTGCTGGATGTGGCGCAGGATCTGCGCGACATGTTCTTTCTAGTGGTGGTCATCGGCGAATTCAATGCCGGCAAGTCCTCATTCATCAACGCGCTGCTGGGGGACAACCTGCTGCCGACCGGCATCACGCCGACCACCGAAGTGATCGAGCTCATTCGCTATGCCGAGACGGCCAATCGCAAGCCGATCATGCGCGACGACGGCATCCGCGAATGGGGACATCCCAACACCGGCGCGCCAGGGGTGGCGCTGGTGGACACGCCCGGCACAGGTTCTGTGTTCCAGAAACACGAGCGCACGGCCAAAGCCTTCTTGCACCGCAGCGACCTGGTCATTTTCGTCGTCTCGGCCAAGCGCGCTTTCGCCGAGACCGAACGCCTATACCTGGAACTGGCCAAACACTACGGCAAGAAGATCATCTTGGTGATGAATCAGATTGACCTGCTCCAGCCCAAAGAGCAGGCCGAAGTGCGCCGCTTCATCGAGCGTCAGGTAGAGGAACTGCTCGATCTGCGCCCGCTGCTGTTCATGGTCTCGGCCAAAGAGGCGCTGGCGGCCATCAAAAGCGGCGCGCCTGTCATCGGCGACCCCGGCGGGATCGAAGCGGTGCGGGCGCATCTGCGCGGCGTATTCCAAGAAGCCCCGCCAGCCAAGCAGAAGCTGCTGGCGCAGCTCGATCTGGGCGAGCGCATCGTCAAAAACTATCAGGAGATACTCCAGCGTAAAGCCGACCTGGTGAACGCCGATACCGCCAAAGTCCGCGAAGTCGAACGCGAACTGGATCAGCAGGCGCTGGGGTTAGATGCCCAACTCCAGCAGGCGCGCGCCGAGATCGAACGCGTCTTCGAGGGGATGCGCCAGCGGGGTATGAATTTCATTGATACCCATTTGTCGCTGAGCAAGATTGGCCGCGTCCCCAAGCGCGAAGCGCTCCAGGCCGAATTCCAGGATGTAGTGGTCGGGCGCGCGCTGCGCGATATCACCGAGGCGACCAGCGGCTACATCAATGCTGTCATCGACAACAGCCGCCTGTACTGGCGCAGCGTGATTGACCGGCTGAACCAACTGCGCGATTTGATGGAGCAGGAGCTCACCGGGCTGGACGCTGGCGTCTACGCCGAGCAGCGGGAAAACTTGCAGGAGGCGATTCGCATCGCCGAAGCCGAATTGAAATCCTATTCGACCGGGCGGGTG
>CALAJK010000097.1 GCA_937922795.1 uncultured Anaerolineae bacterium
CCGTCATCAAACGCTTGTTTGGCGATGTCATTCGCTCGCGCTCATGGCGACTTCAGCGGCGCGAACCGATGCTCAAGGCGCTCGTCTACAACCTGCACCGTTAGGTGCTGCCTATCCTCGATCTATCTTTGCAACTGAGCAGGTCGATGTAGTAAGCCACCGTGGTGGATTTAACCCTTTTTCCAAAAATGAGCGCCGCCGATGGCCGCGGCGGCATACTGGGGTAAGGTCAAACCGTAAACGACGCCCATATCCGCGTGAATACGATAGAGACCAGGTAAGGCGAGCTATGCGGAAGAGGTCACTATGCCAGCTCTCACGAACTTCTACTAATGCAGGGTTTATATTTAGAGGCACTAATTCAGCGCCATCAGCAAAGAAATCCGAGCACTTTGAAAATGCGGTTTCAATCCAAGCTCGATTTTGTTCAAGGTTAAACTGCACCGCAGCGCGATGGGCTTGCCTATAACTCTCTTTCGATCCACTAGCTAACAACGCTTCCATTCGGCGAAGCTCGCTGAGGATAAGTTCGCGTGAGCCTTCGGGCGTAGAGTAGCTTCGCCTCATTGGGGTTACTGCCTAAAACGTTCTGTAAATAGGTGAACTAAAATTGAAGAGGCATCTCCTGATTGCATAGCATGGTACAATCGGCGCCGATGGATGCTGTGTGCCGAATGGGAAACGAGCCATGCCCACGATTAAACTCGTCACCGAACTGCCCGGCCCCCGCAGCCGGGAACTGGTCGCCCGCCGCGAAGCGGCCACCCCGCGCGGCGCCGCCAAGCTGACGCCGGTCGCCATCGTCAAGGCCGAGGGCGCCGCCCTGACCGACGCCGACGGCAACGTGCTGCTGGATTTCGCCGGCGGCATCGGCGCGCTGGCGGTTGGCCACTGCCCGCCCAACGTGGTCAGCGCCGTCCAGCGCCAGGCCGCCGACCTCATCCACCTGTGCGCCATCGTCGGCACGTATGAGCCGTATGTAGAAGCGGCGGAGCTGCTCAATCAGGTCACGCCGGGCGACTTCCCCAAAAAGACCGTGCTGCTCAACAGCGGCGCTGAAGGCATCGAGACGGCCGTCAAGATCGCCCGCGCCTACACCGGCCGCCCGGCGGTGATCGTGTTCGAGGGCGCGTACCACGGCCGCACCAACCTGACGCTGGCCATGACCAGCAAGTACGGCCTGTTCAAGAAGGGCTTCGGCCCGTTCGCGCCGGAAATCTACCGGCTGCCGTTCCCCAACCTCTACCGCCGCCCGGCCGGCATGAGCGAAGATGAGTATGTAGACGACTGCATCGCCCGGCTGGAGAATGCGCTGGTCGCCCAGGTGGATCCGTCGGCGGTGGCGGCCATCGTGGTTGAGACGGTGCAGGGCGAGGGCGGCTTCATCCCCGCGCCGCCGCGCTTCCTGCGGCGCATCCGCGAGCTGTGCACGCAGCACGGCATCGTCTACGTGGCCGACGAGGTGCAGTGCGGCTTCGGACGCACCGGGCGGCTGTTCGCCGTCGAGCATTACGGCCTGGTCCCGGACCTGATCGTGACGGCCAAATCGCTGGCGGCGGGCATGCCGCTGGCGGCTGTCACCGGCCGGGCGGACATCATGGATGGGCCGCATCCTGGCGGGCTGGGGGGAACGTACAGCGGCAATCCGCTGGCGTGCGTCGCCGCGATCGAGGCCATCAAGACCATCAGCGATCCGGCTTTCCTGACGCGCGCGAGCGAAGTCGGCGCGCGCATCCGGCAGCACCTGCTGGACTTGCAGGCGGAAATCCCGCTGATCGGCGACGTGCGCGGCCTAGGCGCAATGATGCTGATGGAACTGGTGAAAGACCGCGCCGCCCGCACGCCTGCCGCCGATGAGACGCTGGCGCTGACGCAGGCCGCTTTCCGCCGCGGGCTGATCGCCATCCGCGCCGGGCTGTACAGCAACGGCATCCGCTTCCTGCCGCCGCTGAACATCACCGACGACCAGATTGATGAGGGCATGGCGGTCATCGGCGAGGCGCTGCGCGAGGTGGAAAGCGCCCGCCGGGCGGCGGTCTAGGGGCGGCTCATTCGCCGGCGCGCCCCTCGAAGATCGGCTGAGCAGCCGCCAGCAGCTCGGCGCGGCGCTCAGCCGGCACCTCTTTGCTGATCAGATAGCGTTCCAGCAGCTCCGCCGGCGTCAGGCCTTCGGGACTGTCGCCCAGCCGGGTGCGCACTGCCTGCTCAACCTCACGCCGGATGCTGGCCACCTGAAACACGCCCGCCTGGCGCAGCGCTTCGCGCACGGCGCTCTCGTTCAGCCGCGCCTCGGTCTCCGGCGTCAGCGTCAGGATCAACCGCGTCACCGCTTCGCTCAGGTCGTACCGTTTCACCAGGTCAATCAGTTCGGCGGTCGGCTCCGGGCTGTCGCGCAGGTCAGCCCGCAGCGTGACGAACGGGCGGGCGCGCACCGGCACGAACTGCCAGCGAGTCGCGCCGCGCGCCAGCTCCACCCAGCAGAAGCCTTTGGGGTCGCCTTCCTCGCCGAAATCTACCCGTTCGATGCTGCCGCTGTAGACGACTGGTGGCAGCCCCGGCTGGCCGGCCGTCAGGTTCTGGTGCTTGTGGATGTGTCCCAGCGCCACGTAGTCCCAGCGCGGGTCGGCCAGCGACGACCGCAGCAGCGTGACATCTCGCCCCAGCATGATCTGGCGCTCGCTGCCGGTGACCGCGCCGTCCACGGTGAAGTGGCCGGTCAGCAGGCGCGGCATGTTCAGCGCGGCGGCGGCGGCGGCCAACCGCTCGACGAGATCAGTCATGACCGCTTGCAGCAGGGCGTCGGTCTCGGCGATGGTCAGGCCGGCGACGCGCTCATCGGCCAGCAGGCGCGAACGGATCGGATACGGCGCGGTGGCCACAGCAGCCAGGCCGCGCCGGGTCTCGATCTCCCGCAGCGTGTAATCGTCCGCCACCCACACATTCGGCACTTGAAGCGTGTGGTAGATCTCAATGCTGGAGGCTTTGAGCGTGGTCGGGGGCAGGTCATGGTTGCCAACCAGCAGCACCACCGGCGCCAACTGGGACAGATCGCGGATGCGGTGGGCGAATTCGCGCTGGTAGGTTGGGTTGGGCTGGCGGGTCTTGAAGGCGTCACCAGCGAAGATCACCAGGTCGACGTCGTGGTCGCGGGCGTAGTCCACCATCTCGTCCATGCGGCGCAGAAAATCGCGCACCCGGCTGCTCAGGCCGGTCTGCGGGTCGGTCTTGCCGTAGTTCTCCATGCCGATGTGGGTATCGGCGAAGTGCAGCACGCGGATCGGCTCGGTCATGGCTGCGTCCTTTCTCCAGCATAGAGAGCCGATGATAACCGGATGCGCCGCCCTCTGACCAGGTCGGTTTCACCGAGAAAGCGGGCGGGGCGAACAGATCCGTTCACCCCGCTAGCTGTCGTCGGTTGGTTGACGAGTTGGGATGGGATGCGGCCGGCTCCTAATCTCTCACACTTGCGGCAAATGTGCCATGGCTTCTTCGATCTCATGTTCCGGGTACTCGTAGTCGGTGAGCTGGCCGGCCAAAAAGGCGTCGTAGGCTGCCATATCAAAATAGCCGTGGCCGCACAGGTTGAACAGGATCACGCGCTTCTCGCCAGCGGCTTTGGCGGCCAGCGCCTCCTGGATGGCGACAGCGATGGCGTGCGATGGCTCCGGCGCTGGGACGATACCCTCGGCGCGCAGGAACTGCACTGCGGCGCGGAACGTCTCTAGTTGAGGCACAGCGCGGGCTTCGATGATGCCTTGGTCGTACAGTTCGCAGATGATACTGGCCATGCCGTGGTAGCGCAGGCCGCCGGCGTGCAGCGGCGCAGGCACGAAGTCGCGGCCTAGCGTGTACATCTTCACCAGCGGCGTCATGCCGACGGTGTCGCCGAAGTCGTAGGCGTAGCGGCCGCGCGTCAAGCTGGGGCAGGCAGACGGTTCGACGGCGATGATGCGCAGCGGTTTACCTTCCACCAGCTTCTCGCGGACGAACGGCAGGGCGATGCCAGCGAAATTGCTGCCGCCGCCGATGCAGCCGATGACCATACGGGATGCAATCACAGCGAACGGCGTCGTCAGACGGCCGGCGCACAGTGTAGCGCCTTGCGATGGGGAGGGCAATTATCGCCAGCGATGGAAGCATGCTATTATGTTCGGATGTAGATAGATGAGGCAGTAGATCGAGGAGGATCGCAAACGATGGTGGAGGAGCGACCTAAACGCAAGCGGAGCGCGACTTACAGCGGCTCGTCACCGATTGAGAGCGATCCCGGCATCCAGATCGGCATCGAGATCGAGCCGCCGCGCCGCCGCAGCCGCGCGGGCTGCGCGCTGGGCGGCTGCCTAGGGGCGGTCATCGTGCTGGTGATCGTCGCGGCCACGCTGGTGGGGATTGCGGCGGGCGTCCTGGCGGTGGCTGCGCCTAACCTGCTCAACACAGTTTTCAGCACCATCACTGGCATCGAGACAGTTGAGACGCGCCCAGTCCCGGGCGACGTCAGCCGCTTCGACCCGGTCGCCGCGCTGTCTGAGGTGGCAGTCTTCGCCGGCGCAGAAGCGCAGTTGGTGTCGATGGAAGCGTGGTACGTGCGCGCCGATGGCACGCTGGAGCTGACGGCGACCTACTCGCCCTCGCCGCGCGTCGCCTATAAATTCGTGCGGGAGGTGCCGCGCCCGGCCGACGCGCCACCCCCCGGCGTCGGCGGCGCCAACGCCGGCCCGTGGTACGAGACGATCACCGTTGAGGCCTTCCAGCCTGGCCAGTGGCGCACAGTGACCCGCATCGGCGGCGGAGTCTCCATCCGTTTCCAGTATGTGAATGAAGGCATGACGCGCGAGGTCTCTTCACCGGCCGCAGCCCAGCCTGCGCTGGCCGCGCCGCCGATCTGCGCCTTGGCCGACCTGTGGCAGGCGGCGCTGCGCCGCGATGCGCCCGGCGACGCGGTGGCCATCATCACGTATGACGCCGACGGCTACCGCTTCAGCATCACCGGGACGGGCGTTGATCTGCGCTTCGGGCGAGATTGTCAGCTCACCTAGGCTGACCTAGGTGATAGGCTGCGGTACAGCGGGGCTGTCAGCAGCTCGCACACCTCACAGTTATGGGAGATCGGCCAGAGGTCAAAGCGCAGCATGGCAGGCTTTATCAGCGGCAGCTCGAAGGGTATGACGGGATTCTTCCTGAAGCAGGCGCGTTGAGAGATACGATTCAGCCAGGGTGTTCACTCCAGGCGCAGCCGCTGGCTCTGCACCTCGGTCATGGCGTCAATTGTGTCTTGCAGGCTGGAGACCTCGTCGCGGATTTCCAGGCGCAGCCGCTGGGCGCGGGCGCTGTCCACCTCTTTAGTGCCCAAGAGCGACATCTGAGCGTAGATCGTCCCCAGCGATGAGAGCGTGCTCTCCAATTGAATTTCAGCCCGCTTGACGCTGTTGACAGTGGCCTCCAGGTTGGCAAGCTGCTGCTCCAACTGTTGGAGCTGGGACTCTAGGTCGGCGCGCACCTGCGGATCGCTCTCGCGTTCCAGACGGATGTGCACCTTCTCGATCTGCTGAGGAACCATGCGCCGGTCGCGCCCAACCAATTCGTTGTTATCGAAAGCGTCAATGTGCAGCGCCAGGTCGTACATGTGGGCGATCCAGTCGTCAATGTCGCTGATCGTCTGCTGCAAACTGACGCGCATCGCCCCGCTGTGCCGCTTAGACAGTTTGAGCATATTGCGGCGGTATTCCAGGGCGCTCTGCAGGCGCTGGCGCGACACGGCGCTGCGGATCGCGCTCAGGTCGAAGCGCTTCTCGAACTCGCGGGCGACCGCCTGCTGCGCCGCCTCCGGATCGGTCACGGTGGAGACCACCAACGCCGCCTCGGCCACCGCGCCTAGCGCCAGCCAGAACCAGTCCTGCCACCAGGGGAATGGATCTTTGACGAAGGCGAACAGCAGCAGTGTGATGATCACCGTCACCAGGCTTTCCCAGCGCAGCAGCGCGTGGGACAGGATCGCGCCCAGGGCGCGCCCACGGACTTGGCTTGAGGTCGATTTGTCCATACGAGTTTCGCTCCGGATTGGCGGTCAACCATCCACCCCGATCTGTAGTACGCAGCGCGCGCCGCTAGGGTTGTACAAAGCCGGGGCAGGGCCTAGCAGCCCAGGCCCTGGTGAGCTTGGCCGGCGCAGGCCGCTAGTTAGCTGCTAGAACCGCCCAGCAGCCGCCGCCGGCGCTCTTCCAACTGCATCTCGACTTCGCTGCCGCGCACGGCCTCCTCGATCTGCTCTTGCAGGTTCGCGGTGGCCAGATCCAGGCGGGCATCTTCGCGATCGAGCCGGGCGCGAATCTGATCGGCCAAGCTGGTGATCTCAGCATCGCCCACTTTGGCCAGCCCGTCCAGGCTCTTGATCGTCTTGGTGGTGACCTTCTTGGCCTCGGCCAGTTGAATGAGCGCCCGCAGTTGTTCGCGCTGTTGTTTGATCGAGGTCAGCCGGCTCTCCAGCTTCAAACGCATATCCAGCAGCTTCTTGTACTGCGATTCCTGATCCTGCCACTGCTGATAGTATTCCTGCGAAAGCTGCTGCTTGGTGTTGAACTCCGCCTGGGCCGCGGCGGCCAGATCGTCCTTGCCCTTGACGATCAAGGTGTCAATATCGCGGTCGAGCTTTTCAGCGGCGGCAGCGAACTCTTCATACTTCCGCTTCAACGTTTTGACCGTCCCGCCCACCGTCGCCGCCGAGTCCTCCAGCGCCTCCAGGCTGCGCTCGACTTCCCGGATGTATTCGTCCATCACCTGAACCGAGTTCGCTTCAAGCGCGCGGTCTACGATGGCGTGCAGGTTGGCGCTGATGAGGGTGTTGATCTTCTCAAAGAGGGAAGGCGGCATGTCCACATCTCCTGATCCATTGACAATCGAAAGGTTCGGAAGCTCGCCGCAGCCGCGGCGACTCATCTGCATTCAGTATAGCCTAGTATAGCGGTTTCGGAGCTTAAGCGACAGACGGTTGTAACGGGATGTGAAGGGTGAATGTGCTGCCCACGCCCGGCTGGCTGGCGACTTCCGCCTGGCCGCCGTGCAGTTGGACGACGCCGCGCACGATGGCTAGCCCTGCGCCCGCCCCTTGATCTTCGTAGGTGGCGCGGTCAATCTGATAGAAGCTGTC
Organism: uncultured Anaerolineae bacterium; assembly: GCA_937922795.1. Lineage (GTDB taxonomy): Bacteria > Chloroflexota > Anaerolineae > Aggregatilineales > Phototrophicaceae > CFX2. Next base: position 7,145 of record CALAJK010000097.1, read on the forward strand.
CCAAATCTGCTGGAGTTCCTGAGGGGGGATGCCCCGGCCTTCATCCTTCACCCAGATAGATACCCGCTGGTCGTCCGCGCGCGCGCCCAACTGGATCGGCTTGCCCGGCTCGGAAAATTTGGCGGCGTTGGACAGAAGCTGAGCCACGGCCACCGCCAGGTATTCGGGATCGCCGATGAACAGAGGGATGTCGCCTTCGATACGGATCTCCAGTGGGTTGACGCCCTCGGCCAGCGCCTTCACTCGGCTGCGCGCCTCATGAAAGATCGGCTCCAAACTGTCGATGGCGCACTTGCGCCAATCGTAGGTTTTCTGGGCATCGCCGGTCTCGATCTCCACCAGCAGGATGAAGTTCTCGATCAGCACGCGCAGCCGCTCTGCGCCGGCGCTGACGCCCTTGAGATAGGTGACGATCTCATTTTCCGACAGTTTGCCGGCGCTGGGATCATTCAGCATGTCGGCGTAAGCGACGACGAACGTCAGCGGTGTGCGGAACTCGTGGTTGAGGATAGTGAGGATCTGTCGTTTGAGGTTGTCCAGCGATTTCGAGTGCGCCTGGTTGAGCAGCTGCTGGCGCTTCAACCGCGCCTCGATCTTCACTAGCAGGTCGGTCGGGTCGTAAGGCTTGATGACGTAGTCATCCACGCCCATCCGCATCCCTTTATAGTAATCGGCCTTCTCGCCTTTGGCTGTCAAGAAGATGAACGGCACGCCGACCCAGCGCGGCTCCTGGCGCACTTGGTGAAAAAACTCGATGCCATCCATCAGCGGCATCATGATGTCGGACACGATCAGGTCGGGCGGCGCCTCCTGCTGCCCCAGGATGTCGAGCGCTAATTGGCCATTCTGAGCGGTCAGCACACCGTATCCTTCGAGTTCCAGGATATCGCGAATGCCTTCCAGTAGATGGATGTCGTCCTCGACGACGAGGATAGTTGCTTTGGTTTCCATGATCTCCACAGCCCTGTCTCCATTCCTTACATTCGCCGCTGAGGCAGCTGACCTCAAACGCCGGTGCTGAGGAAAGATCCTGCTAGCGCTGCTGTCATACTCAATACTACGTTCATATTATGACTATCCTACCGTCTGCTAGTTCCGTCAATAGCGAAACGGACCCAGCCGCAGAAGAAGTCGCGAATCCAGATCGTCCGTTTCACATCAGCCGGCGCAGATCGAGCAGATCAGACAGCAGCGCGAAACCGGTAGACAGCCGCCCGGCCCCGGAACCGACCAGCGTCACCGGGCCGAGCAGATCGGTGATATAGGTGATAGCGTTGGTCGCGTCGGACACCGCCGCTAATGGATCGCTGAGCGGCACACGCGCCGGGGCGACGCTGCCGCCCTCCGGCGTAACGCGGGCGATCAGCTTCCAGCGTTCGCCTGCCGCCCGCGCCGCGGCGACAGCATCTGGCGTGATATCCCGGATGCCGGTCACGTCCAGATCGGCCAGCCCCGGCTCAGCGCCGAACAGGGTGCGCGCCAGGATGAGCAGCTTGACGGCCGCATCCCAACCATCTACGTCCGCCGACGGATCGGCCTCGGCGTAGCCCAGCGCCTGCGCTTCGGCCAGGGCGGCGGCATAATCTAGGCCAGCTTCCATGCGCGTCAGGATGTAGTTGGTCGTGCCGTTCAGGATGCCGCGTGCCTCGCTGATGCGGCAGCCGGCCAGCGCCTGCTGCGCCAGCCGCAGCGCCGGCGTGCCGGCCATCACGGTCGCTTCAAAGCGCACCTGCCGCCCGGCGCGCGCCGCCCGTTGGATTAGGTCGCTGTAGGCGGCAGCCAGCGGTCCTTTGTTGGCCAGGACGATGTGTTTGCCGGCGTCCAGCGCCGCCCGGCAGTACTCCAGCGCTGGCTGACCCTCCGGCAGGCGCGTAGGCGTGGCCTCTACCATCACGTCGGCGGGGACATCGCGAATGAGCGCCAGCGCGTCCAGGCCGCGCCGCAGCCCTGGCGCGTCGGGGTAGCGGCTGAGATGTCCGCTCTGGGCGGCTTGCAGCAGCCGCGCGGGATCCAACCCGTCCGGATGCGCCAGCGATCCCCGGCTGTGGGTGGCGACGGCCACGATCCGCGCCCGGAAGTCGTAGGACTGTGCCAGGTCGTCGGCGCGATCACGCAGGATTTCGACCAATCCCTGCCCTACGACCCCCAGTCCGATCAAGATGATGTCCATAACCGCCGTCCTCATCCGCTTTTCATCACAGCTGGCCAGTCCAGGGCGAGGGCGGACCGCCCATTGTCGCCCTAGGGCTGCCGCATCGCGACCTATTGGAGGGACACATTGCTTTGTGCCCGCGATCGCGGACGGCAAGAACCTGTCCCCGGATGCGAGAGGCGTTCGCTTCGCCCCACGTTACGCCAGCTATTGCCAAGCCCTATCACGGCGGATTATACTCCAGACAGCGCATCCCTGCCGGATGCGGATCACCCTGCCAACCGACCCACCAGTTCGGAGTTACCCCTATGCTGACCGATACCACCACCCGCCCTGGGATAAAAGGACAGGCCATCATCGAACGCGATCATCAGGTGATGTCCGGCGCGCTGACGCCGCGCTACCCATTCGTCATCGAGCGCGGTTCGGGGGCGCGCGTCTGGGACGTAGACGGCAACGAATACATTGATTTCGCGGCGGGCATCGCCGTCACCGCGGCCGGCCATTCACACCCGAAAGTCGTCGCCGCCATCATCGAGCAGGCGCAGAAATTCATCCATATCGCCGGCACGGATTATTATTATGAGGTTCAGGTGCGCCTGGCCGAGAAGCTGGCGTCCATCGCCCCTTTCAGCGAGCCGGCGCGCGTGTTCCTCACCAATTCGGGGACGGAGGCGGTTGAGGGGGCGATCAAGGTCGCCCGCTGGTACACTGACCGCAAGCATATCATCGCCTTTTACGGCGCGTTTCACGGGCGCACGCTGGGCGCGCTGTCGCTGACCGCTAGCAAGGTCATTCAGCGCGACGGTTTCTTCCCGCTGCTGCCGGGCGTCCATCATGTGCCGTTCAACAATCCGTATCGCTGCCTGCACGGGCGCGAGGAAGCCGCCTGCCGCGAGCACTGCATCTGCGCCGATTACATCACCGATGTGCTGTTCAAGCGGGTGATACCGGCGGACAGCGTGGCCGCCATCATTTTCGAGCCGATCCAGGGCGAGGGCGGCTACGTCGTGCCCGACCCGCGTTTTGTCCAGCAGCTCCGCGACCTCTGCGACCAGCATGGCATCCTGCTCATCGCCGACGAAGTCCAGAGCGGCATCGGCCGCACCGGCAAGTGGTGGGCGATCGAGCATTTCGGCGTCGAGCCGGACATCGTCTGCTCAGCCAAAGGCATCGCCAGCGGCATGCCGCTGGGGGCGGTGATCGCCCGATCGCACGTCATGAGCTGGCCGCCGGGAGCGCACGGCTCGACATTCGGCGGCAACCCGGTGTCGTGCGCGGCGGCGCTGGCCACGCTGGAGCTGATCGAAAGCGGCTACATGCAGAACGCGGTCGATCAGGGGAAATACATCCGCAGCGCGCTGGAGGAGATGCGGCCGCACCATCCCGCGCTTCGGCACGCCCGCATTGACGGCCGCGGTTTGATGATCGGCGTCGAGCTGGTGCTGGATGAGCGCCGCACGCCGGCCAAAGAGCTGCGCGCGCGCGTCGAGCGGCTGGCCATTCAGAACGGCCTGCTCATCCTAGGGGCCGGTGAGAGCGCACTGCGCATCTGTCCGGCGCTAATGATTGACCGCGCGACAGTGGAGCAGGGGCTGGAGCGGCTCGACCTGTCGCTGACACAGGCAGAGCGCGAGGCCGGGCTGCTGTAAAACGTATGGCGGCGCATCCCTGGCCGGTTTTCGGCCACGATTGGGCGGTCGAACATCTGCGGCGCGCCATCGCCAACGGGCGGGTGCGCCATGCCTACCTGATCGTCGGACCGCAGTCAGTGGGCAAGAGGACGCTGGCACGGGCGTTCGCCCAGGCGCTCAACTGCGAGCTGGCCGATGAGGACGCCCGGCCGTGCGGCCAGTGCCGCGCCTGCAAGCGCATCGCCAGCGGCAATCATCCCGACCTGTTGGAGTCCGAACTCGACGCGACCACCGGCGCGCTGCGCATCGAGGAGGTGCGCAGCGTGGCCGGACGCATCGCCTTGAAACCCTACGAAGCCCGCCACCGCGTCGCCATCTTCCGCGATTTTGACCGCGCCCGGCCGCAGGCGCAGGACGCGCTGCTCAAGACGCTGGAAGAGCCGCCGCCGCAGGCCGTGCTCATCCTGCTGGCGCCAGCGGCGGACGCGCTGCTGCCGACCATCGTCAGCCGCAGTCAGGTCATCAACCTGCGGCCGGTGCCGGCGGCCGTCGTGCGTGAGACGCTCATCGCCCGCCGCGGCGCCGACCCGGCCCAGGCAGATTTGATCGCCCGGCTGTGCGGCGGCCGGATGGGCTGGGCGCTGCAAGCGCTGGCTGATCCCGCCCCGCTGGCGCAGCGGGCGCAGGCGCTCGATCTGTTGGAGGACATCCTGGGGCGCGACCGCGCCGGGCGCTTCGCCCTGGCGGAAGACCTGAGCAAGGACAAGCTGGCGCTGACGCCGCTGCTGGAACTGTGGCAGACCTTCTGGCGCGATGCGCTGCTGTTGTGCGAGGGCGCGCCGCTGCCGCCGGCCAACGCCGACCGGCTGCCGGCGCTGGAGAGGCTGGCGCGCGAACTGACGCCCGAAGCCGCGCTGGCCGCGCTGCAAGCTACCCGCACCCTGCTGAACAACCTCAGCCTAAACCTCAACCTGCGCCTGGCGCTGGAGGCGCTGTTCCTAGATTACCCTGGCCTGCGCCGCTAACGCTGCGGTCGAAGGCTGCGCTCGCTATCCGCGCGCGGTACAGCGGTGCATAATGCATTTCTCGTCCGCTGTGCCGGGGCGAAGGCGGGGATGATGTTATGTTATAATCAAAGGGCAGTGAGAGGCACGCGAGCACAAGAGCGTATGAGCGAATCAGAGTGGATCAGCCTGCGGCACGCCGCCGAAATCCTGGGGGTTCACCCAGCCACCGTCCGCAATTGGGCGGATAAGGGCGACCTGCCCTCGCGCCGCACGCCCGGCGGCCACCGCCGCTTTCGCAAGGCCGACCTGCTGCACTACGCTGAAACCCAGGGCGAACTCCAGCCGATGGAGGTGCAGGTCATCATCCAGAGCGCGCTGGGGCAGGCGCGCCTGCAAGTCAGCGGCGGCGGGATGGCTGGCCAGCCGTGGTACAGCCAGATGAGCGAAGCCTCGCGCCGGCATATGCGCGACAAGGGGGTGGAGACGATGGAGGCCATTCGCCGCTACCTGGCGCAAGGCGCGCCCGATGACCAGTTGGCGACGGCTATCCGGCTGGGCAAAGACTACGCCGCCGCGCTCAGCCGGGATGGGCTGTCGCTGGCGCAGGCCATGCGCGGCTTCTTCTACTTCACCGACTTCATCATCAACTCGGTGCTTACCTGGTCGGAGATCACCCAGTCGCGCACCTCGCCGGCGGACTGGGGGACGCTGCTGCGGCAGGTCAACGCTTTTATCCATACGATGCTGCTCTCGATCGCCGAGTACTACGACAGCGAATGATCG